>NZGT01000111.1 GCA_002691025.1 Spirochaeta sp. | reverse complement strand
ATGCGCACTCCAGACCAGAACCGGCAGTTGATCGAGAACATCCTCAAGTTCGGTTTTGGCCTCTTTCTCGCCGGCTTCCGCCTGAGCCCTGCGCCAGGCCTCCCGCGTCAATTCCGAGTTGGCCGCAGCGAGCTTCTCGGCTCGGAGCTTGTTCGAAAAGCCCGTTGAAATCGACAAACCCAGCAAAATCCCGAGAATTGACCCTCCAATAAGGATGACCAGGGGCAGCCTGCTGCGATAGGTCGCCACGATTTCGGGACCCGGTATCAGGGTGAGAATCCAATCGAGGCCCAGCGTCGAAATTCGTCCAAGCTGCATGGACGACATGGCACTCTGCTCGCCTTCCCTCTCCCAGAGAAGCTGCTTTTCATCACTCAGTGCGATGACATAGCCCACACCGTCATTGACCAGTGAACTTCCCAGCAATTCGGCCAGATTGTAGATGGCCAGAACATAGACTCCCTCGTATCCAAGGTGCTGAGCGGAAACCAGAGCGGCCAGCCCGGGACCCTCATTGCCAGGCAAGGGGACGACCATGGCCCGTGCACCCACGCGAGCAGAAAGGTTCTGGAGACGCGCGGCCAGCTCTTGACGAAAACCAGGATCTGATGAGAGTTCCTCGAGTAGCTGTCCATCTGGAACTGCCCGAATCAACTCGCCTTTGCGGGTGAGCCAGATCACCGATCGGGTCGCCGGCGACAAATCAATCATTCCCCGCGCTTCGGCCTGGAGTTCACTCATCGCCTCAGGAGAGGTTGGATTCCATCGCCATCCAAGCTGGAAAAGCGGATGCAACGTGTAGTCGAGTTGCTTGGTCAACTCAGCCGTGAGATGAGCGGTTTCGCTTGCGACAGCATCTTCCAATGCCTTGTTCTCACTGACAAGAATCCAGATTGAACTGATCAGAGAACCCAGGATGACCGCCAGAGCCAGAAAGATGGGGAAAAGATAGGGGCGCCAGATCGATTTGCGACGACTTGCTTTCTTTCTTGAGGAGGATGATTCCGAGATCTTCTCATCCACTGCCTCGGCCTGTACTTCCATGGCTTATTCCCCTGAATCCCCGGCGAGCCAATAGGATACCCCTCGTGGAGCCAGTATGGAAAGTCGAATCGACTGGCCAAGACATCCCAAAAGAGAACGAGAGGGGCCGAGAGCAGGAGTCCGCTCTTTTTTTGGCGCCTCGGCGGACGCCCGTAGAGAAGATCAGCCTGGCGTGTACTCGCGGGGAGGGTCCTCCAGAACCCCCTCAGCCACAAGCGCTTCAACTTCCTCCAAGGAAAGCCCCAGCAATTGCTGCGCAATTTCTCTTGTGTGCTCACCGAGCAAGGGAGCCTGACGAATCAGGACCTCGGGAAGATCACTTCCCAGAAACGCGGGACCTTCCAGCAGGATCGTACTGAGTTCCTGCTGCTCAACCGGCTTCGCGTAGTCCCGATGCAACATCTGGGGATCGCTCATGTGGTGTCCGGGATGAGCCACGATACCGCATGGCACGGACTCTGCCTGACACCGCTCCATGACTTCTCGTGGTGATTTCGTACGCGTCCACGTCTCCAGATTTCCGTCGATTCCGGACGCTTCGGAAACACGCCCCGAAGCCGTCGCAAAACGGGAGTCCATCGCCCAATCGGGATTTCCCATGGCCCGGATCAGGCCCTGCCAGTCCTCATCATTTCGCACGTTGATCACGCACCACTCTTCGACATCGTCGTCCGCACAGCGATAGCAACCCCACGGAACTCCACGCTCGCTGGTATTGCCCACGGGCCGAACGCTATCGGGCTCAAGGCTTTCCTTGGCAAACAGATCTCCGAGCAGACCGATGGCGGTCTCGAACTGGGCCGCGTCGCTATGACAGCCCTTGCCCGTTCGAGCGCGGCCGATCAAACCCGCCAGAATGGCTACGGGACCCAACCGCCCCACAAAGTGGTCCGGATACACAGCCGTCGAGCCAGCGGGCTGCGCTTCATCTTCGGGATAGTTCCAGAGATATTGCAAACCACTCAGGGGGTGGGTATTCGGTCCATAGCCGATCCAATCCTTCCAAGGACCATAGGAACCGGCCATCTGACTCGAAAAGCTGATGATGCGCGGATTCATTTCACGAAGGGCTTCTGCACCAAACCCCAACCGCTCGGTCGTACCGGTCCCATTGTTTTCAATGAAGACATCAGACTCCCGCACCAGTTGACGCACGAGTTCACGACCTCGTTCATCATTGAGATTGACGCCAAAACTCCTCTTTGAACGACTGGAGGAAGCAAAAGACGGGTTCATGTAGCTGCTCATGATCACACGAATGAAATCGGGCGCCGTCGCACTTTCGATCTTGATGACTTCGGCTCCGTATTCGGCCAGGATCCGAGCCGCCTCCACACCCACGGCACCCACACCGCAATCCACAACCCGCACTCCACGCAGGGGATAGCCGCCCTCGGGTTCATCGGCGGGGTGATCAAAGAGAGCCTCAAGAGACGACCTCTCCGGGGAAGCCTCAAAGCCCGAACTGGAATCAGCGCTCCGAACCGGCGCCCCCCCCACCGGACCCACTCGCTCTTCATCACAGGTAAAGAAGCCCGAAGGAATATCCGCAGTGACACCTTCTCCCATGGAGCACTCCATGAAGGTTCCCCGACCGCGGGCATGCACGTTGGCCATCACTTCCGATGGCTTCAGCAGCGGTGTAGCTGGGATGCCTCGCCGCTGAGCCTCACAGGCGACATCGATCTTCTTCTTGTCCCGAAAGAAGCCCTCAAGCACAGGAACGATCTTGTCCATATTCATCAAGCGATTGATGAACTGCGTATAGTCCGGGTTCATCAGCTCTTCCGGATTCCCCACCCAATCGAGCAGGGTCTGCCAATGTTTGGGAGGCAGGATGATCATCCGGATGAAACCATCCGCACAGCGATAGAGGGTATAGATCCCGGCTCCCGCCCTCTCTCCGATACCCGGATTGAGCGAGAAATTGGGAAGGGACCAATCTGTCAGGTTGGCGACCGCCTCCATCACCGACACGTCCACATGCTGTCCACGACCGGTGCGAATGCGCTTCCAGAAGGCCAGCAACGTTCCTTGCGCAGCCGAGCCTCCCACTACGTCATACGCAAAACTTCCGGGAACCGCGACCGGAGGTTTCGTGCGGATTCCGGCGCGATACATCATCCCACCCATGGCCACGCCCACCATGTCCGTGCCGACATACTCCGCATAGGGACCCGTCTGCCCGAAATCACTGATCGATGTAATGACCAGATGCGGGTGGAGTTCCATCAGGCTGTCGGGCGAAATCCCAAGGCCCGCCAGATAGCCCGGAGCAAAGGATTCGATCAGGATGTCCGCATCAGCCAACAGGCCCAGAAGACTCTCTCGACCTTCCGCTGTCTCCAGATCGACCGTGGCCCCCCGCTTGCCCGCATTCCGGAAGCCAAAGTAGAGACTGGTCTTCCCATCCGGCGCGAAGGGGGGCAGATTCCGTGACCGGGCACCCTCGAGTGGCTCCAACCGGAGCACATCGGCCCCCAGATCAGAGAGCAGGCGTCCGCAAAGCTCTCCTTTCTCATCAGCGAGGTCAATGACCCGAAGTCCAGCAAGCGGTCGCATCGAAGGTTCTCCTCCAGTCATCTCTGGGGTGAAAAGGTGGGGCTAGCTTCTATCCAGGAGCGAATAACTGTTTTCACGCATGACCATCCGCACTTCTTCCGGTGAAAATCCATCCAACTCGGAGAGAAAGGACATGGGATCAGCCAATCCCTCGGCATGCGGAAAATCGGAACCAAAGAGAATGCTCTCAGTCCCGATGATCTCACGGAGAGCCTGGATATCGTCTTCGTAATAAGGCGCGACGGAGCAATGCTCTCGAAGCGTTTCCATGGGATCCCGCTTGAAGGCGGTGGGCATCTGGCCATAGGCCTTCTTGAATCGTCGAGCGAGATCGATCACCCAGTTACTCCCGCATTCAATGCTGGCCACCCGGACTCCCGGGTGTCGATCAAAAAGACCGTGACAGATCAGCGCCGCGAAAGTGTCGTGAATGGGTTCCGGCGAGAGGCAGGTGATGATCGGATTGAACGCGAAGGCACGGAATTCGCGGGACCCTCCCCAGGCCTCGTGGGTAAATTTCCGATAACCCGAATCACCCGCATGAAAGGCCACCGGAATCCGGGCCTCACTGATACGAGCCCAGAAGCCATCAAAAACAGGGTCGGCCACCGACATGCTGCCGTCACCCACGGGAACCGGACCCGGAACCATGGAGATCAGGCGCGCGCCTCGCTCAAGAAGGGATTCCAACTCCTTCTCGGCCCAGTCCGCATCCATCAAACTGATGTAGGGCGCAGTGAAGATCCTGTCTTCAAATGCATAGCCCCAGTCTTCCTCAAGCCAACGATTGAAACCCGTGAAAGCCGCCGAGGCCGCCTCGGGATCGTGCCGAAGACTCTCCTGCATACCGACTCCGAGAGTCGGAAAGAAGAAGGCACCCTCAATGCCTTGTTGATCAAGTTGCTTCAAGCGGGCATTCCGGTCGCGATAGGCAGGCGAGATCGGCTCGAGTTGACCGAAGAGTTCCCGGATGTCCTTGCCTTCCGGGTTCTTGCCCCGGAAGAAATTATCGAGAGAACCGGGTTTGGCCACCGGATCAAAAGTCGGATTGGGGATGAACCGATTGAGTCGACCCCCGACCATCAGGCGCTTACGACCCGATACCTCGGCCCACGACATGCATCTTTCCTGCATGCGTCGGTCCACGTGGCGGATGAAGGCATCCTCGGCCTCGTAATAGTGGTGATCGGCATCAAATGCCCTGTAATCGAGATCCACTTTTTCTCCTCCTCACACAGCCTGGATATGGGACAACTGTTCTGATTCTAGTCCACCCGCACCTGATTTGAAGCATGATTATAGAGACTAAAGCCACCTACCCCCGCAAACCGCACAGTCCCTGCGAAATGATCACGGCCAGAGATAGCCTGAAGACCCAAAATCATCTGAAAAAAATTGTACAATCGACAGACTCAGCCAACGCGTTCTCTTGTACGATCGAACGAAATATCAGGATCTGTATAGACGCTCCCGTAGACCGAACCGGTTCGGGCGCCTCCAGGACGAAGGAAATGCCATGACGATGCCGACCGATCTCCCGATCATCGATCTCATGCTCGGACTTCCGAGTGAAGAGGCCAAACGAAGCTACGACTTCATGCGACCGCTCTTTCGCGACAAACAGAGCCTGGAGAGCTTTGACTTTCCCGTGGAATACATGTTCAAGGATGTCCCGACATTTTCCAATCTCGGCGACCGGATCAAGTACACGTTGGAGCAGATGGATGCATACAACATCGAAAGAGCACTGATCGGCGTTTCCCTGACAGACGAAGTCGCCAGGACTGCCATGCAACAACACCCGGATCGCTTTATTGCTTCCTGCTCGACTGAACCCAATAACGGAATGGAAGATGTGCGGAACATCGTACGACTTCATGAAGAGTTCGACATCAAGGCAGTCGGTGCCTTTCCCGCCGGCTGTGTGCCTCAAGTCCCCATCAACGACAAACGCTTCTACCCCGTCTATGCCAAGTGCGTAGAACTGGATATTCCGATCTTCTGCTGCGTCGGTGTCCCGGGCCCTCGCATCCCCATGGCGTGTCAGCACGTCGAACTGATCGATGAAGTCATGTGGTTCTTCCCGGAACTCAAATTCGTGATGCGACACGGGGCCGAACCCTGGGACGACCTCGCGGTCAAACTCATGCTGAAATGGCCGAACCTCTACTATTCGACCAGTGCCTTTGCTCCCAAGTACTATCCTGAGTCCATCGTCAATTACGCCAACACCCGGGGCGCAGACAAGATCCTCTATGCGGGTTACTTCCCCATGGGTCTGTCTCTTGAAAGAATCTTCGAGGACATGCCTTCGGTTCCCTTCCGGGACCACGTCTGGCCCAAATTCCTGCGAGAAAATGCCCTGAAAGTCCTGGGAATCGAGTAGAACAAGAAAGCAACCACCTTCCCCATTCCGGGAGCGAGGAGAAGTCCATGCCGGACGAAAGAGGCGTAACCCACTACAACGTGATGCCCATCGCGCCCCTGGATGATCAGACCCTCTATTTTGATGCCGGCGGGATCCGGATCGGAGTCGAGTACCGCCTGCTCGACGATGCCATTGCAGCCGCCAGCTCTACCCAGGAAGCCCAGGGTGATGAAACAGGAGCCGAAGTCGTGGTGGAGGACCGAGGCGTTTCCCTACACGTCTACGGAAACGAGGGAGGCGAAATGCTTGAATGCATCCGATTCGATTGTTTCGATGAAGACCCCCATTACCACTATATAGGGTGGGCCGGAAAGACGAATCAGATGATCCACATCGACCCCATCGCCCAGGGCGACCCTCTGAGCTTTGCGCTCGACTGCATCCAGAACCGCCTGGCCCCCATGCTCCGAAGAGCCGGAGCCGCCGGTGCGGCCCAATGCGTGGAACCCGAGCAGATCCAGACCCTTATGCCCCGAATCGCAGAAGCCGCGTATCGGGCCCGTTTTGAACACAATGATGAGAGCATCCGAGAGGCCGCTCTCGAAGGAAGGGAATCATGAGCGAAGACTACGGAAACGCCAGCGAACTGCGCGCCGAGATAGGCCATCCGGTCGTGGATGCCGATGGTCACTGGATTGAAACTGCGCCCGTCATGAAGGACTTCTTCCTCGATTTCGTCAAGGATCTCGGAGGCGGTGACCTGGCGGCTCGCTTTGAAGCGGCCGGAGGACTGGATTACGACGATACGGTCCTTCGACCCTGGAGTGCACTGGAAGAAAGCGAACGTCGAAGCACATGGGCTACACGACCGCCGTGGTGGACACTCCCCGCGGCCAACACCCTGGATCGGGCCACCGCACACCTCCCGCAACTCCTTTATGAACGACTCGATGAGTTCGGGATCGACTTTTCGGTTCTCTACCCCAGCCGGACCCTGACGACTTCGTCCATCCGGGATGCAGAGCTCCGGCAAATCGCCTGTCGTGCGCTCAACGTCTACCACAAGGAACTCTATGGTGTATACGGCGACCGAATGACCCCCGTCGCCATGATTCCGACCCACACGCCCGATGAAGGCATTGCCGAACTCGAACACGCAGTCGGCGAACTCGGCATGAAGGCCATCATGATCAACGGCGTCGTGCACCGCCCCATCGGCGAGGCCGTCAGCGACGACCCTCGATCTCCAAACTGGGGCTCGGGTTCCGGAGAGCGTCTGGATACCTTGGGGTTGGACAGCGAGTACGACTACGACCCCTTCTGGCAACGCTGTATCGACCTGCGTGTCGTCCCCGCCTCCCACACACCTGGAATGGGATGGGGAAGTCGCCGCTCTATTTCCAGCTATGTGGCCAACCACATCGGCTCCTTTGGAGCCAGCATGGAAGCCTTCTGTCGATCCATCTTCCTGGGTGGTGTCACCCGCCGCTTTCCGGAGATTTCCTTCGGGTTGCTCGAGGGCGGCGTAGGGTGGGCGTGTGAACTCTTCGCAGGACTGGTCTCACATTGGGAAAAACGAAACGCAGAGACGATCCATCAATACGATCCGGCCAAGATCGACCGGGAGTTGATGTCGGAGCTCTTCGACAAGTACGGAAACGCCCGCATGCAGGCGAAGTCCGAAGCCGTGGTCGATTCCCTGACCCGACTGGAACCCCCGCCCCCCTTCCTTGACGAATACGAAGCGTGCGAGATCGAGAAGGCCGAAGACATCTACGATCTCTTCGTTCCCCGCTTCTACTTTGGCTGCGAGGCCGATGATCCTCTGACGGCTTGGGCCTTCGACAAGCGGATCAATCCCATGGGGGCCCAGCTCCGTGCCATGTTCAGCTCCGACATGGGCCATTGGGATGTACCGGAGATGAAACACATCCTTCCGGAAGCCTACGAACTGATTGAAAATGAAATCCTCGACGAATCCCAGTTCGAGGAGTTCGTCCTGACCAATCCCGTTCGGTTCTATACGTCCCTCAATCCGAACTTCTTTGACGGGACCCGTGTCGAAGAGGCGGCCAAGAAGATCGTGGACGAGGAACAGGGGTCATGAAGCCCCTCCAAGGGCAGGTCGCCCTGGTCACTGGAGGCTCTCGCGGGATTGGAAGGGGCTGCGCGCTGGAACTCGCCGCAGCCGGTGCCAAGGTCTACCTGACAGGCCGAAGCCTTTCAGAAAGCCATCCACCCAGTCCGGGTACAGTCACAGCCACCGCAGACGAAATCAACCAGAGCGGCGGTGAGGCGGTGGGCCTTGTCTGCGACCATCGAGACGATGAATCCGTAGCCCGGATCTTCCAGCAGTTGGAAGAGGAGGAAAGTCGGCTCGATATCCTCGTCAACAATGCATTCCTGATTCCCAAAGAACTCACATCAGGAAAGCCCTTCTGGGAGGTCCCCCTCTCCAACTGGGACGACATGTTCGATGTGGGAACCCGCTCCGCCTACGTGGCCGCGGCGGAAGCCGCTCGTCGGATGGTGCCACAAGGAAGAGGACTGATCGCCAATATCAGTTCGTCCGGGGCCCGCGAATACGCGTGGCATGTCGCCTATGGGGTGGGCAAAGCAGCCCTGGACCGATTGACCGCCGACGCAGCCCACGAACTCAAAGAGCATGGCGTGACGGTGGTCTCCTTCTGGCCCGGGTTGGTCCTGACCGAGCGCAACGAGGCCGCTCAGCAGCAAATTCCCGGATTGGATTTCACAAAGGCCGAATCCCTCCGTTTCACCGGCCGGGCTGTGGCGGCGGTGGCCTCCGATCCCGAGCGTCACCGGCACACCGGCCAGGCGCTGATTTCACGTGATGTGGCCGATCTGTACGGTTTTACGGACCTCGACGGCCGGCTGCCCGCTGGGCCTCTTCACAAGCGCCCGAAATCCGCAGGCTGAAAGGCCAGGCGAAGCCGGGACTCTGGCTCGCTCCTATCCCCGGGGAAAATGCACAGGGCCCTTCTGGGGAAGCCCTTGGTGCACCGGAACGATGCACCGATTGTGGTTTTCCCCGCTCCGCATTTCATGATAATTTCAGGGTCTTGGGAGCACTCGGGTCGTCGAAGCTTTAAAGAGAAGATCGGCCGGAGGCGCTTCCTTTTTTAGTTGGATCAGCCAGAGAGAGTCCACGGAGTGGACCTTTCTGAGCAGAACATTCAAGTAGGAGAGAGGTCTCAATGACTTCCCACAAAAAATTGCAAGCCTGGGTCGAAGAAATGGCCGCACTCTGCGAACCGGATCAAATCCGGTGGTGCGATGGATCCGAAGCCGAATACAACGAGATGTTCCAGTTGATGCTGGACTCGGGAACGGCTCTGCGATTGAACGAAGAGCTTCGACCGAATTCATATCTTGTCCGGTCTGATCCTGCGGACGTAGCCCGGGTCGAAGACCGCACCTTCATCTGCTCCGCGACGGAAGAAGATGCTGGCCCGAACAACAACTGGGCCGACCCCGATGAAATGAGGGGAAAACTGACAGGCCTTTTCCAAGGCTGCATGCGAGGCCGCACCATGTACGTGGTGCCTTTCAGCATGGGCCCGCTCGGCTCGCACATTGCGCACATCGGGGTCCAGCTCTCGGACTCCCCCTATGTGGTGGCCAACATGCGCATCATGACTCGGATGGGTCAGGCCGTCCTGGACGTACTCGGGGAAGACGGCAATTTCGTTCCCTGCATGCATTCCGTGGGACACCCCCTGGCCGAAGGTCAAGCCGATGTTCCCTGGCCGTGCGATGGAGAAAACAAATACATCGTGCACTTTCCCGAAGACCGCGAGATCTGGTCATACGGTTCGGGCTATGGAGGAAATGCACTCCTGGGCAAGAAATGCTTTGCGCTGCGCATCGCTTCAGCCATGGCCCGGGACGAGGGTTGGCTGGCCGAGCATATGCTGATCCTCAAACTCACTTCGCCTGAAAACGAAGTGAAGTACGTGTGCGCTGCCTTTCCGAGTGCATGCGGCAAGACGAACCTCGCCATGCTCAACCCCACCGTAGAAGGCTGGAAGGTCGAAACCATCGGCGACGATATTGCCTGGATGAAATTCGGCGATGATGGCCGTCTCTACGCCATCAATCCAGAAGCCGGGTTCTTCGGTGTCGCACCGGGAACGAATATGAATTCCAACCCGAATGCCATGATGACGTTGGACAAGAACTCCATCTTCACGAACTGCGGGCTTACACCGGAAGGAGACGTCTGGTGGGAAGAAATGACCTCCGACGCTCCCGAGTCCCTCACAGACTGGCGCAACAACGAGTGGAACTCCCAGTCGGACTCCACCGCGGCTCATCCCAATGCGCGCTTCACAGCCAACGCCTCGCAATGCCCCGTGATTGCCAGTGAATGGGAAAACCCCGACGGGGTCCCCATCAGTGCCATCCTCTTCGGGGGTCGTCGGGCTACGGTGGTNCCGCTTGTCTCCGAGGCACGCGACTGGAAGCATGGAACCTTCATGGGCTCCATCATCAGCAGCGAGAAGACAGCCGCGGCCGCGGGCAAGATCGGTGAACTGCGCCGAGACCCCATGGCCATGCTCCCCTTCTGCGGATACAACATGGCCGACTACTGGGGACACTGGCTCAAGATGGGCGAGCGTGAAGGCGCCAAACTACCCCGGGTCTACTACGTAAACTGGTTCCGCAAGAGCGCCGGACAGGACTTCCTGTGGCCTGGCTTCGGCGAAAACAGCCGGGTTCTGAAATGGATCTTCGACCGCTGCAACGGAACCGCAAANGCCATCGAAACACCCATNGGCAGCCTCCCGACCNNGGATTCACTCGACCTTGAAGGNCTTGATCTCGATGCNGAGGATCTTGANGAACTCCTNGGTGTNAACCACGATGGATGGCTTCAGGAACTGCCGTTGATTCGCGAATACTTCGCCCAGTTCGGCGACCGCCTTCCGAAGGAGCTCTCCGAACTCGTCGATCAGCTCGAAAACGATCTGCAAAGCTGAATTCCGGCGAAGAATGGATCTCCAAGCCCCTCCCGCCGACGATGGCGGGAGGGGCTTGGCGTTTCTCCCGGCCATAGGCCGCCCATGAACACCGCCTGGGCGCCCTGATTGCGTGCCTCTTTGACTATTGGCCGCATCCTCTATCATCTCGCTGGGACGCTTCATACGTCAGGAAGAAGAGATGACCAACGAGAGCGAGAGTGGCGAACGATTCCGGCTGGGCTTCCTGCTCATNCTGGTCGCAGCGATATCGGCCGCATTCCTGGCCATGGTCTGGAGATTCATCACCCCTGTCCTCCTGGCCGCCATATTCACGGGTCTCTGNCGACCGCTTCATCAGAAGTTCATCCAATGGATGGGCGGCCGAGTCACTCTGGCNTCGACCGTNACGCTCCTGGTNATCCTGTTCGTGATCATTGCCCCNTTGATCCTNTTNCTNGGNGTNGTNGCCGGTCAGGCNCTTGAAGTCAGCGACACCATCCGACCCTGGATACAGCAACGCATTGCGACGAATTCGACCGGGAGCCTGAAGACTTCGTTTGAACTGCCCCACTTNCTCCTGCCCTACGAGAAGGAGATCTACTCCCGGGTCGGTGAAATCACCNCCATGATGGGCCAGTTCATCTTCGAAACCCTCGCCTCTCTNACGCGAGGCACAGCCACCTTCCTTCTCTCCTTGTTCATCATGCTCTANTCCATGTTCTTCTTCTTGCGCGANGGNCNGGGNATGCTCGCCAAGATCCTCTACTACGTCCCCTTGAAGAGCGAAGACGAGTTGAGGATGGTNGGGAAGTTCGTCACCGTCACNAAGGCNACNCTCAAAGGCAGCCTGGTCATCGGGATCGTACAAGGAGCCATGGCCGGTGCAGCCTTCGCNGTCATTGGGATCCAGGGNGCGGCCTTCTGGGGAACCGTCATGGCCGTCCTTTCGATCATCCCNGGCATCGGCACAGCCCTCATCTGGATCCCCACTGCGATCTGGCTNTATTTCAACGGACAGGTCTCNGCAGCCATCGGNCTCACACTCTGGTGTACGGCNNTCGTCGGATCGGTGGACAACGTCCTGCGTCCCCGACTGGTTGGAAGGGATACCCAGATGTCGGATCTCCTCATCATGCTCTCTACCCTGGGCGGCCTTCTCCTCTTCGGCGCCACCGGTCTGGTAGTCGGACCCATCATGGCCGCACTTTTTGTCACGGTCTGGGAGATCTATGGNCAGAGCTTCGCCGACTACCTGCCCGAGGTAGATCCGGAATCTTTCGAAAATTGAAGGCNTTCGTCGGTTTTGAGCGNCCAGTCGAGGCGACTCCGATTTTCTAGACCTATCTTGTCANCCTGAACTTCTGAGGATGAGNNNGAAACCAAGTTGGCCCANCCCGACTATGCATACGAGAGCTCGCANGACTCGATCCTGAGACCGTACTACCAGCGCTGGATCTGGAACCCNCTGCTGGAGNTCATTCCNGCNTCCTGGTCACCCAACAGCCTNACNCTTCTGTCCACACTCTGCTGTGCCTTGTCCTTCCTGCTGGCGTTGTTCCTCAACGAATCNACCTTCGCCATGCTGATGGCCGCGGTGCTCGTTTTTGCGTACGTGTCACTGGACAACATGGACGGAGCGCATGCACGACGCACGGAGCAAAGCTCTCCTCTCGGTGAGTTCCTGGATCACTGGCTGGATACCCTCAACAACGGCTTCGTGGTCCTGGGCGCCTGTGCGGCCGTGGGNCTCGGTCCGCTCCTGACCCTGCTTGTCTTCGCAGCGGGCACATTGGCCTTCTTCGGGGTTCAGCTTGAACTGCGCTACACCGGCGTCTTCCGCATGGGCCGCATTGCCGATATCGAGGGCAATACCGCGGTCAGTGGCCTCTACATCCTGGTGGCTCTCTTTGGCCACAGCCTCTTTCTCAGCGAGATCTTCTCGGGCGGCCCCACCATCGCAACCTTGATCGGGCTTGGGGTCATGGGACAGGCCCTGATGACCCTGGCGACCGCCGCTTGGCGACTGAAAGACCACATCAGCGACTTCTTCCCCATCCTCCTCTGCATGAGCCTCCTCATCGCCTGGATGATACAGGGCTCGTTTTCTGCCGTGGGGATCCTCAGCATCGCCTTCTTCACCAACTCCGTCTTTACCAGCCGCCCCATTCTCTTCAGACTCCTGGGACACTCCACCGCCAAGGCGGATTGGATCGCCATCGGAGCCGTGGCACTAGGCAGTCTCTTCTGTACCTACGTGGGCGGAGTCGCCGCGGGTTGGGCCGTCATACTCGTGATGGCTGGCATCACCCTCAGCCATGCCCTGACCACCATTCTCGGACTGAACCGAAACGAGTCGAGCTAGCTTTCAGAGCGACCGGAGTTACGGGAATCAAGCAGGGACAACATGGCGGGGAGCACCACGAGCGTCCCCAGGATGACGCAAAGCAACGCCACCGAAAGCAGTACCCCCATGCTGTGAAGGCCCCGGTGCCCTGACACCGCAAGCGAACCGAAGGCGGCCAGCGTCGTAAGGGCACTGATCAGGACAGAGCGCGGCGTGCTGGAATCCATCATGGTCGCTACCGATGCGCCCTCTCGATAGCGCATGTAGACATGGATCCCGTTGTCGACCCCCAACCCCATGATCATGGGAATCACCACGACATTGGTCAAATTGAATGGCAGATCAAACACGACCCCGGTCGCGATGGTGACAAGAGCCGCAAGCACAATGGGAAGAAGGATCAGGATCACACCCACCAGGTTTCGAAGGGCCAGGAACAGGATCACGCCCACAGCCAGAAGCGCCAATCCGATGGCAAGTTGGAAGGTGAAGACCACCAGTCCTCCGATCCCGGCCTCGACGACGGGTCGGCCTGTGGCCGTTGGATCCAAGCGTGTCACGGCCTGGACAAACTGCTCAAGCGCAGCCGTGTTTCGTACATCTTCCACGGGAAGAGCGACCACACGAGCCCGACCGTCCGACGAGATGCTGCGCGCCCGATGAGCCTCGGGGAGGTCGGAAAAAGTCACAGGCCCCACGCGCATGGCTCGCTTCAGCCACTCGATGCGCTCCTCCAGATCATTGATGACCAGACTCTCGAGTTCAGCGGCTCCCGCTGATGGATCTCCTTGCCGAGCCAATGCATCCAGCGCTCTCCCCAATCGCAAAGCACTTTGGTAGGCCGCGCCTTCATCGGGAGCCGGCGGAAGATCCAAAAGCGATTCCCTCAGCGCTTCCAGCGCCGCCAGTCTTCCTGCCGCAGAGGGGGGATCCATGGGCGGAGGGGGATAGAGGACCGGTTCAAGGAAGAAAGCAGCATCCTCGATCATGTAGAGCTTGTTTTCCTGATCTCCGGGAACGAAGTAACTCGGCGGTCGAGCCTCTGAAACCTCTGGCAAAGCCTCCAGACGCGCCGCGACAGCCTCCGCACTCTCCAGATCGGCTGCCAGGATGGTGGCCGAGTAATCGGTGACGATCTTTTCTTCCTGGAGTTCTCGGAGCGTTCGAAGGGACTCGGAGTCCGGATCCCGCATGGAGAGAGTGTTGAAATCAAAATGCATCTGGGTCGAAAGCCCGAGCGCTGGAATCGCAACCAGGGCCGTGACCAGGAGGATCCGGCCTCGGTATTTCTCGATGAAAGGGTTCAACTTCGAAAGAAGCGGCTCTGTATCCTTGTGCTGACGAGTCGGAGGTCGCATGGCGGCCAGCATGGCCGGAAAAATCGTGAAACTGGCCACCAGGGAGATCAACATGCCGCCACCGGCAATCACGCCCAACGCGGCCAGGCCGGGAAATGGGGTTGGAATGAAAGCCAGAAACCCGATGGCTGAGGTCACCGCACACAAGGAAACAGAGCTTCCTACAGCCCGAGTGGAGCGCTGCAAGGCCTGCCAACGATCCTGATCGATTCGACACTCTTCTTCATACCGAAGCCCGATATGGATGGCGAAATCAACCCCCAGACCGATCAGCAAGACGGCAAAGGCAGCAGAAATGATGTTGAACTCTCCGACGGAGAGCATCGCCCACGCGGCAGCCCAGGTAAGGCTCGCGACCAGCGTGACAAAGGTCGAAAGAATGATGCGAAGAGACCGTACGCCGAAACCCAGGATGAGGGTCAGCAAGAAGGTCGAGATCAGCCCCGCCAGGAAGAGGCCGCTCTGCAGACCGACCAATTCATCATGAGCCAGCGGCACCATTCCGGTCATTCGGAGTTGGACGCCATTCTCTTCAGTAATTCCCAGATCCGCAGCCGTTCTCCGGATCTCGTCCATCATGGTTTCGGTTGAAATCGATTCGTCGAAATTCTTTCGGCCCTGGACGACAATGATCCGATAGACCTTGCCCTCCTCTCCCAGGAATTCGTCGGCCCAACTGATCGTGTGGGGCTGACCGGCCACGAGATCCTCGGTGATCTCTGAAACCCGGTCGGCCATGCGCGAAAAGCCCGATGGCAGTTCTTCTCCCTCGCGCAACTCCGAGACCGACAGTTCCAACTGGTCAAAAAGGCCGCGTAGACTCGGATCTTCAGCCAGCGCCGTAAGCGCAGGCTGCGCCTCAGCGAGCCGCTCGATGACGTCCTGAAGATCGACCTCGTCGAGGTAGAGCAGAGCATGGTCTTCAAAAAACGGGTCCGCGGAAGGCGAGTAGAGTGTTTCAATCAGGTCATCACGCTGCTCCAGAGCCCCCGTCAGACGCTCAGCCCCTTTGTCTGCCCGATCGATGGAATCCGAGGTGAGTACGATCAGGGCCGTTTCGTCGAATTGGGGAAAGGCATCAATGAAGGATTGATAGTGCTGTCTGAAGGGCTCCGTCTGACTGATCAAGGCCGAATCATCGGAATTGATATGGATCGTCTTGAAAGAGTAGACACCCGCCATCATCGTCAGGAGAAAGGCGAGCGCAATTGTCACAAGGGGACGTCGGCTTGACGCGCCAACCACGGCGCACAGGCCGCGCACATAGAAGTTCGGCATTCTTCTCTCTTGCAAGTGTTCTTGACCGCCACGGGCCTGAAGGGCACCCGTGTCCCTTTTAGTCGTTATGCCTGGACACTATTTCCGCCCCACCCTGAGAAAAGGCAGAGCCAGGAAGACCAGAACGATTTCAAAGCCGCCCGCCACCCCGAATGCGGCACGATACCCCGCAAGCCACTCTTCGTCACTCCCGAAGGACTGACTGATCAGTCCTCCGACGACAGGCCCCACAATGAAACCCAGGCTTCCTGCCGCATTGAAGGCACTGAGGGCAGTGGACCGCAATTCATCGGACGCATATTCCGTCGTGAGCACCATGGTGGGAACAAACATGACGGCGGCCGATATCCCTATGGCCGCCATGACGAAGGGGAGCTGCGCCGGACTCCAGAGTACAAGGCTTGCCGTACCGAGCCCGTAAAGCAGACTCCCGACAGCGAGCAGGCCCACCCTGGAGGTCTTTTCAGAAAGTATTCCAAATGGATAAGAAAGAACAGCAAAAGGCAGCATGAAGGCCGCGATCAGGAGTCCGATCTGTTGGGGGCCAAGGCCGTAAACACGACTCAAGAAGAGGCTGAACGTCGTGGTATAGAAGCCCACAGTAAAACGATCCGCGAAAGCGAAAAGAAGCGGGACGACAATGCGGGGCTCAGTCCGCAAAGCCCGCATGAGTCCTCCAGAAACCGGCTCTTCCGGGTCTTCCCTCAGATCTGAATCCCTTAGAAACGCAAAGGCGATGGCCATGGTCACGACCAGGAGCACCCCTCCTGCCAGAAGGGGTCGAAGCGGATCCGTATGCCCGAGCATCCCTCCAATCGGTGCGCCCAGGGCTACACCCAGAAGAAGACCGGCTCCCACGATTCCCAAAGCCCGACCTCGGTGATCGGGAGAAACACTGGTCGAAGCAATGGAGAGAAGCATGGAAAGAGCCGTGATGTGAGCGGCACCCTCTATAAATCGGATACCCATGAAAACGGGAAACGGAACGGGACTCATCAGGAGGAAAAAGCAAAGAGCATCCAGGACAAGAGCCCAGAGCAGGATCGTCCGCCGCTGGCCCCAGCGGTCCGCGAAAGAGCCCACCAGGGGGGCCGCCAGAACTGCACCCAACATGTTGATCGACATGAAGAGGGAGGTTTCGAACTCCGAGACGCCAAAGCGCTCGTGGACCAGGACCCGCAAGACAGGCACGGGCAAGGTCACCGGAACAAGCATGCAAAGAGCCAGGAACCCCTGCAAGGCCAGACGAGGCCAGTCCGCTTCACGATCGATGGCAATTCGTCCTGAGGACATCCGGAGAAGCCCCTCCCCTGGGTCTGGTGGAACCGAGATCAACCTATCTCAGATGATGGAATCCCAGTTCCCTTACGGGGAGGTGGGCAAATCGCTTCGGGCTCGTTACGAGTCGCCCTCTCCTGAAAAAATCGACTGGATGGTCTCCTCGCGAAAATCAAAGATGCGCTCCAATTGCCGGCGCACAAGAAAATGGGATATCTCTCCCAAGGGTTGCAGAGGCAGACTGTAGGAAACCTTGTCTGTCATCCAGGTCCCGTCTTCTCGATCGCTCAGCCTGTGTTCATGGAGCCAGAAACGATAAGGGCTTTTCAGCGCTTGATCCGAGAACCCATATCCGGGCTCCCAATCCCGAATCACGGATCGCCACTTGAATCCCAAACCCCACAGGTGGAGTCGGTAACCGATTTCCGACCCCTCACCGATATCACCTTGTGGAGGCTCTACCACCTTGAAGGAGAGTTCCGGCGGAGTGATCCGTTCCAGATTGAAAGGGCTGCAGAAGAAATCAAAGGCCGTCGCTCGGTCCGTCGGCAGCCAGGTCTCGCGAAAGAGTGTATGAACACGCACAGAATAATCCTTTGGGCTCCCCCCTATTCTAGCCATAGGTCGACACGGATATCAATTGGGCCGTATACAATCGGAGCGAGGGTCGGCATGGAGTTGCCCGGAGTCGGGAAACGCCAATCGAGTTCACGTCTGATACCATCTCGACCATGCAGATTGATTGGCAAGAGATCTTTGCCGCCTCCATCACGCTACTCCCGACTCTCGCGACCCTCTTCATCGTGGCGGCGACTCTCGCCCTCACGCGGCTGATTCTTTTCCGGAATCGTCCCGCCTTTGCGAGGCAGGAGTCCCTCGGGCGACAAATCATCCTGGTCTGCATCGGCATCCTCGGCTTTGCTGCGGTCATCCTGTCCTTGCCCATCGAACCGGAAGACAGACGACAACTCCTGAGCCTTTCTGGATTGCTTCTTTCCGGTGCCATCGCCCTCGCCTCCACGAGCTTTCTGGGGAATATCATGGCTGGGCTCATGCTGCGCTCAGTCAAGAACATACAAACGGGTGATTACCTCTTCGTTGAAGATCTTGAAGGTCGCGTAAGCGAGCGAGGGCTCTTCCGCGTGGAAATCCAGACGCCGAGCCGGGACCTGACGTCCATCCCCAATATGTTCCTGGCCAGCCATCCCGTGAGGGTGGTTCAGGATTCCGGAACCCTCATACAAACAGAAGTTTCACTCGGCTACGATGTGGACCGGAAAAAGGTCGAAGCCCTGCTCCAGGAAGCGGCAACACGATCCGAACTTTCCGATCCCTTTGTCCTCGTTCGAAAACTGGAAAACCACTCCGTGGTCTATCAGGTTTCGGGGATCCTCCAGGACGTGAGTCGANGACTGAGCGTCATGTCCCGATTGAATGGGAATGTACTTGATGTTCTGCACGAATCCGGGATCGAAATCGCCTCGCCCACGATCATGAACCAGAGGCCGATGGACAAGGATCAAAAGATCATCCCGGAAGAATCCCGAGTCGCCGCTTCGAAACGACACAAAGAAGAAACCGAGGACCGAGCTGACCGCCTGGCTTTCGACAAGGCGGACGCAGCCGCTCTAAAGGAAAAACTGGTCAGTCTCGAGCACGGCCTCACCGAATACCTGGAGCAGCTCCGGAAGGCCGGTGCCGAGGAAAAGGAGATCAAGCGAGTTGAAAATGCGCTTGNGGATGTNCTCAAGACCCGAGAGACCGAAGAGGCACGAACCGAATGAGGAGAGGACGCCTTTGGGTCGTCTTGCTCCTTCTTNTCATCGCTCTTTTCTGGATCTATGAACAGTTCCTGCCCGCTTTCGTCGAGGGACTCATCAATCGAGTGGATGACCACCCTGAGTGGGTCATCGACGAACGAGCGCGCGCCCTCCACGACTCCATNCCCGTAGCCGACCTTCACGCCGACCCCCTGCTCTGGGAAAGAGACTGGCTTGTCGAGGAAGGCCGGGGACACACCGANCTCCCTCGGCTCCAGGAGGGCGGCGTCGCTCTTCAGGTCCTGACCGCCGTCACCCAGAGTCCCTCCGGACAGAATTACGAGCAGAATTCCGCCGACACGGACACNCTTCTCTATCTCACCATCGCCCAGGGCTGGCCTCACGAAACCTGGACCAGTCCCNTGGCNCGCGCCCTCTATCAAGCCGGAAAACTGGCGGACTGGGATACTCGAGCCGGATCCGAATTCCAGGTGATCCGGAACCGGGAAGACCTCGAGTCCCTCCTGGCCGGCCGAAGGGAGGGCAAGCCCTGGGTGGGCGGAATATTCGGAATCGAAGGCGCCCATGCTCTCGAAGGAAATCTCGAAAATCTCGAAGTGCTGGATGAACTTGGACTTCGGGTCGTNGGNCTCACCCACTTCTTTGATAACCGGCTGGGCGGCTCTCTCCATGGNGAGTCCGGNGANGGGCTCACGGATTTCGGCCGNGCCGTCGTCCTCGAAGCCGATCGGCGAGGCATGACCCTTGATGTCGCTCACGCCTCGCCCCAGATGGTTCGCGATGTGATGGCCATCATCGAAAGTCCCGTGATTCTTTCCCACGGTGGCTTCAGGGGAGTCTGCGATGAAGGTCGTAACCTAGACGACTCGCTCATGCGAGAACTGGCGGAACACGGAGCCTTGATTGGCGTGGGCTTCTGGGACGGCGCCGTCTGCGACTACAGTCCTGAAGGCGTGGTTCGCGCCATTCAATACGGGATTGATCTGNTTGGCGCTCAGNACATTGCCTTGGGATCGGACTACGACGGAGCCACGAAAGTCGCTTTTGATGCGAGCGATCTCGCCATCCTGACACAGACCATGCTCGACCAGGGCATGAGTGANNAAGAGATCCGCATGGTCATGGGTGAGAACGTCATCCGATTCTTCCAGGCCCAGCTACCCTGAAGCGGACCGTTCAGGGAGCAAACGGACCCGCGTCTTCCTTGACTTCGATGGGCACACGATGAGGCGTGTCTTCCGAAGAACGTCCGATCAAGATATCGTGCCTTCCCGCGTCGAGATACCAGCCCTCCTCCANGCGATGAGGCGCTCCCATTCCGGCGGGAACCGCCGCCGATCCACGAGAAGAAAGCTCCGGATACGTCACATCGGCCGGGTCCCAATAGGCGAAAGCGCGATCTCCCAACTCGATCTCCACCGTGGTCTTCTCTCCCGGGTCAAGCGTGACCTTCTGAAAGGCCCGCAGTTCCCGTTCGGGACGGAAGAGCCGCGCCTCAAGTGAGGACACGTAGCATTGCACCACTTCAGAGCCCCGGCAGTCTCCAGTATTGGTGACATCGATTTCAAGTCTGAGCCGATCGCCNGCCGCAAACTGGCTCGAGGAAACCCGCGGAGCATCGATCTTGAAGCGGGAGTACGAAAGCCCATGTCCAAAGGGAAAACGGACTGGCAGCCTGCGAGTCGAATACCAGCGGTAACCGANCAGCAGNCCTTCCCCGTAATGCAGNTCAGANTTCTCACCNGGGAANTTTCCAAAAGAAGGATTGTGCTCCAACCGAAGCGGGAAGCTTGTCGGCAGACGCCCCCCCGGCTCGGCGTNCCCGAAGAGAACGTCCGCAAGAGCATTCGCCATTTCCTGACCCCCGAACCAGATCTGGAGGAGAGCCGCCACATCAGGAGCCCAACCCATGCTGATAGGCGCTCCCGCGTTGACACAAATGGCGGTATTCGGGTTGGCGGCCGAGACCCTNCGGATCAATTCATCCTGATCACCCGGAAGATCGATGGTGTCTCGATCATGGCCCTCCGTTTCCCAATCGGCATTCGTGCCCACGATCACCACAACGGCGTCCGCTTCGCGAGCNACTTCTTCCGCCTGAGCCATCAGATCNACATCAAGCGGCGGACGAAGACCCAATTTCACACCGTGGAGAACCACGGCCGTTTCACCCGAGTACTCGATCTCCAGTTCCACAGAACGCCCTTCTTCCAGGCGGACCGAAGCTTCCATTTCCTGGCTGACCATGGAAAAGTAGTCCTTGCCGGGAGGCGGCGGATCCGANACNCCATCGAGCACACAGTCTCCATCAATGAAGATCCGTGCGCGCCCCGCCTGCATGAGAGTCAAGGTATAGACCCCCGATTCCGTGGGGAGATAACTCCCGCGCGCCACAAAAGAGAACGAGCCCGGTTTGAACTCTGGGGAAGGCGGGCCGAAATAGAGGAGTTGCGAACCGCTTCCAGATCGCCTCAAGGTCGGTGATCCCGAGCGATCAAGATTGGGATAGACCTCCACCTCCAGGCCCGCTTCACCCGAAGGCCCTGTCAAATCCTTGGCCGAGATGGCGGGCGTGGTCTTCTCTGTCCAGCAGCCTCTTGCATACGTGATCTCCACATCGGAGCCAAGCTTCTCGCTCAGGGCTTCGATGGGGGTGATACGATAGTGGGCCTTGAGAGCCGCAGAGCCACCTCCCATGATCTGCGCACGGTCTGCATTGGGTCCAATCACGGCCAGCTTGCGCAAGCCTTCCCGCTTGAAAGGAAGTACGCCTTCATTCTTGAGGAGCACCATGGAATCCGCAGCCGCTTCTCTTGCAATCACGCGATGCTCCGGGCGATCCACGCTCTGCTCTTCGCCCTCGATCACTTCATCGAGTGCGCCTATGCGATCCCAGACCCCCAGCATCCGGCGCACCTGATCGTCAAGGACGGACTCTTCAACCCGGCCCTCTTTTACAGCCTCGGCCAGAGCAGCTCCGAAATATCTTCCGGGTCCAGGCATCTGTAGATCGAGGCCTGCCTGAGCGCAGCCCTCTGTCGAACCGGCGGAAAACCAGTCCGTCACGACAAAACCCTCAAAGCCCCATTCTTCTCGCAAGATCCGGGTCAGCAGAGTCTGGTGCTCGGCACAGAACTCACCGTTGAGACGATTGTACGCAGTCATGATTCCCAACGTCCCCCCCTCCTTGACCGCGAGTTCGAAGGGCAAGAGATAGATTTCACGCAGAGTCCGTGCATCCACAACAGAACTGATGGTTCGACGTTCGAATTCCGCATCGTTGGCTACGAAATGCTTCGCCGTGGTCGCCACTCCCCGCGATTGGACTCCACGTACAAAAGCAGCCGCAATCTTTCCGGAAAGCAACGGGTCTTCCGAGTAGCATTCGAAATTCCGCCCCCCCAGTGGAGAACGATGCAGATTGATCGTCGGTGCAAGAAGAACACGAGCCGCCTTGGTGATGGCTTCTTCTCCCAGCATGGAACCCACACGTTCGATCAGGTCTGGATTCCAGGTCGAGCCGAGAGCCGAACCGCAAGGAATGCAAGCCGCCGTCGTATCCCCCAGACCGAGCAGTGAAGCGCCTCTGGCTCCGTTGGGACCGTCGGTGACCCGAATCTTCGGGATCCCCAGCCTTTCAATGGCCGGGGTCGTCCACATGTCCGCGCCCGCAGTGAGAAGAGACTTCTCTTCCAGCGTCAATCCTGAAATCAGACTTTCGACATCCACTCTCGGCTCCTCCATTCCCAACAGACGGTCCACGTAGCCCCACACCCGCTCTGGAATTCTACCCTGCCTCGGCGGATGCTGTTATCCTAATCCGATATTCCACTCAACCCGAGGTGAGATCCCCTATGTCATCAAGCGCCATCGAAAAAGTCCAAAATGCCGAGGCCTGGTCTGAATTCTGCGACCTGCTCAAGAAAGCCGGTGACGTGCTGCTGAGAGAAGATCTCGAGACCTCGGTCTTCGACCGGGGAGAGGGGCTTCGATACCTCGGTCGACTCCTCCGAGCCGGGCTCTTCTCCTTCATGGAGAATCCGGGGCCTGAATATCCGATCTTCCGCCCCATGCCCGATGGTGTCCGAATGGGGCTGGACAATCCCGACAACTACTATGTCAGTGCTTCGGTCAACCCGAATCTCGACTACCGGATCCGCGGCAAGCGTGAGACCATCCACTATCTGAGTTTCGCGGCCCAGAACCAGAACTTCGCCGCTCGAGACAAGATCACGGGAGGAGCCGGCCATCTCAACGACTCGGAACTTCAACTGGACGAGGACGGATACTTCGAGATTCTCGTGAGCCAGAAGGAGCAGCCCGGAAACTGGCTGCAAATGACGGAGCACACTCGACAGATCCTCATCCGGCAGACCTTTCTCGATCGCAATCATGAAAAATCCGTTGAAGCCGAGATCGAGTGCCTGCAAAGCGAGGGCGCCCCGCCCCCCCTGGATCCAGANAAAGTCCAGGGCGGACTCATGGGTTCAGCCATGTATGCCATCGGGTGCGCTCAATGGTTCGCNGACTGGGTGGTNGAATTCNTGCAAANGGCACCCGTCAANGACTTCCATCTTCCCGACCTGGAAAANCATCGNGTCATGGGNGGCGACCCCAANATACGCATGTGGCTGGGGCAATGGAAACTGGCTGAAGACGAAGCGCTTGTGATCGACGCCACCCCACCGAATTGCCACTACTGGAATTTCCAACTGGCCAACATCTGGGCNGAATCNCTCGACTTCCAGAACCGCAATGTCCATGTCAATAGTGGACACGCNCTCTACCGGGAGGATGGCTCCTTNCGNNTGATCGTNTCTCACGAAGAAGCGGCGGGCGATGCAAAAGAGGCCAACTGGATCGACACCGCAGGTCACGATCACGGAGTCATGGCTCTACGCTGGGTCAGGACCGATGCNCATCCCCAACCCGCGGTNCGAGTCATGAAGATCGCCGATGTACGNGCCGGGCTCGACTGAATCGANCNTAGAGAACTACTCNTCCTCTCGATCGGTGAGGGTCTGGTACCAGTCNAATTCNGATCGTCGCGTCCANCCGGGCATTTTCGANCCCTTCTGGATCCGCTCGAGCATCTTNGGAGCCAGGTGATNGTTCTGGGCCATCTCTCCAAANACGGCTCCGGCNTTGATGTGATCAAAGAAGTCCCTCTGCCAACTCCACTTGAAATCACCGGCATAACGGAACCAGGAACCACCGGTCCCCGCGATCTCGTAGGGAACCCCTTCCGGATCACGATCCGGCGCCACCTGCCTCCAGAGGCCGAGCACTTCACCCTTCTGATCGTCGATGAGGGTTCGCACGTAGGGGTAGACCCAGTGCTCGAGGCCCGCCATCTCCGTCCCGAAGACCCATTCGTGGATCTCGGTACGCCCCCTGGCGACGAATTCCCATTTGGCGCCGTTGTTCCAGGTGTAGATCGCGTCTTCCGTATAGAACTGTGACATCTGGCTCCAGTCCCCTGTGCGACCGGCTTCGTCATTGCCGGCCACCCAGCGGCGGACCATTTCCTCCAATTCATCGCGCGGGAACGCAGNCATTCTCACTTCTCCTTCTGNTCGAACNAAANCNGTCGAATCCATCTTCCACANTCNACCAGNCCGCCCCCGCTAGGGTCGGGTGATCTGACCCCCGTCGACATTGATGATCTGGCCGGTCAACCACCCCGCACCATCGGACAACAAGAACAAACANGTATCGACCAGGTCGGACGGATTGCCCAGACGACCCAGCGGCAACTGAGCCACCATCTGCTGTGCGTAGTCACCCGCCGTCTTCTGAAGNGCTTCGGTCTGGGTCGGCCCAGGCGCAATGGCATTCACACGAATCCCAGAAGCCCCCAACTCTCGTGCAAGACAATGAGTGACCCCGTTGATGCCCAACTTGGCCAGNCCGTAGAANCCCACGCCCATCCACGCGGCCGTCGAAGACTGNTTCACCACAGCACCGCCCCCCCGTTCCTTCATCGAACGGTGACAGGCCCGGGTCATGAGAAGCGCGCCATTCATGTTGACGTTCATGAAGTGCTGGTAGTACTCGTAGTCGATCCCGATCAATGAATCCATTTTCATATCACCGAAAATCGCCGCGTTGTTGACCAGGAGATCAATNCCACCCAGTGCGCCTTTGACCTCTTCGGCGAGGGCCANCGTGGATGCTTCCGANCCNACATCCACTGCGGCGAACATGGCTTCACCGCCCTGCTCCCGGATCTCCCGGGCGACTCGCTCTCCGTCGTCCTCCTTGATCTCGGCCACCACCACGTGCGCTCCCTGGGCGGCCAGCCCCTTCGCATAGGCTTCACCGATTCCACCGCCGGATCCGGTGACCACAGCCACTTTGCCCTTGATTCCATCATATTCCATTGTCTGATTCCTCCGAGCACGCGCGGTGCTCTTTCTATTCTTCAAAATCCCGACTTCGACCGCCCGGCTGGACTTCGACGACCGTCTGGTAGAGCTCATCCACCGGAACCTCCACGGCACGNACNATCGCCGCCGCGACCGCCTCGGCCGGCATCCAGTGCAGATGCCGCAGGGCGCCCCAATATTTCCACGATTCAAGAATCTCGGGAAGTTTGTCCTGGGGCATCTGGGAACCGAATTCACTTCCCGTGGGCCCCACACGAATCAGCATGGAGCGCACGCCCGTTCCTTCCGTCTCCATNTCGACCACCCGAGAAAAAATCTCCAAGCCAGCCTTGGCGGCCGAATAGGCGCCCTGATATGTGCGTGGCCTCACGGCACTGTCNGAACCCACAAANACCACATCGCCGGACCGCCTCTCGATCATGGCNGGCAGGACTCGGCGCGTAAGAAACATGGGGCCGAGAAGATTGACTTCCACATCCTCACGCAGATCCTCGTCCGTGGCCTCCGCAGCGAGCGCAGACCGATTGAGGCCCGCATTGTTGATCAACACATCGGGTGGCCCGAACTTCCGGGTCGCCGCTTCCACGAACGCGTCGATGGANTCCGTNTCGCTGACATCGAGACGATGGGCAAAGGCCTCTCCCCCCGCCTTTTCNATNCTCCCCACGACGTTGGCCAAACGGTCTTCCCGACGGGCTCCAAGTACGACCCGGTAGCCTTTNCGNCCGAATGCTTCGGCCGTGGCCGCTCCGATTCCTGAAGATGAACCGGTTACGATTACACTTCNCGCCGTCGTCATCTCGGGTTCAGCACCCCATTCGAGAAGCCGGGAGGATGGGACGGAGATNATGGATNAGCACCCTGATGGACCTCGGTTCGATGGGAATCGTCTGGGTTTTGCAGCGGAAGTCGGAAATGCACGTCGCCGAAACAGCACGCTATGCCATTTGAATAGCGCCTGCAATCCGAATTGGATAGCCTCAAGACCTTCAACTCGTGAGCTGGGGAGCATGCACAATGACACTGCGCGTCGGATTCATTGGTCTTGGCAACCAGGGCGGGCCCATCGCGGCCCACTATGCCCCTTCCGGGTTTGAAACCACCGTCTATGACGTAGACGAAGCCCAGATGAATACCTTGGTGGAAGGGGGTGCCCGAGCTGCCTCTTCGCCTCGTCAAGTCGCCGAGAATGCGGATTTGATCGGCATCTGTGTCCCCGAAGACGAGCACGTTCGCACCGTCATCACGGGAGAAAACGGAATCCTGTCCGGAGCCCGCCCGGGGAGCGTCATCCTCGTTCACAGCACCATACTGCCCCAGACCGCAGCGGAACTGGCCGCCAAGGCGGCGGAGCAGGATGTCGCCCTGTTGGATGCTTGCGTGACGGGTGGTGCGGCTCGAGCCCAGAGTAAAGAGTTGACCTTCATGGTGGGCGGCGACTCGGAAGCACTCGAAAAAGCCCGACCGCTTCTGGATTGTACATCTGTGCGCATAATCCATGCGGGCGATGTCGGAAGCGGAGCCAAACTCAAACTGTGCTTGAACGTCATCACCTACATACAGTGGGCCGCAGCTTCCGAATCCTTCGCACTGGCTGAGGCCATCGGGCTCCCGCGAGAAGTCCTGGAAGAGGCCGGAAAGTCCAATGGGCAGATCACTCCGCTGATGTCCGCCTTCTTGCAGAGCCAGTCACTCCCGGACGAGATCAGCAAAGGTGAACCTCTTCAAAATGCGATGCGAGGCTTCATGAACGTCGCCGAAAAGGATCTCGCCTGGGCGTTGCAGCTAGCCCGGAAGATCGGAGTGAGCATGCCTGTCACGGGGCTCGTCTCTCAGTCGATGGCCCGTATCTACGGCGTTGAGGATCCCGGTCGTCGATGAAGATGTACGGCCTCGGAAGATGGCTTCTCCTGGTGCAGGTCAGTTTCCTGATCGCCCTTGATCCAGCGAGCGGAAAGGGTGACGCTGACGAAAAGACCGTTTCGCTACCCGATACCCAGGCGGAAAAAGCTGCGGGAATCGATGCCAACAACATGCCGGTCTTCAAGAACGGTGCGCCACGCTGGTACCCCCCGAATGATCGACCCGCCAAATGGGAATGGGTGGAGCTGACCAGTGGCGAATGGCTCAAGGGCGACATCCAGGGAATCCGCAGCGACAAGATGGATTTTGACAGCAGTCAGTTCGATGACCTGACCCTGGACATGGAGGATGTCGTCCAAACCTATTCATCGGCGGTCAATACCTTCGTCTTCACAGAGAGACGGGTGGTGATCGGGATCGGTCATATCACAGCCAAAGAAGTCATCATCCAAACAGCCGCAGGTGAACTGCGTTATCCGCGACAGGAACTGCTGTCCCTGGTCGTGGGAGATCACAATGAGTGGAAGCTCTGGTCGGGTTCCATCACCGCGGGTCTCTCCACTACATCGGGAAACACCGAGCAGACCACCGCAAACCTGCAGGCCGACTTGCATCGCAAAGGCGCTTTCCTGGGTTTGCGATTCAACTACATCGGAAACCTCGGGTCTTCAAACAATGTAACCAACGTCAATAATCAGCAGCTCAATTTCCAGAGCGAACTCTTCATCTACGACCGCTTCTACCTGATCCCCGCCAGCTTTGAATACTACTCCGATNAATTCCAGAATATCGATCTACGANTNNGNCCCGGGGCGGGCATTGGATACCANCTCTTCGATGAGAAGAAGTTTTCCTGGACCGTCAACGGNACTGCTCTGTATGAACTCCAGGAATCCATTTCTTCGACGCAAAACCAGAGTACGGAATTCGAGAGTTTCGCTCTTGGATTGAAGACCAACCTGGAATACGACATCACCAGTGACATCACACTGACCGCCAGTTACGGCCTCACTCTGGCCATTCCGTCCACTAGCAACGTGGACCAACAGGTCATTGCCAAACTCGATGTCGATATCACGAAATACCTGAGCCTGACCGCCACGGTCAACTGGCAACGCATCGGCGACCCGGTGCCCCTGGCCGACGGAACCGTACCCCAGAGCAATGACACGATCATCACGATGGGTGCAAGCGTAAATTTCTAGCCACGGTTCTGACTCCGTATTGACACACAACACGGACTGGAGCGCTTGAACAAAGCAAGCAGGAATCAGCGCATCGTTCAATCAGAAAACAGTCTGGCTCTTCAAAAAACAGGCCACGTCCCACTTACGGATCAAAGAGAGCGTGATATACATTGGTCACTCCTCTAGAAAGTTCGATCGCTCTTGTCCGATAGATCCAGTAAAAAAAGTCACAAGACCACTCGCGCTGGCGTCCTCGACATGGGGAGTACGTCATTCAACCTGTTGATCGCCGATGTCACCGACCGGGGCGACATCATTCCCGTTCGCCAGAAACGGTGGCCCCTTCGCCTGGGTCGTGCCTCGATCAATCAGGGAGGGCAGATTTCGCCCAAGATGGGCCGCAAGGCCCTGGAGACCGCTTCGGAGGTCGTCGAAATCATGAGGCAGGAAGGCGATCCCATCCTGTACCCGATCGCCACATCGGCCCTACGAGAAGCACGAAACGGGAACCGTTGGGTGGCCAGCCTCGGCAGAACTCTTGGAGCTCCCGTGCGCGTGCTCTCCGGGCGCGAAGAGGCGAAGATTTTTTTTCGAGCGATTCAGGAGCGCGTTGACTTCAAGTCCGACCTGATCTTCGGGATTGATTTGGGAGGAGGCAGCCTTGAGGTGACAATCGGCGACCGGCAGTCCATTGACCTGGCCTGCACGCTCCCGCTGGGGGCTGTCCGCCTGAATCATGAACTGGTCTCCGAAGACCCGATCCCGCAAGAGGAACAACGAGAGATCCGCCGACGCGTAAAGCAGGAACTCGCCCCGTATGCCAAGAAAATAGAAGCCGCCAAGGTCAGTAAGGCCGTCGTGGCGGGCGGGACGGCCCGAGCCTTGGCACAACTCTTCTCAATGCAGCAGTTCGGCTGCGAGTTGGAAGAGGATGAAATTCTCACCGTGGATCTCGGAGACCTCAAGGATCTGAACCGGACACTGGTCGGTTTTACGCACAAGAAACGCCTTGCCATGCCAGGAATGCGTGCCCGGAGAGCCGACATCCTGCCCGTGGGATGCCTCGTCCTCCTGACTGTCCTGAAAGAAGTCGGGCTGAAGGAATTGACCTTTTCGGATTGGGGCCTGCGAGAAGGCGTTCTTCTCTCCCAGGTCACAGACCGGGGGCTCCGCAGGCTCTGAGGCCCCCCCCGCGCGCGAGAAAGCCACACAACCCGCCCTGGAACATACTTTCTGCAGGATCCGGCGAGATCTTGGCTTCCTCAAGCGATGTTCGATATTGTGTCGAGTCCCCCCTCATCCAGAAAAGATCCCCGTGCCCGAGCCACAAATTCGACCGGAACCCTTTCAAGCCGACTCTGAAGCCCAGGGTCAACGCAACAAGTACTTCAACCGTGAAATTTCACGCTTGCAGTTCGAAAGTCGCGTTCTTGAAATGGCTTCAGACATTCGACTGCCCGTCCTGGAACGGGCCAAGTTTCTAGCCATTTTCAGTTCGAATCTGGACGAATTCTTCCAGATTCGCGTGGCAGGCCTCAAAGCCCAGATTGATTCCGGACTTGAAGGACTTTCTATAGACGGACTCTCCGCGGGCGATCAACTCGACCGAATTCATGAAATCGTCCTCGGTCAATACGAGTCGGCGTATTCGATCTACTCCAAGTCTGTCATCCCTGAGCTACAGGAAAAAGATATCCGGATCGTGGGACTGGATGAGCTCACGCAGAGCCAAAGACTGGATCTGCGCCGGCATTTCGAACGAGAGATCTTCCCCGTACTCACACCCCTCGCTGTAGATCCCGCACACCCTTTCCCCTACATCTCAAACCTGTCACTCAATCTAGCCGTCCTTCTGTACAACAAGGATGAAAAACAACTCCGGTTTGCGCGGGTGAAGGTTCCCACTCTTTTGCCCAGACTCCAGACCGTGGAAGAGGGGCGCCTCTTTGTTCGCGTGGAAGAACTGATCGACTCCCACTTGCACCTCCTCTTTCCCGGAATGGAGATTTCCAGTCGGAGCCCTTTCAGACTGACTCGAGATGCCGTCATCGACCCCGATCTGGATGAAGCGGACGACCTCCGCGAAGCCATGAATGCAGGTCTTCTTCAGAAACGCTTGTCGAGCCCTGCCGTTCGTCTTGAAATATCGAGAGACGTGGCCCACGAGACAAGCTCTCTACTGAACGCGGAACTCGAACTGGATGGCCGGGACACCTACGCGCTCAACGGCCCCCTGGATTTCACATATCTCTGGGAACTCTACAAGCTCGCTCGACCCGACTTGAAATCCGAACCTTGGCGACCGCGAAGAGCCAAAGCCCTCTCAAAAGTAGGCGGGGTCAGCAATTCCATCTTTGAGGTCATGCGTTCTCAGGACATTCTGCTGCATCACCCCTATGAATCATTTGATTCATCCGTCACCGCCTTCCTCGAGCAAGCAGCCGATGATCCCAATGTACTGACCATCAAGCACACGCTTTATCGGAGTTCAGGACCGGAAACTGCGATATTCAGAGCGCTCACCAGGGCAGCGGCAACAGGAAAACAAGTGGTCACGCTCGTCGAACTCAAGGCGCGATTCGATGAGAGCTCAAACATTGAATGGGCTCAGTCCCTGGAACGTGCCGGTGTTCATGTTGTGTACGGTCTGGTCGGCCTGAAGGCGCATGCCAAAATCACCTTGGTGGTCCGGCAGGAAGGTAAGCGGATCCGGCGCTACTCCCACCTGGGAACCGGCAACTATCATCCCGTAACAGCGCGCATATATGAAGATGTTGGACTGCTCACAGCATCCGAGACCATCGGGGAAGATCTGACGAATCTTTTCAATCACCTGACTGGCATCAGCAAGGTCCCGGCCTATCGAAAGCTGTTGGTGGCCCCACACTCGCTGCGCCAGAAACTCATCGCCCTGATTCATCGCGAAAGCGATCTGCCCGATGGCCGAATCGTGATCAAGGTAAACAATCTTTCGGACCCGGAAATAATCAACGAGCTCTATGCGGCTTCGCAAGCCGGTGTCGAGATCGACTTGATCATACGGAGTGTTTGCGGCCTGAAGCCGGGAGTCCCAGGCCTCTCGGATCGAATTCGTGTTCGCTCGATTCTCGGTGGATTTCTCGAACACTCCAGGATCTACCGCTTCGGAAGCGACGAGCGCGGTCCTGACTACCTGATCGGCTCCGCTGACCTCATGCCTAGAAATCTGACGGAGCGCGTAGAAACCCTCGTCCCAGTAGGTGATCCACATCTGAAAGCAAGAATAGAGGATATCCTCAGCCTGAATCTGGCGGACAATCTACACTCTTGGTCACTCCGCGAAGACGGAAATTGGCAACCGATCCACGGCGAGCCTGCCTTTTCAGCCCAGAAGATACTCATGGAAAGAATCCTGGAATAGTACGAAGCTCAAGTAGCTCTTGAATCCCGATGCCACCCGGCCCACACTCCGCCACTCACCGGAGGGAATTCAGATGAGCAGCCGAAAAGCCATGGTCGCCTTGAACATCGTAGGTGGCATCGCCGTTCTAGCAAGCTACGCATGGGGGCTTTTGAGCTTCCCGGAGACGCGAGGCGAAATCTGGGGCGGGATTCCGGACAGCATGCGGTCCCTCTATACGACATCGATGTTGACCGCGGCCGGCGGCTACTTCTTCTTTACCGGCTATCTCCTGCTCCAGGTCGANCCGGNGAAACTGAACACGCAGGGTCCCATCCGGTTTTCGCTGATCAATNGGTTCTACCTGCTCGTGCTCGCTCCGTCGGCNCTGTGGCTNCCTCTGACCTTCNCNATGATCANCGCNCCGGGNCTCTTTCTCTGGCTCATGATCCGGCTCGTNCTGACCCTGACCGCCATCGGATCCCTGGGCCTTCTCTACGCGATTGTGCGTCTCCGCCGAGAGGGACACCCGGTCTTCTTCTGGCTGGCTCTTGCTGGAATACTCGCCTTCAATCTCCAGACCACCGTCCTCGACGCCCTCGTCTGGACCGCCTACTACCCCGGACCCTAGATCCTCGAATCCGGGTGGAAGGCATGAGAGCCCACCGATAAAACGGAAGGTCGGAGCGACTAGGCGGACGGTTCGATGACCAGGGTCGGGATGCCCAAAGAGGGTGACTTCACGGTCAAGACACGAGTCCCCGCCTTGTGACCCGGACGAACCTCCGTGGTCTNGAACCCGGCCTCCTGCAAGCGGGACCATGCTCGNTCCGCATCGGGGACCTGATAGGCCAGGCCCCAGAGACGATCGGTCTTTTCGCTTCCTTCCGAAAGCTCTGCGCCCTCCCGAATGGGTGCACTGAATTCGAGCGTCGTACCCCCGAGTCTGAAGAAGAGCAGACGGATCCCCCGAGACTCAAACGTCCGATCCAACGCAAGATGGATACCGAGACCCTCCCCGTAGAACGAGAGCGCATGATCAGGGTCTTGAGTCCCGATCACGACATGATCGAGACGTGTGACGGTGGCCGCCTCTTCACCGATNGGNAGAGCGGGTGGAATCAAGTCATCCTCGGTCANGGTCTGCGTCAAGAAAAGTCGGATTCCTCGCGTTCCGGTTCGGTCCAGAGCAGACTGGCTCAGGCGCCGATACGCACCGGAAGGACCGTCTTGCGCCAGAAGAGAAACAACCCCTTCTGACTCCCAGCCCTTTTCCTTCACCTGACGGACCGCTTCTTCAATATCGGGAGTGGCCAACGCCAAACCAAAAAGGCCGGGGCCTTCCTGCTCGAGATGCTCACGGAGTCCGAGGCCATCCTCTTCTCCCTNNGTGGGAGCCAGCAATTCGATTCGGGTATTCTCGAGACAAAAGAGGACGTACCGGACTCCGAGTGCAGGATAATCGCCCTGCCAGGAAGGCGTTCGGCCCAGAAGGGANACCGCATCCCTCTGTGCTTTTTCNAGATCGTCNGTCGCGATCATGATCCGNTCAATGGAGTTCAACACGGAANAATCCAACCTGGCTTTCTGNTCTTCCGCGTCAGGGCGNGGTCATTCATTCTCGACATCAGCCTTCGACCGTCTTCTTGAGTGCATCGAACCCCGCACGATAGATACCCACGATCGTGGCTTCTGCCTGNTCCTCCGTCATNGGNCCCGGNCCAAACGTAGANTCCCANTNCACTTCNCAGNNGGANTCATCCACAGGNANCACCGTCATGGAGGCCAGNTAATCCTCAAACGGCAGGAGCACNTTGCCCGTGAAGCTGTAACTGAAGCTACGACCGGGATCNTCAAAAGCCTCNAGCTTCTCCTGCAGNCTCACNCCNCCCGGNATCGTGATGGTCCTNACNGCTCCAAGNCCTTCCCCCTCGACGGTCACGGATTCCAGGGAGTCCGGGTTCCACTTCATGATTCCGCCAAAGTCCCGAAGGAGACCCCAGATNTCATCGGCCGAGACCGAAAANGTCTCTGTNACTNGTACTTCCATTTCGCTNCTCCTGATTGGGCGCGGTGCGCGCGCCTGAACTGCCCGCCACAGCAGTCTAGCCAACCCGGCGCTACGCTGTAGATTCGAGATCGGCGCGAAATCGTNTCTCGCCCAGGAAGGTTTCCTCCCCATGAGCCAAATCGAATACGACCCCTACGACTACGAGATCGATGCCAGCCCCCACGCCATCTGGAAACAGATGCGGGACGAGGCTCCGGCCTACTACAACGAGAAGTACGGTTTCTGGGCTCTTTCCCGATTCGAAGACGTGCTGGAAGCCTCGCTGGAGGCGGATGTCTTCAGTTCTGCTNACGGCACGGTCCTCGAATTGATGCAGGACGAAGCCAACGCCTCGCCGATGATGATCTGGAANGACGCACCCGAACACACCCAGCTGCGAAAATTGGTGAGTCGGGCCTTTTCACCCAAACGAATCAGCGAACTCGAACCGCGAATCCGGGCCATCTGCAGGCAGTACCTGGATCCCCANGTCGGATCGAAAGGGTTCGATTACCTCGAAGAGTTCGGGGCGCGTCTGCCTGTCATGGTGATCAGTTCCTTGCTCGGCGTACCGGAAGAAGACCAGGATGACATCCGTCGCTGGACCGATTCTCTTCTCCACCGGGATCCCGGCCAAACCGGNTCATCGGAGAGNCATCAGGAGATNTCNGGCCAACTNTGGGGGTACTTCGGACGCTACATCGACGAGCGACGGAAGAAACCNGCGGACGACATGATCTCCCTNCTCATCGAAGCCGAGATCGAGGGGCCCGATGGCAGTAAGGAAAAGCTCAACGATGTGCAGCTTCTCTCGTTTGTCGGGCTGCTTTCGGGAGCCGGCAATGAGACCGTGGCGCGCTTCCTCGGCTGGGCGGCCACAGGCCTGGCGCAATTCCCTGAACAACGGGAAATCCTCGCAAAAGATCCGTCCCTCATTCCGAACGGGGTAGAAGAGCTGATGCGTTTTGAAGCGCCCTCTCCCGTTCAAGCCCGGCGGCTTACGCGGGACATCGAGAGACACGGCCAACACATTCCAGAAGGATCGAACGTCCTCCTCCTGACAGGCTCGGCCGGTCGCGATGAGCGAGANTACTCAAGCCCCGACNAACTNGATGTGAAACGGAAGATCGATCGTCACGTCTCACTCGGGTACGGAACGCACTTCTGTCTCGGAGCCTCCCTGGCCAGGCTTGAAACCCGAATCGCTCTTGAAGAAACGCTGAGCCGCTTTCCTGAATGGGAAGTCGAGTGGGATCAGACTGAAATGGTNCACACCAGCACCGTGCGTGGATACGCGAAGGTTCCAATCCTTCTCTGANCCTCGCANGCGAAGCTNAAGCCCTCCAATCAGGGCAGAGACGTCTCTTGNGGGTAGAGCCGCAAGACATCCGGCTTCTGGACGCGGAAGAGACCGATCAACCTGTCCGCAAAGCCATATTTTCGCTGTGACGCAATATCGACCTTCTCGACGATGACGTCACCCCGGATTTCCTCCGCGCGTGCCTCATAGACCGTGCCTTCAATCCGAAGAGATAGATTCGGATCACGCCGTAGATTCTCCAACCAACGGCTGCCACTGGTTCGCAGGTACGCCTCTCCGCCGAGAAGAACGAACCAGACCTTGGTCTCCCGAACCTCTCCGTCTGGGTCTTCGGTCAGGACTTCGATCACATCCACATCCGCATAATCGTTCCAATTCGGATAATCGGCATGAGCCGGCGAGCNCGCNANCAGAAACCAGNAAAGCGAACCGAGTGCAATCCAGATCCAGGGCGACGATCTCCAGGGGCTCCCCTGACTNGAACTTCGACCGGCTTCNATGGCCCCATGAAATCGCAATGACTCCACTACCCTTTCCTCCAGTCCGGTTGCCTCTTCTCAAGCCAAGCGGAGATGGCTTCTCGGAAATCGGCCTCCGTCGTCATTTGGTCGAGTCTTTCCTGGGCTTCCTTCACAGAGCTACCCACATCTCGATGAAGATCCGTATAGATCTGCCTTTTGGTTGACGACAAAGAGCCCGGCGAAATCGACTGGATGAGCGACACCGCATAGTCGTGAACGCGAGGAAGAAGCTCCTCCGCAGAGAAGAGACCNTTGATCAGACCGATTTCAAAAGCTTCGTCGGTCGTGAAGACCCGGCTTGAGAGAAGCAACTCGTTGGCCCGGGCCAGACCGATCAAACGAGGCAGTAGCCAGGACAGGCCGTACTCGGCGGGGAGGTGAAGTCTTCCATGAGATGTCGTGAGCTTCGCCCCCGGAACGGCAAAGCGGAGATCCGCGTAACAAGCGAGCACGAGACCCACCCCTGCGGCCGGGCCATTGATGGCGGCAATCACCGGCTTGGTCAGTCCAAACTGAAAGGCAAAGTCCGCATCAAACTCGGACCGCACCCCGTATCCCGGACAGGCCAGATCCTCCGGCGTCCCCGCGTCGTATCCGCCCCGCTCGCGATGGCTTTCCAGCGCTCTTGTATCCGCCCCCGCGCAAAATCCCCGNCCCGACCCNGTNACGACGACGATCCCCACGGCGGGATCGCTCTCAGCCTGCTCCAGCGCGTCACGATATTCCGCGTGCATNCGACCCGTCCAGGAGTTGAGTCTNTCCGGCCGATGAAGGGTCAGCGTCGCCACTCCGTCGCGAACTTCAAAGCGCGTCACCTTGCGTTCCATTCCATTCCTCACTGTCACNNTNGCCGGAAAACAAGTCATCGACCCGCGTTCAGGTGAGTGAGCTTAGCCCGCAAGCCCTACGAGACCCGGTCCCGAAAAGACCACCCTATGAATGCCCCAAGGGTAATCCGGTCTCCGAGAGGCCTGGCCGGCGTTTCCCGCCTAACCATGTTTGACAGTCCTGCAGACCCTGCTATTTTGGTCCTACCAATTTGGTAGTACCAAAGTTCCTTTGAAACGAAAACAGTAACGCGCCCCCCCCCCAGACCATGGCCCCCGATTCCCAAAGCGAGCGCATCGCACGCGATCTGCGAAGCGACATCCTGAACGGCCGCTACCAGGCCGGCGACCGCCTCCCCTCGGAGCGCGAACTCGCCCAGAAGTTCCACGTCCAGCGTGGGCCGGTCCGCGAGGCCCTGAGGAAGGTCGAGCAGCTGGGTCTGGCTGAGATTCGCCCAGGCGGCGCCCGGGTCTGCCCTCTTGAAAGCGCAAGCCTCGACATCGTCGGGCACCTGCTGGAACTCTCGGAGCCTCCTGACCCGGAGATGGTGAGAATGGTCTTCGAGGTCTCAAGCACCCTCCTCGTCCTGGCGGGAAGACTCGGTGCCGAGCGCGGGAGCGAAGAAGACATCGCGCGCTGCCTTGAGTCACTTGAACGACTCGCCCAGCCCGATCTCAGCGCCGCGGACGAGCACAAGTACCTGCTTGAGGTGAGCGACGCCCTCGTCAGTGCCAGTGGCAATCTCGTATTGGCGCTCGCTCACAAAGGGATTCGCCTTCAGTTTCTCGAGCGGCTCAAGGACCGGGAGCACCTTCTTCGCACCTCAGCCGAAGTCCGCTTGCCCATGGTCGCCGCCATCTCCCAGGCCCTCCAGGAGCGAGATGCTGAAACCGTGACGAAACTCTTGAGCGGTCTGGCGTCCCAGGTCGCTCGCGATGCCATCCAGACCCTCGAAACCCAAACCAAAGAAAAACAACTACGCGCCGGAGAAAGTTCCTGATGTCCCGAAAAAAACTGATGCTGCCTGTTCTCGTGATCCTGGTGGCCTGCCTTGTCGCTTTTGTTGTGCTCGCTACCGCTCCTGAAGTCAAGCGCGGCACTCCCGAGGCCCTTCTCCCCGCGGTGCGAGTCATGGAAGCCGTCCCGCGCGACATCCAGTTGCAGATCCGGAGCCAGGGTACCGTCATGCCCCGAACAGAAAGCACCCTGGTCCCCGAGGTCTCCGGACCCGTCATCTGGGTCTCTCCGGCACTCGCTTCCGGGGGGTTCTTTGAAGCCGATGAGCCGCTGATTCGGATCGATGCTCGTGACTACCAGACCGCCGTGGCCCGAGCCCGAGCCGAAGTCGCACGCGCCGAGGGTGAATCCGAGCACGCCTCTTCCGAACTCAAGCGACAAGAGGGACTCGCGCGCAAGAACGCTACCAGTTCCTCCCATCTAAGCGGAGCAAACAGAGCTGCACGAGTGGCCTCAGCCAACCTGGAAGCGGCATGGGCGGCCCTCTACCAAGCCGAAAGAAATCTGGAGCGATGCGTCTTGCGGGCTCCCTTCAAAGGTCGCGTTCGCGACGAGAACGTGGATATCGGACAATTCATTTCCCGAGGCATGCCTGTGGCCACTCTCTATGCCACCGACTTCGCCGAAATCCGACTTCCTCTCGCCGATGAAGAATTGGCTTTCCTGGACCTCGACCGACTCGAAGCCAATCCTGAATCCGGGCCCGGGGTCACTCTTCGTGCCCGATTTGCGGGCGAGACCCAGAGCTGGCAAGGACAGATCGTCCGAACGGAAGGAGAAATCGATTCCCGTAGTCGGATGATCCATGCCGTGGCTCGCGTGGAAGACCCTTACGGTCGAAATGCCGACGGAGCCCCAGCCGGCGCTGACTCTCCTCTGGCCGTCGGGCTCTTTGTGCAAGCCGACATCGCGGGTTATGTCGCTGAACAGGTTCTGGTCTTGCCCCGCTCGGCCATGCGCGATGGCGGGAAAATCGTCGTCATCGACGATGAGGACAAGCTGCACCTGCGCGATGTCGAAGTCATACGCGTCGACCAGGAAGACGTGATCCTTCGGACCCCGCTTCATGCCGGCGAACGAATCGGGACCTCTTCGATGCAATGGGTCGTCGACGGCATGAAAGTCATCCCCGTCGAAGAAACAGCGGGAGCCCGAAGTTGAGTCGAATTATTGAATGGTTCGTCCACAATTCGGTGGCTTCCAACCTCTTGATGTTCATCCTCATCGTGGCGGGCATGGCCTCTTTGTCCACGCTCCGCCAGGAGGAATTCCCGAGCATCGAGACCGATGTCATTCGAGTCACNGTTGAATACCCCGGAGCCAGTCCCGAGGAGAGCGAGGAGTCTGTCTGCNTTCGAATCGAAGAANCCATCGAAAGCGTCATCGATATCGACGAAATTTCATCACTGGCAGTGGAAGGNGCCTGTGTGGTCACGGTGATCATGGTGGTGGGAGCTGACGTCGATGAGGCGCTGAACGATATCCAGAATCGCGTGGATGCCATCGATACCTTCCCCGGCGAAACCGAGAAGCCAGTCATCGCGAAGTTGATGATGCGACAACCGGTCATGAGAATCGTCATCACGGGCGACCTCGATGAACGAAGCCTGAAATCCCTGGGCGAACAGGCCCGAGATGAACTCATCCTGATTCCTGGCATTTCCCAGGTTTCCCTCCAATACGACCGCGAATATGAAATCTCCATCGAGGTTTCAGAAAACACCCTTCGTCGCCACGAACTCACGCTCTCCAGGATTGCGGACATCATCCGGAGTTCGTCCCTCGACCTGCCTGGAGGATCGGTGAAGACGGGCGGCGGAGAGATCCTCCTGCGAACCGTGGGTCAGGCCTATAGCGGAGTCGACTTCGAACAGATCGTGATCCTCACAAATCCAGACGGAACCAGCGTCCGACTCGGTGAGATTGCCAATATCGTCGACGGCTTCGAGGAATCTGATGTCAGCGCACGCTACAACGAAACTCCGGCCGTCATGCTCATGGTGGAGCGGGTGGGAGAAGAGGACACGCTGGATATTGCGAACCTGATTGAACCNTGGCTGAAAGACTTCCAGTCAAGAATCCCTGAAGAAGTGGGGGTCTTTACGTCCGCGGACGCCGCCCAGGACCTGCGAATCCGACTCTCGGCTCTCAACTCCAATGCCATCGGCGGNCTGCTCCTTGTCATCTTCATTCTGGCCCTTTTCCTCCGATTCCGACTGGCCATGTGGGTCGCCGCCGGNGTCCCCATCTCTCTTCTCGGCGCAATTTCCCTTTTCGGGGTCTTCGATCTCACCATCAGCACCCTGTCCGTGATGGCCTTCATCCTGGTCCTCGGCATCCTCGTAGACGATGCCATCGTGGTAGGAGAAAGCATCTACACACGCGAATTGAGCATGAAAGACCAGACCCAGGCCGCCATCCTGGGGACGCGCGACGTCTATGTTCCGGTCACATTCGGAGTCCTGACCTCGGTCGCCGCTTTCATTCCCCTCACCATCATACCCGGGAGAATGGGGGCCTTCTTCGGAACCATCGGCGACGTGGCGATCCTGTGTCTCATCTTCTCGCTCATCGAGTCCCAGTGGATCCTGCCTGGACACCTTGCGCATCGCAAAAGGACAGCGCGCGATGGAGAGAATGGATCTTCGCCCGGGCGATGGTCGAAATTCCAGAACGCCACAGCCGCGAACTTCGAGAAGCTGAGCACCCTCTACGGAAGAGCACTCAATCGATCCCTGATCTGGAGATACACCACGGCGGCCATCGCCATTGCCATCGTGATCGTGACACTCTCCATCCTGGCCAGTGGACGGCTCCGCTTCCAGTTCTTTCCCGCCATCGAGGGGAACGTGGTCTTTGCCACGCTCACCATGCCACGCGGAATCCCGCTGCACGAAACCCAGAACGCCCTCGAAACCATTCGCAAGGCCGCCGTCGAAATGGGTCGACAATTCGAAGCGGACCCCGAGAGCGGCGTCAAGATCCTCTATGCCATCTCTTCCGTCGGAAAGAAGATTGCAAGAGACGGACCGCCCGATTCGAGCNTCGGTGTGGGTGGCGGACATCTGGGAGAGGTGGTCATCGAAATGAACCCGGCTTCCGAAAGAAAGGTTCAGGCCTTTGAGGTGGCCGACACCTGGCGAAAACTGGTCGGACCCATTCCGGGAGCCGTAGAGCTGAAATTCAGNGGNGAAGCCTTCAGCTCAGGGGACGCCATCAATATTGAATTGGGTGGTGGCAACATGGATCACCTGCGCGAAATCTCGCTTGCCATNCAGGAGCGCCTTACCTCCTACGAAGGTGTGAGTGATGTATCGGACAGCTTCCGAGCCGGAAAAAAGGAAGTCACACTGNCTCTTCGCCCCGAGGCGAGGCCGCTGGGCATCACCCAGGCTGACCTTGCAAGACAAGTGAGACAGGCCTTCTACGGCGAAGAAGTCCAACGTGTCCAACGAGGACGCGACGACATGAAGGTCATGCTCCGGTACCCGAAAGACGAACGACATTCCCTGGGTGCCCTGGAGCAGATGCGCATCCGCNTGAACGACGGTACCGAGTTGCCCTTCTCCGCTGTGGCTGAAGCCAAGATGGGTCGGGGGTTCGCGACCATCCGGAGGTCGAATCGCAGACGCGTGGTGGAAGTNACCGCCGACGTCGANCGGCAAGTGACGACCCCCGAAAAAGTGCTGGCCGATATCGCGCCCACCATCGGAGAAGTCCTCTCTCGTTATCCAGGAGTCGAGTACAAACTCGGTGGAGAGCAGCGCGATGTGGACGAAGCCAGGAATGGGCTCCTCCTCGGCTTTGCGCTCACCTTGATCTTGATCTTTGCCCTGCTGGCNATCCCGCTCAAGTCCTATCTACAGCCCTTCATCATCATGGCCGTCATTCCTTTTGGGGCCGTCGGCGCGATCGTGGGACANATCATCATGGGTTGGGATCTTGTGTTCTTCTCGATCCTGGGAATCGTCGCACTCTCGGGCGTGGTCGTGAACGCGTCCCTGGTTCTCGTACACAAAATCAACGGCTTGCAGGATTCAGGGATGCCCATGAGCGAAGCAGTCCGTCAGGCCGCCGTNATCCGGTTCCGGCCCATTCTACTTACGTCCATGACGACGTTCATCGGCCTCGTTCCCCTGATGTTCGAAGCGTCGATTTCAGCGAAGCCTCTCGTCCCCATGGCCATTTCACTCGCCTATGGGGTCCTGTTTGCCTCGGCGGTNACGCTTTTCCTGGTCCCGTGTGGATATCTGATCCTGGATGATTTCCGAAGAAATATTCTTCGGCAGAACACCGAGGACCCGCACGAAGACACTTTCAGCTCAAATGAAGCGAACGCCGCTCCGCTGACGGAGACCCGCTGAACCTGACTTCAAAAGTGCTTCANGAGTCAGATTTCAGAGCNGACAGATNATCAATGGTCTTTTCGAATTCCTGAACGGTTTGAGCGATGATCTCGGCCACCGGAAGAATCGCATCAATGCGACCTGCGACCTGCCCCGTCAAGGCAACTCCCTCTTCAAGACGGCCTCCGAAATAAACCGCCTTCTGACCCCCCGCCAGCGTGCTCATGGCCTCGCCCTCGCCGCGGGCCAGAGCCTCGGTGGTTTCCGTNCGCAANGCNCGCAAGCAAGGNCCGGCCGACTGGAGAAAAACCGTATCGGTCTCCGCCGCATCGACAATGGCGTTCTTCCANCCCTCATGAACNGGCGACTCCAGGGCCGAGACCATCCGGGTTCCCATCTGGACCCCTTCGGCCCCCAGCGCAAAGGCAGCCGCCATCGAAACACCATCACAAATGCCACCGGCGGCAATGATGGGGACGTCAAAGTGGGCGCGGATCATGGGAATCAGGACCAGGCTCGACACCGGAGTCCTTGACTTGAAGCCACCGCCCTCACCGCCTTCGACAATGAGCCCGTCGACCCCCGCTTCCACCGCCCTTTTGGCGGACCGGAGGTCGGGCACCACGTGGAAAACCGTAAGTCCCGCCGCCTTGAGGGTCTCCGTATATTTTCTCGGATCTCCCGCTGACGTCGACACGAATTGAACTCCCTGATCCACCACGAAGTCAATGATGGAGGGGTCTCGGATGAAGGCCTGCGCCACATTCACTCCGAACGGCTTGTCGGTGAGCTCTCTCATCTTTTCAATTTCAAGACGGATCGCATCCAGTTCTCCCGACGACGTTTCGATGATTCCCATGGCTCCTGCCTCGGAAACCGAAGAGGCCAGCGGGGAGCGGGCAATCCAGCCCATGGGCGCCTGGACGATGGGAATCTCGACACCGAGCATATCCGTAATACGATTCTTGAACTGCATCATCAACTCCTGGGGCGCATCAAGTGGCCCTTCGTTGAGGGTTCGAATTTATCGGCATAGTAAGTGCCAATATCCATGGTGTCAATCGAAGGCGAACCGCACATTCCTGAATGCGATGCAGCGGCGTGCCGATGCGACCCAAGCGGGTTCTCGCTAGCCTCACACCATGTGCGGAATTGCCGGCATCCTCGCTCTGAATGAAGGTGCACCGGTTGCCATCGATCCCCTGATCCGACTTCGAGACGCCCAGACGCATCGCGGGCCCGACGATGCCGGAGACTGGATCGATTCCGAGCGAAAGGTCGGCTTGGCCCATCGTCGACTCAGTATCATCGACCTCAGCGCATCGGGCCATCAGCCCATGCACACGAAGGATCACGATCTCCACATCGTCTTCAACGGCGAGATCTACAACTTCCAGAGCCTGAAAAAAGAACTGGAAGAGGCCGGCCATGTCTTCCAGTCCACCAGCGATACCGAGGTGCTGCTGCACGGGTACCGCGAATGGAAACTCGACCTCCTCCCCCGCCTCCGCGGGATGTTCGCCTTCGGGCTCCACGATTCAAGGGAAAAGCGCACTCTCCTCGCACGAGACCCTCTCGGCATCAAGCCCCTCTATCACGCCGAGTCGGAGCGCCAGTTCTTCTTTGCCTCGGAAATCCAGGCAATCCGGTCCGTCACCGACGGCGGTGGCACGGACCCCGAGGCGGTGTCGGCCTACCTCCATTGGGGCTACATCGCGCCTCCCCGAACGATCTACCGACGCATACGGTCCTTGCCTCCCGGGCACTACATGACCATCGAAGACGGCTCTCCGTCATCGCCTCGACCCTACTACTCGCTGCAGGATGAATTGGGAAAAACCGAGGACATGGATGAGCGTGAAGCGGCTGACCACATCCGTGAGTCCCTCCTTGACTCTGTGCGGTGCCATATGGTGTCCGATGTCGAAGTCGGTTCCTTCCTCTCCGGAGGTGTTGATTCTTCTTCTCTCGTGGGTTTGATGTCCGAAGTCCAGCCCGGTTCGATTTCCACCGTCAACCTCTCGTTTGATGTGGCGGACTACGACGAGGGCGATCTTGCCACCAGCGCGGCGGACTTCTACGGAACCCGCCACCATCGGATCGATATCCGTCTTGAAGACGTACGTGAACAGATCGGCGAAAGCGTTCGCGCCCTTGACCAACCCAGTGTCGATGGGCCCAATGTCTATCTCGTATCAAAGGCCGCAGTCGAAGCGGGGTTGAAAGTCGCTGTGGCCGGCGTCGGCGGCGATGAACTCTTCGCTGGATACTCGACCTTCAAGAATGTTCCTGGAGTCGCCAATCTCAATCGAAAACTCGAGAAGGTGCCCGGCATGGCTTTCATCGCTCGATCCGCGGCCTCTTCCCTGAACCAACTCCCTAGAAACCATCGACGAAATACACTCTATCGATCCGTCGCCTACGGGAGCGGAATCAGCGCAGCCTACTCCGCTACTCGGTCGCTCTTCACACCGCGCGATGTGAGGGACCTCCTGAGCCCCGACTACAAGGCATTCGTCGAGACCACGAACCCCGTCCGCGAACTGGAATCCAGCCTACAAGCTGAACAGGCTCCAGCCGACCAGCAGGTTTCATTTCTTGAAGTCGGACGCTATCTCCAGATGCAGCTTCTCCGCGATGCCGACGTCATGAGCATGCGCCACTCTCTCGAGGTCAGGACTCCCCTGGTGGATCACGTACTGATCCGCAATCTGCTCAAGGTGCCCTCTCGCTTTCTCCAAGCGGGGCCCGCCAAGAAGGCCTTGCGCAACTCGGCTCGCCCTGGACTGCCGGAAGTCTATTGGAAACGACAAAAGAAGGGGTTCACCCTGCCCTTTGACCGATGGCTTCGCCAAGGGTCCCTGGACCTTGGTCTTCCCGAGCACCCGATACTCGATGGCAAAGCCGTGGCCCGGCTTGAAAGCGACTTCCGGCAATCGAGGGTTCTTTGGACTCGGCTCTGGGCCCTCTACACCCTCGCGCCTTTTCTTGAATAGACAGAACCGAAACCGGACATGGTTTGACTCAACGACCCTCTCTCAGCAATCGCGTCATCAGTTCCTTGTAGGCCGCGACACTCTTGTCCAGACTGAAATCCTTGGCCCGCTCGCGCGCTTTTGTTGCGAAGTCTACTCGAAGCGCATCGTCGGCAAGCAACTCCATGACCTTCTCAGCCATGGCCTCGACATCATCCACCGCGATCAGTCGGCCCACTTCACCATCCAGGAGAATCTCGTCGGGTCCGGTCGGGCACCGGGTCGAAACCACTGGCAAGCCCACTCCAATCGCCTCAAGAAGAGAATTCGGAAGGCCCTCCCACCGCGAGGAAAGCACATAGAGGTCGGCCTCCTCAATGGCTGCCAGCGGGTCTGAAAGAAAACCCGGAAACTCACACGCAGTCCGGACACCGAGGTCATCGGCCAGGGCTTCAAGCGGTGCCCTCTCGGGTCCGTCTCCAACAATCCGAAGCCGCGCACCCGAATACGTCTGCCTGACTCGAGCGAAGGCATGCAGAAGAGTGTCCAGACCCTTCTGGTCTGACATCCGTGCATGAGTCGCCAAGAGAGGCGCTTGTGGATCTCCCAGAGTCAAACGATCCCGTGCTGGAAAACGCGTCTGGATTTCAGACACCGCCAGGGGGTTGTAGATGGTACTGACACGCTCAGGGGCAAGATCAGCAAAGCGAATAACGGCCCGCTCGTTTCCCTCAGCGTTGCAGACCACATGGTCGGCTTGCTGATACGCTCGCAAGGCCAGCTGTCGACGGACGGGGCTCAGGATTCGGCCCGACAGAGAGGCTTCGGCCGTCGCAGCCAGGAGCTCGTCGATACAAGCGCGGTCATTCAAGATCGTGGGAAATCTCTTTTCGCTGGGCAGGGACTGGTTGGCCCCCACCGCAAGCATGTTCGAATTGATCTGAAAAGGGAAGAGGATGGCGGGGCCTTCGACGCTGAGGAGTCCAGAGCGTAGATTCCGGAATAGACGTCCCAAAGAAGCACCTTCGGGGTGACGTAATACCGTGACATCAAAATCAGGATCAGGCTCATGGGGTTGAAGATGCGAAAACACCTTCAGTTTCAGCCCCAGTTCCGACCGCAAGCCGTTGGCGATCGCGCGAAAGGCCTTTTCTGCACCACCCAGGCGGTCCGTGGTGCCAATCACGCAGATCAGGGTGGCTTCTGACAGGTCCAATCGCTTGCTTCTCCTTGAAACAGGGCACGGGCTCCTGGCCGGACTCTACCGCACGGCTCTAGTCATCCCCAATGCAGAAGACCTTCGTTCATGCCACGAAGACATCTCCCGAACCCGTACGCCGGGGATCATCGGAAGCGGAACAGGATCGCAAGCAGACTGCTGTAATCATCGGTCCATAGTGGAGAGTCTGAATAGAAAGACTCCGGAGAATCCCGCACAACCAGCTTTCCTTCGGATCGAACGCCCATCATCCGCTTCCGGCTCTCGACGAAGGCTCGCAGTGAATTGATTCTCATATTCGAGGGGCTCAAGAACACCCACCAGGAGGCGGACCCCCTCCTCAAACCCGCTCTGGCATTCTTGATCGACAGAGTGGCAAGGCCGGTTTCCCGAGCCAGGCGATACACGATGGGCTCGAGGTCGAAGAAGCGGTTTGATACATGAAAAGCCAGAAGACCGCGGGGCTTGATATGCTGGGCATAGAGCTCCATGGCTTCCTGGGTCAGGAGATGCATGGGAATCGAGTCACTACTGAAAGCATCGACCACCAGCAGATCGAAGTCCTGACTACCGCTCAGCTCGAGTTCGCGCTGAAGAGACAACCGCGCATCCCCGGGCACGATCTCGATCTCGGCTGCGCTCTCTTGCAAATAGGTGAAGAATCCACCCGCACTCGACATCTCGATGACAACAGGATCAATCTCGTAGAAGCGGAAGGTGTCGGACTCCCTTCCGTAAGCGGCCATGGTTCCCGCCCCCAGCCCGAGCACTCCCATCCGGAATGGAACATCCGGCGAGCGCTGGCCCATGACCATTCCTACTCCCGTCACCACCCCGTAGTAGGAAGTCGGCACCTTCCTGAAGTCTTCGGAAAGGAGCTGAACGCCGTGTATGGTGGTGCCATGACGGATCACTCTTCGATCATCCCGATCGTCCTTGGAATCCCAATCCGCCACCCTGACCACACCAAAAAAACTTCTTTCCTTGTGGAGAAGTCCAGGGGGTTCACGCGTGGAAACCTTCAGGGAATACGCGCACAGGAGGATGACCCCCACCGCCATGACCACGACTCGCCAACGCGGGCCTGCAAGGCTGATCCAACTCCCCGGCTCACGCATGAAAAGGAAGAGCAGGAGAAGGAGCGCCAGGAAATAGCCGGTGGTGACTTCGTGATAGTCATTGAAGATTCGCACCGCAACAGCGCCGACAAAAATTCCACCGAGAGCGCCTCCTCCTGATACGGCGAGATAGAACGATGTAAGTGAGCTGGCCGCAGGGCGTAATCGATACAACTCTCCATGAAGAAGCATGCAAAGTGAAAAAAGGATCAGCCCCAGCAAGGGAATCTGAAGGAAGATCGAGCGAATCATCTCCGCCACCCCGCTTGAATCCGGCACCAGGGTAGGAAGTGTGTACTGGCAGAAGAGAGACACCAGAGCCAAAGTCAGCCAGATCGATCTACGGTACGCAGCCTCGGAACCGAAGCAGAGAATGAAGCTCAGCAGGTAGAGCCCCAATGGAAGAACCCAGAGGAAGGGGATACTGGCTACATCCAGGCAAAGAAGATTGGTGATCGCCATCAAGAGTATGACCGCGCAGGCAGACAAGAGGATCCAGAGCAGGACACCGATGGCACCCGGCTTGGGTCTGACTTCAAGCTCGCCTTCCATCGACGACCCCGAGGATGCGGACTCGACTTTCAGCGCCCAGAACCCAGACGCCAAAATCAGTACTGCGGCCGCCCAGAAACCCGATGACCACACACCGGCTCCAGCATCAAGAGAGAAAAAAGGCTCCATCACTGCGGGGAAGAGGAAGAGGGCCACAAAGGAACCGAGATTGGATACTGCGTAGAGCGCGTAGGGGGATCGCCCGGGATAGCCCTGCGCGAACCAGGCCTGAAGCAGTGGGCCGGTGGCGGCGAGCGCAAAAAACGGTGCGAAGACATTGAAGAGGAGAAGAACCACGATTCCCAGGCTTGGATCGCTTGAAGGATCAGGCCGCCACACGTCGGATGGCAGCACAGGCATGAGGAGAAGAGCCAGCAGCAGAACGCATGCGTGAGTGGCGAGTTGGAAACGAGGCTTGAGGAAACGAACCAGACCGTGGGCATAGAGGTACCCCGCAAAGAGGGTCGTCTGATAGAACATCAAGCAGACCATCCATACGCCGGGTCCTCCCCCGAACCAGGGCAGGATCCTCTTGGCCACCATCGGTTGAACCAGAAAGAGCAGGAATGCTCCTGCGAATACCGCCGAGGAGAAAAGGAACACCGGCCATCTGGAGTAGCCGTTCATGAACGGTCTTCGGTCGGCTTCTGCATGATTTCATCGACCAGGGGAAGCAGATCGGAAAGACTCTCTATCCTGTAATCCGGTTCGTCTGTATCGGGCCCGCTGTTTACTCCAGGTGTCTCTTCGATCAACGCAGAGAGCATCCCAACCGCTCTTGCACCCCGAACATCATGCGGAGGTGAGTCGCCGACAAAGAGCACTTCATGCGGGGCCACGTCGGCCTTCTTCATGGCGTGATGGTAGATCTGTGAGTGGGGCTTGCAGGACAGTGCTTCCTCCGAACTCGAAACGTGATCGAGAAGCGGAGCCAGTTCGAGCGTCTTGACGATGGGCCCCAGGTAGTCGTCATCAATGTTGGAAACAATGGAAAGGCTCAAACCCCGCTCACGAAGCGCTCTCAAGGTCTCGATACAGTCAGGTCGAGCAGTCACACCCGTCACGAGAGCGTCGCGCTGAGCCTCATAGAACCAGTCATAGAACTCATCATCGGCCTGACCCTCGATTTCATCGACCCACAGCCGATAGCTTTCGACGAAAAGATCCCGGTGAAGATAATAGTCATGGGCCAGAAACTCCTTGCCGGCTCGACGACTGGCCCGCATGAAGGCGGGACCCACGGCCGCTGCGCCGGTATCGAGGCCCAATCGAGTCGCGGCTTCCTCCATCACACCGGAAACCGACTTCGCGATCGCGCGATAGCTGAAAAGAGTCCCACCCAGGTCGAAAAAAACCGCTTTGAGTTGATCCGTCATATCACGGATCACGCTAGCCACCGGCAGCCTTCCGCGCCAAGGGTCATATCCAACCGGGACCTCATGGCGTCAGGAGACTTCTCAGACCTCTTTGGAAGGACCGAATCTCCAATCCAGATCGATCTCGGCTGATTCCCGAAGGGAATCTAGAGATCGATCTGGGACATGCCAGGCTTCAGCGTCTTCTCCCAGGCTTCAAAAAAAGCATCGCCATCAGAAAGAAGCGAAAACACGAAATGGCGCGCGCCCGCACGAGCGAAATCCTGCATCTGATCGAGCCAGTCTTCCGCGCTCCCCAGCAGGCAGTACTTCTTGGCCGCATCCCGGAACGGACGGTTGTAGATCATCTCCAGCATGCTGGCCGCCCGATCCAATGCGGCCTCATAATCGTCATCCAAGACGCTGAACAAGAATGCACCCGGCTCAAAAGGAGCCTCCTTTCTCCCTGCAGAGGTCGCGTGCTTGCGGATCAGAGCCATGTTTTCCGCATACTGCTCCGCCGAACACATGTGCGAGAGATAGCCATCGCCAAGGCAACCGGCCCGCCTGAAACTCGGTCCCTTGCGCCCCCCGACAATGATGGGCGGTCCGTTTTCCTGTAAGGGTTTGGGCTGCAGGGTGACCGGACCAAAAGAGAAGTGGGAGCCCTGGTGTTCGACGCCGTCTTCGTTCCAGAGTCTACGCAGGACCTCAATGGCCTCATCGGCTCGAGAGCCACGCTCCGATAGAGGAACACCGACTGCCTCGAATTCCGCGGGAAACTCGCCTCCGACACCCACGCCCAGCTTCAATCGCCCTCCGGACAATACATCCAGCGTCGATGTGACTTTGGCTGTGCTCGTCGGATTCCGAAGAGGCAGGAGGTAGACTCCCGTGCACAATTCGATTCGCGATGTGGCGCCAGCCATATAGGAGAGAAGGGTCAACGACTCAAGAATCGGGATATAGAAGGCGATATGATCGCCCACCCAGATCGAATCCAGGCCGGAATTCTCCGCTCGCTGAGCCAGAGCCGAGATGGATTCCGCGTCTCCGCCGCCAATCACCAACCCGCTGCGAATCCGATCTTCAACCACAAAGGGATCTGTCATCTCAAAACCTCCTCTTTCGACACAATCAAAAAGGTACTCGCCTACTTTCGGCATCGTCAACACTTGCAGACGATTGAGTTAGTTCCTATACCCGTCAAATGACTGAAATGACGAATGGACAATGGCGCCTGCGCTCGCGACCCGTAGGCATGGTGAAAGAATCCGATTTCGAACTGGTGCGAGAGCCCATCCCCGAAGTGGGAGACGGCCAGGTCCATGTGCGCAATCTCTATTTCGCCTTCGAACCGGCCATGCGAGGCTGGCTCGACGACGTTCCGAGCTATATCCCGCCTGTTGGAATCGGGGAGGTCATGCGAGCCTCCACGGTGGGTGAAGTCGTTTCTTCCCGACATCCTGGCTTTACCGAGGGTCAACTCGTATCCGGCATGCTCGGATGGCAAGAACACGTGGTCACGGATGGCGCTCCCGGTCCCATGGGTGGGCTCAACCCGGTGCCCGATGGTGTCTCACCGGAACTGATGCTGAGCGCTCTCGGCGCAACAGGACTGACCGCCTACTACGGTATGACCGATGTCGGAGGCGTTAAAGAAGGAGACCACGTGCTCGTCAGCGGTGCCGCCGGAGCCACCGGCAGTGTCGCAGCCCAGATCGCCCGCCTACACGGTGCTGCCAAAGTCGTCGGCATCGCGGGCGGCCCTCGGAAATGCGCCTGGCTTACAGAGGAGGCGGGTCTGGATGCGGCCATCGACTACAAATCCGAAAACCTTCTCGATCGATTGAGTGAAGAGTTCCCCGACGGCATCAGTCTGTTCTTCGACAATGTGGGAGGTCCGGTCCTCGACGATGCCCTCTTGCGGATGGCCTGGTTCAGCCGCGTGGTGCTATGCGGAGGCATCTCTGCCTACAACGAGGAAGAACTGCCTCCGGGGCCCAGGAATTACATGCAGATCGTCATCCGGAGATTGACCGTAAAGGGTTTCATCTTGATCGATTATCTCGCTCAAGCGCAAAAAGCCATCGGAGACATATCGGGTTGGGTCGCTGAAGGAAAACTCGCCCATGCAGAAGATGTACAGGTGGGATTCGAGAAAGCACCCCAGACCCTGCTTCGACTCTTTGAAGGCAAGAATCTCGGCAAGCAACTGCTCAAGATTGCTGATTGAGCGCCTCACGGCTGGAACGCTCGTTCCGTAGCAGGACACCGAAGATCAAGGTGACCGCCAGGACTCCAACGCCCATGATGAGCAGGGTGACTCGCTCACCAATGGCGTCAGCGAGGAATCCATAGGGCAAGGCCATGAGGCCGAAGCCACCGAAGGCCAGCATCACCAGGGACATGACCCGTCCGATGAAGATCGGTTCGGTGTCCCGCGCAATGACGGCCGCGTTCAGGGACTGGAAGGCGCCGCTCCCTGCCCCAACACCGAAAAGAGCCACTTCAGCCCAGAGAAAAGTCGGAGCCCAGGCCAGGCCCACCAGGGAAACCCCGAACAGAAGAGCCATTCCCAGATAGACGGTGTCAGCCTTGGGTGAATCACCAAAACGCGTCACCCAGAAGCTGGCCACAAGAGCGCCGAGAGCCGAAACAACGAAGAGTTCGCTGACATCCGTCGCTGTTCGCTCGAATACGTTTTCCGTAAGCCCCGGCAGAACCGTGATATGGGGAAAGCCCAGGAAGATTACGATGGTGAAGAGTATGACCAGAAGTCGCAGCCTTTTCTGACCGTACACGTAGCCCAGCCCATCACCCACGTCGGCCAGAACCGAACGGCTTTGCACGTCAGAACGCACCTTCACGCGAGGAAGCAGGACCATGGAACCGGCCGAAACGACATAGAACAACATCATCACCACGTAGGCACCGACCGACCCCGCGTACTCCCACCCAAGAAGACCACCCGCCAGAACAGGCCCCAGTACTCTTGAAAATGTATTGGCGAGATTGTTCACCGCCATGGCATTGCCCCGGATCGCCGGTGGAACCACTTCCACCACCATGCCTTGACGCGAGGGGCCCACAAAAGCCACCGCCACACCCACCAGTAGAGCACTCACCGCCAGCCAGGGAATGGAAATTGCTTCTGTCATGATCATGGCGGCCGTCCAGAACAGAACGCAAGCCGCCAGGATCTGACCGATGATCACCACGCTGCGCTTCGGCCAACGGTCCGCAAAGGCTCCACCAATGGGTCCGAGAAGGATCATCGCCACACCCTGGGCGGCTACGATCCAGCCCACTGAACTGTTGTTGCCCGAAATCTCGAAGGCCACCACGCTCTGGACAATCATGGCCATGAAGAAGGCCATGAATGAAAAAATCGTTCCGAACCAGAGGATCCTGAATTCACGCACCCGAAGTGCCACGAGAGAACCGGTAGTGACGTCAGGCATGGGTGGGACCATACAGGAGATCCAGGCCCCCTGTCGCCGTCACCGCGGCCCTGAAAACCAGGCCGCCCTCACTCCGTGGCCAGGAACTCCAGAAGGTTGCCGTCGGGGTCACGAAAGTAGACGGACTGGCCTATCTCTCCGTTGGCGGCAGGGCGCGGCACCGGCCCTTCGACGATTTCCACATCTTGTTCCCGGAGCCTCGCCTGAGCGCTTGCAACACCCCCCGCCCATCGAAAACATATATCCGCGCTCCCAGGCTGCGGCGTCCTGGCATGGGGTAACGCAGGAGAGGAGGCGATATGGACAGAGACTCGCGAGGCACCTACCTGCAGGATCACAACCGGAATCTCACCCTTGCGGAATTCCTCTTCGTAGTGGGTCGTGGCATCCAGGACCCGCTTGTAGAAATCGAGCGTGGCGTCCATATCGGAAACCGTGATCGCTAGATGATCGATCCACTCAACCGGCATTCCATATCCCCTTTGGCGAACACGGCCCCAGGGTAGGCAAGTCAAAACAGGGCGCCATGCCTGAACTCATGGGCCTTCAACACATCAACGACCTCAGAAGTCGTAGACGACATTCGCGTAGTATTTGAGGTTGTTGTTGTCACCCGGCTGATTGGAGTCGTATTCGTTCTTGGCACCAAACTTGAGACTGAGACCATCGAGTTGGGTGATCCCCACGATATAGTTTGCATTCGCCAGGAGCCGGAACTCGGGGAGGTTCGAGAAATCCGGGTAATAGGTCACATCGGCGGAAAACTCGTGTCCCTCAAG
>NZGT01000110.1 GCA_002691025.1 Spirochaeta sp. | reverse complement strand
GCGCAAGGTGGATTCCCAGGCAACGATGGGGCCCCAAGCCGTAGCCCAGGTGCCGATTGGGCGAGCGGTCGTACTGGATTTCATGGGGGTTGGGGAATTCCTCAGCGTCCCGGTTCGCGGCCATGGTAGGGACGGTCACCATGTCCTCCTGGCGGAAGAGCGCCCCGTGGAAGGAGTGCTCTCGCGTTACGCGCCGCGGGAGCGGCACGATCGCGTGCACGCGCACCAGTTCTTCAAGGGCCGGGCCTACCTTTTGCGGGTCCTCCATCAAAGCGACGAACTCGCGGCGCTTTTCGGGGTTCGTTGCGAATTCCTGGACGATCAAGCCCAGCGCCGACGCGACGGTATCGAGCCCTGCCATGAAGAGCAGGAACAAGGTGTCCTCGAGTTCTTCCTGGGAAAGGGGGCGCTCGCCCTGGTACTTCGTGTCGAGCAACTTCGAGATGAGGTCGTCTCTGGGGTTGGCGCGGCGTAGCTCGAGCAGCTCGCCAAAGTAGGCGTACACTTCCTGGGCTGTGGCTCCCGCCACGGCGTTTGCAGTTTCCGTCGGCAGGTCGCCGCCCTCGCCCAGTTCGAGTCCCATGGCCTTTGCCCGTGCACATACGAGTTCGTGGCCGCGCGGGTGCCCATCCGTCCCGTGCATGATGGTGTTCTTCCAGTCCATGATGCGCGGGTAGTCCTCGGCGGGGAAGCCGGCCAGTTCGCAGAAGATCGCGCTCGGGAAGGGGTCGGCGAACTTCTCTACGAAGTCGAAGGCGTCCTCCTTCAGCATTTCGTCCACGAGTTTCTCAGCGTACTCCAGGAGGTGTGGCTCGAGCTTGTTCATGGCATCCGCGGTGAACCAGGGGTTCAGCATGCGCCGGTAGCCCGTGTGCATGGGAGGATCAATGGCCTGGGGGATCCAGGCGCGCACGGGATAGTCCATGCTTTGACTGGAGAACTCTTCGGGAGTGCGAAGTACCTCGCAGCTGTCGTCGTATCGCGTGAGCACCCATCCTACGCTTCCGCCCTGGACGCCCACGGGTTTGGCTACTTCACTTCGCGCAATGGGAAGGTGCTCGCGCATCAGGTCGTAGTTCTCGAACTCATTCTCGAGAAACTCCACACTACTGGGATCGTAGTCGCGGGCTACTGCCACAGCTCGGTTTCGCTCTTCGTTTTTGCTCATTTTGCCTCTAGCGCCTCCGGCTGGGGTTTCATGATCTTCGCGAAGCGGCTTCCACCACAGACGGATGTGGCGAGGACGTGTGTCCGCTTCAGACGTCCAGCCCGACCAGGGCTCGCGCGTTGTCGCGCATGATCTTCCGGATCGCCGTGGCTGACGTGTCGGCCGGCATATAGTCGGGATAGTCCCGGGGCGACGCGATCCCTTCCGGGTGCGGCCAGTCGGAGCCGAAGATCACATTCTCGGGCGGGAGCATCTCCAAGATCGGTCCGTGGTCATCCTCCGGGTAGGGATTTACCAGGATGTGCTTTCGGAAGATGTCGCTCGCCTTATCCTGCACGACCCCGCCGATCCACGGCGAATGCTTTGTGCAGCTTCGCTGTGCCTTATCGAGCCGCGGAAGCAGGTGCGTGACCCAGCTGGCGCCGCACTCGACGATCGCGACCTGGAGATCGGGAAATCGGCCAAAGAGATTGTCGAAAATAAACGCGGCGAGTGTGTGCAGGTGAGGCGGTTCGATGAAACAGAAAGCATTTTGCCATGCGCTCATGTGATGGGAGCGCGGGCGCGGCTTGTGGCCCCACCGCGTCGACAAAAGCTCGTTGTAGCCGGCTTCCGAAGCGTGAAGTGCCAGGGGCACTTTCGCTTCCGCGAGACGGGCCCAGAAGGGGTCGAAGTACGGATCACCGGGGCTGCGTCCGTTCACAGGACCCGCATTCAGGTGGACCAGGCGTGCGCCTCGGGCCAGGACGCGGTCGAGTTCCTTCACGGCCATGTCGACGTCCACCAGTGACAGCAGCGGGACACCGAAGATTCGGCCGTCGGCGCCGTAGCCCCAGTCTTCCTCGAGCCATCGGTTGAAGGCTTCCATGGATGCGAACGTGGCCTCGGCATCGTCGCGCAGCGCGTGCTCGAAGGTGACTCCGAAGGTGGGGAAGAGGAGTATGGATTCGATGCCCTGCTGGTCCATCATCGCGAGTCTCGCCTCGCGCTGTTGATACTCGGGTCGCATGGGCTTCAGGAACGAGGCCGCAGTTCCCTCGCCGTGGTTTTTGAGCATCTCCTCAAGATGGCCGGGCGGCGGAACCAGGTCGAAGGTCGGCGGCGTGAAGTAGTGCTTCTGGCCGCCGACGAAGATGGTGTCTTTGCCGGATTCGTCGGTCACGATCTTCACGGCGCGATCGGCCATGGACGGGTCGAGATGGCGGAACGTGTCGCGAGGCTCGTAATAGTGGTTGTCGGAGTCGAAGATGCCGAAGTCGGGTGCTGTCATAAGGGCCTCCATTCGTTTAGATAGTATGATATCATACCTTTTTGGACAAGGCTATGCAGACCGGACCCGCTCCATCCGTGGGTCGAGAGGGAAGGGGTCAAGAAGGGCCAAGGCGGAAGATTCGGCCAAGGCGCCCGCCGCCGGGTTCTGACAGTGGTGGGTACTTTTCGTCGCGCTCGCGTGCGGCGGCAGCCCATTGAGCGCGGGCTCTATTTCGCCAACTGTTTTCGAAGTTCCACCTTCTTCACCTTGCCCATGGGCGTGCGCGGCAGCTCGTCCACCTCGATGAGGCGCTCGGGTGTTTTCTGGCGCGCCACGCCTTTGGCCGCGAAGTGGTCCAGTACTTCCGGGAGGTCGAGCTTGACGCCGTCATGCAGGATCACGTAGGCGCAGACCCGTTCCCCGTAGCGCTCGTCGGGCATGCCGATGACGGCGGCTTCCATCACCGCGGGGTGGTGCGCGAGGATGTCCTCCACTTCCTTGGAGGAAATGTTCTCGCCACCGCGGATGATGATGTCCTTCTTGCGGTCTGTGATGCGCAGATAGCCGTCGGCATCGAGGACGCCGACATCGCCGGTGCGGAACCAGCCGCCCNGCAGGAAGGACTCCTCGTTCAGTGCGTCTTTGGTGTAGCCCACGAACAACTCCGGGCCACGACAGACGATCTCGCCTTCCTGACTGTGCGGTAGATCCGCACCGTCGTCGTCAAGGATGCGCACCTCGCAGCCATCGAGCAGGCGTCCGTCGGTTCCGGCTCGCTTGTCGAGTGGGTCGCTCGGTGTGCCTGATGAGATCGTCGGGTGCTCGCTCGAACCATAACACCGATAGGTTGCGAGCCCGGCGGCCTGGGCCTGCTCCACGAGCGCCGGCGGGACATTCGCGCCGCCAATGAGGTAGTCGGTCAAGCTCGAGATGTCCCGCTGGCTGGCGGCCGCGGTTTCGAGAAGCCCATGCAGGTGAAATGGGGTTCCCTGGGTGTTCCTGACCCTGTGCTCTTCGATCAACTGAGCGGCCGCGGAGGCGTCCCAGTGATCCATCAGTATGGTCTTGCCTCCAGCCAGGTAGAGTCTCGCCAATCCCAGTACGCCTGCGATGTGGCCGGATGGAAAGGCAGAGAGGGTCACACCGTGCGTCGGCATGGTGCTGCCGCGTCCCAACTCGGCCAGCAGCGTGTTGTGTGTGTGTTGCACGCCCTTGGGTTCAGCGGTGGTGCCGGACGTGAAGATGAGGAGGCAGACATCGTCTGCGGCGACGTGTGGCGGTTCGAACGAGGGCTGTGCCTTGGCCTCGAGGTCTCGCCAGGAGAGGCAGTCGGAAGGCGGGTCTTCGTCAATGACGATCACNTGCTGAAGATCCGGAAGCGCGCTGCGGTCGAGTTTCTCGAGCCGCTCCACGTAGTCGATATTGCGCCAGGCCCGGGGGCAGATCAGCGCCCGGGCTCGGGACTCCCGCAGGATGAACTGCACCTCGGCTGGACCGTAGATGTGGATGACCGGGACCACTACGACGCCGAGCTGCATTGCAGCCTGGAAGGCGAGGGCTCCTTCGAGCCAGTTCGGTACCTGGATCGCGATGGCGTCGCCCGGTCGTAGACCGAGGGAGTGGAGTGCGCCGGCGAGGGCGAGGCTCTTGCGGTGCATCTCCGCGAGGTTGGCGGCGTCAGGTCGCGTGTCGGAGTGGAAGACGAGAAGCGCTTCGCCGTGCTTCGCCGCGCCGTCTCTCATTTCGTCGGCGAGCGTGCGCGCCTGGTAGCGTCCTTCGTCGTAATAACGCTGCTGCTGCGCGCTGAGCTCTTCGCGCCAGCTCACGTCACCCGCCTGCGATCCCTGAGTTGATCTGGCCGTGGTCCACCAGGAACGAGATCCCGTTGACTCCGCTCGCGGCCGGGCTGCANAGGAAGGCCAGCGGTGCAGCCATCTCCTCCGGCGACAGGGTGTCGATGCCGGCGTCCTTGTTGTAATCGGCCGCAAAACCGAGCCACACGTCGGCGTTCGCGCGGGCGAGTGGGGTATCGGTCGGCCCGGGCTCGATCGCGTTGATCCGGATGCCTCGCTTGATCAGCGGGAGGGCCTGGCGCGCCACCCAGGCGTTCACGGCCTTCTTGCTGAACAAGTAGTTGTCGGTGCCTTCGTGGGCCTCGATCCACGCCACCGCGCTGTCCCAGTCGGTGTCGAGGAACTCTCCGAGAGTTTCCATTTCCATCTGCCAGCCTAGGCCCGCCACGGACGAGATCACGCCGATGGCCGCCCCGCGCGGCAGCGCGTCGCGCTCAAGCAGTCGCTCGACGAGATGACGCTGCGAAAGGAAGTTGATCGCCATGAGGCCGGGCGTGCCGTCCGCTACGCCCGCACAGCAGAAGACAGCATCGAAGTGGCCCGTCGCCTGGTCGACCGCTGCCTCCACNCTGGCGCGTTCTCGCAGATCCACCCGGATCACCTGCTCGACAGGGAACGTCACGTCGGCCACGTCCATCACCACCACTTCGCCACCCAGCTCGCTTACCAGCTTCGCGGTGGCCGCCCCCATCCCCGTGGCTCCGCCCACCACGAGTGCTCGTCGACCGTCGTATCGAAATGCTTCGATGCTCATTTCCGTCTCCTTGCCTTCCCCCCGCGCTCTGGAATCGTACTACGTATTCCAGAAGTGGGCCTTGGGCTTTTGGGTGTGGGAATCACGCAGTCCTGGCGATCTTCCCGTCATGGATTCCACTGGGCGCAGGGAGGAAGGCTCCCGGCCTTATTCGCGATCCCAGCCGTCTTTCCGACCGAGGGTCGGGTTCATGTTGTCTGCGAGCTGCTCGGCGGAGTCCCCGATGGCCTGCACGAGCTGCTCGCTCTGCGGATGGGGCAGGATCATGGGGTCGCCCGCAAGGATCCCTTCCACGGAACGGCGCGCCACCTCGTCGATCACCTCGGGGCCGTTCTGCTCGACTCCCGGGACGATCATGTCCGTCGCGAGCCCCGTATCGAGTGCGGGCGGGAAGACCTCGACGACCTGTACAGCCGTACCGGCCAGTTGGCGGCGTAGGGAAGACGTGAAGAAGTGGAAGCCGGCCTTGCTACACGAGTAGATCGGATTCGGCTCAAGCGGGAAGAGCGCGCCCGGCGTACTGATGTTTGCGATGGTCGCGGGACGCTCTTCCCAGCCATTTTCGCGCCGTAGAGCGAGGAAGCGGCGAATCAGCTCCACCGGCGCAGCGAAGTTCGTCTCGATCTCATCGCGTGCCCGATCCTTCTCGAGTGTGAAGTCGCTCGTGTAGTCGTGCGAACGACTGATGGCGGCGTTGTTGACGAAGAGATCCGTGGGCGCTCCGGAGTGGCAGCCCGCCTCCGTGATGGCCTCGAAGAGCCGGTCTTGATCGGAGGGCTCCGTGACATCGACGGAAAGCGTCTTGAGGCCAGGGAGTTCCGCGGCGGCGAGTCCGAGTCGTTCCTCGCTCCGCCCGCACGCGAGAACCACGAAGTTCGCGGCCATCAGGTGCCGACAGAGTGCCAGCCCGAGCCCGAAGGAACCTCCGGTGACGACCGCCAGTCTGTCCTCTGCATCGACCATTTGGGCCTCCTCTCCTTAGCGGCCGCCGCGTGGCGGCCGTATCGCCTCTTCTCTTTCTCCAGCTATTAGCGGAAAACTCCTGGGAGATTTTGACGGATCAGGTGCAGCATCGAAACGAGGTGTACGTGCTCATCGCGCGAGCCGATCTTGCGCAGCTCCTGCCCGAGCGGACATTGCGGCTGAACACTGGGGTCACGGCGCTTCATTTCGCATCTCGCCTTTTCTTTTGTTCTCGTCTGTATTCAGATAGTATGATATCATACTAATTGCCAGAAACAATGGAGGACCCATGGACCGTTTGAATCATGTAAAGATCGTGACGCCGGAGCCTGAAGCGGTGGACCGCTTTTTGCGGGAGGTCCTGGATATCCCTGAGGGCTGGCCGATGCCCAGCGCGAATGCTCCGCCCGAGTATCCGCCCGTTCCGGAGATGGACGTGAACTGGGAGAGCGTCATGACGCTACGCGGAGACGACGACAGCGGCGGTCGCATCACCGGTACGACGGAGAGCGGCCAGTTCCAGATCATGCGCGGGCCCAAAGCCCACATCTGGAGCATCGCGGTGGGCACGCGGCACATCGAGCGCGCCCACGAGCGCTGCGTCGAGCGCGGCATTCCCTGCTCAGAGATGCAGCTCGTCGATTGGAACGAAAAGGATGACATTCGGGCCTTCTTCGCCGAGGTCGGCGGAATCGTATTCGAGGTATTGCGAGTGGAGCCGAAAGCGTAGGGGGACGGGCTCCTGTTCATGAGTACCGAACCTGGGATGTCGGGCGACCGGCGTCTCTTGCAAAGGGAGAGTTCATGAGATTTCCGATCCTCTTCCTGACGTGGGTCGCTCTGGTTTCGACCCTTTCATTCAACGCGTGCAGTTCGCTGCCGAACGGCACTGCAAAGGAGAAGACACAACCCATGGATCAGTCAAAAATCATTCCGGTGGCAATCGCGGATAGCTATCTTGAGGGTCGTGGCCTCGTTGCTGCAGATCTTTCTGAGAGCGATCCCAACGACAGCAATGTGGTCTCCGAAGAGCCCATCGAGAACAGCTCGCATGTCTTTCATATGGGCAAGATCATGGTGGCGGTCTACCAAGCCGCACCAGGCAAGGTGCACATCGACGACGCGAAATACGACGAGTTCGTTCAGATCCTCGAAGGCCGGCTCATCCTGACACCCGACGGCGGGGACGAGTCGTATGAGTACAAGACGGGCGACTCGTTTGTCGTCCCGAAGGGTTACACCGGCACGTGGCACATGCCCGAGAAGTATCGTGAGCTGATCGTCATTGATACGAACTATCTCGAGGCCGAGTGAGTGGGCGTACGCCGGTGGCGGATTTCCGCTGTCCTTCGTCGGCGCTTTCAGCGAGCACCCGGCACCATGGGGTGTTCGCTGCTCACCTCCACTAGGCCTTGATCTGTTCCTGGACGGCCCGCCAGCCCGCATCGACAGCCCCGTTCAGATGAGCGTCCGCATGGGTGTCTGAGCCGGCGAAGCTGATGCGCCCGACCGGCATGCGGCCCAACTCATGGGGGGCTTCGCCTTCCGGCCACTCGGGGTCGTAGAGATCCATGTAGCCGTAGGCGTATCCGTGTGACCATCGATTGACGGTGATGGCCTCGATGTCCCGGTCGGCGTCGAAGCCGGTGGGGCCGAAGAGGCCTGTGAGCTGGTCGCGAATCGTCCTCTCGTAGTCTTCGAAAGAGGTTGCATACAGCTGGTGGCGGCCCAATCGGTAGAGGTCCCGAATCGTCTGGGTGCCATCGTTCTCCACTGGCGGCGACGTGATCAAGTAGACGACGAGCGGGTCATCCGGGCCGGTGGGAGTCTTGTAGTTCCCCAGATCCATGCCGAAACCCGTGGTCACCAGAGCGAAATAGCTGTCGGGGCACATGTACACCTCGCCACCGGCCTCCTGGAACGGGCGCGCGTTGCGAATCAGGACGTTCGCTACGATGAGCGGTGACTTGACCCCGTAGGCGACGTTCTTCTTCTGCTCCTCGGGCATTTGAGGACAGACATGCGGGATGACGCCGTTGTAGCAGGCGAGAATGCAGTGCTTGGCCTTGACCCGAAGTGCTTCGCCGTTCTGGACATAGGAAACCGAGACGGATTCATCCGCGCCGTCTTTCGAAGCGTCGTTGACGACGTTCAGGACCGTGCTGTTCAGGCGAAGGCGCACGTTGTGGTCGGCGCGGTCGAGCTGGCTGTAGTCGAATTGCGTGTCGATCAGGTCCTCGACGGTCTCTCCAGGCGCCACAGCGGGAATCATACGGCGCACGATCTGGCGCGTAAACGAAGCGTTACCGTCTGGCATGAAGATGAAGTCGACACCTTCCATGAAGAAGCCGCTCGATTTCAAGGCTTCCAGGGCATCAGGGCCCAGAAGGGCGAGCCCAGGCATTCCGGACTTGATGCCTTCGAGGATCGAGATGGAGTCGGTACCGACGCAATACGTCACGCGAAGATACGGATCGAAGAGCCGGGTCGTCCGCTTGCTGAGCCCCGCGTATTCGGTCGCGAAGGTCTGGTAACTCATGCTCTTCATTGTCTGCAGCATGTCGCCTTCGGGGAGCGGCTTCTTGAGTTCAGCACTGCCGTCGACGAAGGCGGTCAGGGCCTTCTTTTCGGAGTCGGACAAGGGCAGGGCTCCGATCAACTCCTTGTAGTTGCCCGCGCCTTGCCAGGCGGGCAGCCAATGGCCAGGCACCAAAGAGTCGGCTCCATAGCTTTCGCTTTCGTTGAAGATGGCCATCGATGCTTCCATCGATGCCTGGAAGCCGCGCGGGGTTTGCGCTGCTCGCAGCTTGTCGATGTCGAAGCCCAGGTCGTCGACCAGGCCCTTCGACTCCGGCGAGTATTTTCCTGGATCCTCGAAGTTGCCGCTGCCGCCGCCGCCGAGCATCATCGTGCCGTTGTGTTCGAACTCGTTGCGCCGCGCNTGGCCACCGAAATCGTCGTGGTTGTCGAGGAGCAGGATCCGTTTGTCCTNGCCGGCCTCCTGTTGATAGAAGTAGGCCGCTGCGAGTCCGCTGATGCCGGTTCCGACCACGACGAGGTCGTACTCTTCGTCGAGATCGGTATAGCGGGCGGGGCTTTTCCCATTCCACGCCAGGGCGTGGGCCACTTCGTACGCTCCTTCGTGGTTGCCACGGAGCCCGGTGAGCGCCGGCGGATAGTTGTTACCCACCGCATTGGGAGATGGGTTCGCCACTGCCTCTGCCAATAAGGTTCGAGGATCCATGATCGCCGCACTGGCCGCCGCGATGGATACGCCGTTGATGAAATCCCGACGGGTGATTTCCTTCTTCATTATTATTCTCCTGCGCCCCAGTGCTCTGAGATGGTTTGGCTGTCAGAGATGTAGGCGAGATTGCGCAGTGAGTACCGGAGGACGTCCTCGGTGTAGCTTGAGGGGTCGCCGGCCACGCAGTCGCGTGGGATGACGGCACGGAAGCCGCGTCCGATGGCCTCGATGGTGGTGCCGAGGATGCCGATGTTGACGCTGACGCCTGTGGGAATCAGCGTCGTCACACCGCGATCGCGCAATGCGGACTCGAGCGGCGTGCCGTGGAACGCTGCCATGGCGTGGGGTCGATCGATCACGAACTCGTGGGCCAGGGGCTCAATCGGAGAGACGACGGGGCTTACCTGAATGGGGCCGGAGACAGGATGGACTTGTTTCTGGTCGTAGCGAGGGGTGTTGGGTACCGCGAGCCCGTCTGTGCGGAATGCGAGGTTGCAGTAGGCGACGAATACACCAGCCGCTCGAGCCGCCTCGAGGAGCCTCGATATATTCTCAACCATGTTTCGGTGCACGACGTCGGCGCGAAGGCCGGGAAATTCGGCCGTCTCCCCGATCACCTCTTCTTGGCATTCGAAGACCAACAAGCCGCATTGGTCCGGAACGAGGTGGGGTAAGGGGTCGTAGGGCATGGTCTGGGCTCCAGGCGCCGGTCGGGTGGGGCTCGTCTCTGCCGGCAGGTTGCATGGGTTTGAAAGAGGACTCGGATCGATTTTTTTCGTGTGCGTGAAGAGGTTTGGTCGTTGAAGGCGCGGGTCAGCCGATCTCCTTGCGGCGCTCGGCCAGCGCACAAGCGGCATCGCAGGTGCGCTCGAGAGCTCCGTCCTGCGCGAGGTCTGCGTCGAGGCCGCCGAAGTCGATGGCCGCCTCGATACAGCCGGCCTCGCGGTACTGTCCGAGCAGGTCGATCAGCTCGTCTGTGCTCTTGGCGGGAGGATGGGACATGCGCACGGTCCGGGGGATCGCCCGGCCGGCTACCTCGTCCACCGCATCACCCGACTCGCGTATCTCTTCCGGTGAAAGGCCGCTCGGGTGCCATACGTCCGCATACTTTGCGACGCGGCGCATGGGGGCTCCCTGGCCCGTTCGCGAGCCGATCCACAGCGGTACACGCAATGGCTGCACGGGGACCGGGTCGAACTGCAGGCTTCGGAACCGGAAGTACTTCCCTTCGAATCCGAATTCACCTCCCTGCCAGCAGCGGAGCATGAGCTCGATGCTTTCGTCGGTGATGGCACCGCGCTCAGCGAAGATGTCACCGCGCCCCAGCGCGTTGTACTCACTCCGTGACCAGCCGGTCCCGATGCCGAGATCGACCCGGCCGCCCGAGAGCTGGTCGAGCGTGGCGATCATCTTCGCGGTCAGGACAGGATCGCGATAGGGGACGACCAGCACTCCCAACCCGATGCGGATTCGAGACGTCGCGGCCGCCATCCAGGTGAGCGCCGTCATGGGCTCCATCCAGGTCGCGCCGTACACGGGCTGAAATGAACGCACCCCGACGACGTGGTCGGTGACCCAGATCGAGTCGTAGCCGGCTTGCTCGGCCAGTGCCGGCATACGCCGTACGGCTTCTACAGCGGGAGCCCCGTTGTTGTTGACGACCAGTCCGAGTCTCATCCTTGCTTCCATGCTCCTTCAAACCGGTGATCGCTCAGCCCATGCGGATCGACACGGGCTCGTACCGATTGAGTCCGGGGTCCATCAGGGGTGGTGCCAGCCAGGGGAGATGATGGTTCACATCTTTTCTACCCGTTTCGGATCGTATGGTATCATACTATCTCACAGAAAGGCAATGTGAAGCGACGCATACGGACCCGGACGTTCAGGGCTCCGGCGGCTGGCCCAGTTCGACGAGGACGATGATCCAGGGCGGGGCATCTGTGGAAGTCGTTTTTTCGGAATCGTGCGATATCGTACGGAAGTCAAAGAGGAGTCGAGATCGTTTCGGGTCCCTGAATTGGTTGCTCGCAAAGCACATCTGTTCTCCGCTTTGCGAAGCATCTAGGAGGCGGCTTGAAACGACGCGATCCGAACCAACAGCTTGAGTTCCTGCTCGCGGAAGTGGTCCGCCTCCAGATGCGCGTTTACAACCAGCGCTTCCGCGCCACCGGGCTGAAACAGAGTCAGGTGGCGGCGCTGATTCACCTGGACCGCATCGAAGAGCTCTCCCAGACCGACCTCGCGGATCGACTCGGCATGCGCAAGGCTGCCTCGGGCACGCTGATCGAGGGCTTGGAGGACAAGGGGCTGGTCGAACGCCGCCGTAGCCAGGTGGATCGTCGCCTCCAGCTCGTCTCCATCACGGACAAAGGCCGGCAAGTCGTCGACGGGGTCGATCACATGGCCGAGGAACTCGGCACCGAGTACCGGCGCGGAGT
>NZGT01000109.1 GCA_002691025.1 Spirochaeta sp. | reverse complement strand
CTCCTCGGTTGAAGGCATTGAGCGTATACGGGTTGGAGTATCGGATACTTCAGGGGCTTTGCCTACAAGCCTGAAGCATGAGGTGCCGTGGCTTTGACTTGAGCATGGGCCGCACCCGGCCATGGGGAAAGGTTGGACTTTTACCTATGCTCACCATGGGTCTTTTGAGGAGGGTGCGGTCGATGGAATGTACGGACTGGTTTATTGATGCAGATACGCACGTGACCGAGCCGGGTGACGTGTGGACTTCACGCTTATCAAAGAAGTTCCAGGATGCAGCTCCCAAGATGATCCGCACGGACGAAGGGGTCGATATCTGGCACTTCGGGAGTACGGAGCGCGCCATCCCGGTGGGCGCCACAGCGATGGCAGGCTGGCCCGAGCCTTTCCCGTCTTTCCCCAAGAATCTGGACGAATGTACGGCGGGGGCCTACGACGCGACGTCGCGCCTGGCCTACATGGATGAGATCGGGGCCTGGGCCATGGCTTTGTATCCGAATGTGGGTGGGTTCGGAAGCGAAACCTTCCTGGGGCTCAAGGACCCGGAGCTCATGTTGGAGTGCGTTCGGGCCTATAATGATTGGCTGATCGATTGGATCTCGCCCGACCCGAGACGCTTCATTCCGGTGATGGCGACGCCGTTCTGGGATGTCGAGGCTGCGGTGAAGGAGATCCATCGTGGCCGGGATCTGGGGCATCGGGCCGTTCTCTTCACCAGCGCACCGCAGGATTTTGGCATGCCCTTTATCGGGGACGACCATTGGGATCCGATCTGGAAGGCGGCTCAGGAGGTCGATCTGCCCATCAGTCTGCATATCGGGAGTGGTGACTTCTCGGATCAGTTGCACAATCCTGCCCACTTTTCAGCCCATGGAATCGCACCCACCACGGTCTCGACCTCCATGTCGATTCTCCTGACCAACGGCATCCAACTCATGGACGTCGTCATGTCCGGCATTCTGCCCAAGAACCCCGACCTCAGGCTGGTTTCGGTGGAGAGTGGGGTGGGCTGGATTCCTTTCGTGAAGGAGGCCCTGGATCACGGTTTCAACTACACCCGGGCCTACAACGAGAAGCCCGAGTTCGCGAAGCTGCCCAGCGAATACATCCTGGAGCAGGTCTGGTCCTGCACGCTGTTCGAGGAGTATGGGATACACACCATGCTCGACGACATCGGTGAGGATCGTGTCATGTTCGAGACCGACTATCCGCATCCGATCTGTCTCTACGGCGAAGAAGTCCGGGAGAAGATCGATGCCGCCTTTGGTGGGCTCTCGGAAGCCTCGCGGAAGAAGATCCTGTTCTCCAACGCCGCTGAGTTGTATGGCGTACCCGAACCCGACAGGGCCTGGGGGGGACCGAGCGGCGACGCGTTGACCTGAGTGCGGGGTCAGTGCCCTTCGAGTCGACTTCCGATTATGCCGGCGGCTTCCAGTTCTTCCCGCTCGGCTTGAGAGAGACCGAGTATTTCAGCGAGGACTTCCTCGTTGTGCTGGCCGAGGGTCGGCGCGGGTGTTCGCAACCAGTGCTCTAGTTTTCCATAGCGAAACGGGAGCGTAGGGACTGGCATGGCGCCCACCACGGGATGCTCCGGCGTCTCGAAATAGCCTCGAGACTGAAGCTGAGCGCTGGAGTCCAGGATGCGAGCTGGGCTGACGACCTCGGAAGCCGCGATTCCCACGGACCGGAGAGCCTGGGCGAGTACCTCGGCGTCCTGAGAGGACGTCCACTCAACCAGGTGGCGGTCGATCTCATCGTGGGCCTGGTGGCGAGACGCCGCGGTCTGCAAGGCGTCGCCTGCGCTCCACTCCGGATGACCCAGGAGCTGAATCAAGGCCCGCCACTCTGCGTCCGTGGAGACGCTGAGTGCGAGCCATCGGCTGGCCCCAGAAGGGTCCGCGAGCGTGGGGTAGAGGCCTTGCGGAGCGGCCAGCGGCGAGCGATTTCCCTGGCGCTGCATGAGGTGACCGTAGGCAGACCATTCGATGACCTGTTCGGCCGCCACGTTCAGCGCGCTTTCGACCATGGTGCTCTCGATGTGGTGACCGTGGCCGGACTGGGTCCGTTCGGACAAGGCCACCAGGAACGCGAAGGCTCCGTGCATGCCCGCCAGGGGGTCACAGGGTCCACGCGGAATGCGCGGTTGGTCGTCGCGATGGCCTGTGATCCAAGCCATGCCCGAAAGCTGTTCCATGGTCTGGGCGAAGCCGGTGTTGTCGCGCCAGGGGCCGGAGAGGCCGAATGCGGGCATGCGCATCAGCAGAAGGTTCGGGTTCAGGGTGCGGACCCGCTCCCAGTTCAGCCCGAAGTTCTCAAGGACCCGCGGTGTGTAGTTCTCGATGAGTCCATCACACCGCTCGATGAGGCTTTCCAGTGTGCGGATCCCCTCCGGTTTTGTGAGATCCAGGGTGATGTCGAGTTTGTTTGAATTCGCTGCGAGGTAGTGGGCGCTGGTTTCCCACCAGTCCTCGTAGTGGGCCGCCAGCATTCCTCCCACCAGGCGCATGCCATCCGGGCGGCCCGTGGATTCGACGTGGATGACCTCGGCGCCGAGGGTGGCCAGGAGGTGCGTGGCCGAGGGGCCGGCCCACCAGGCCGTCATATCCAAGATGCGAATTCCCGAAAGCGGGAGATCCGGATTCGAGGCCGGTCGTCCCTGGCCCTGGTTGAAGACACCCGATGACTTCGGGAGACGCGGCTCAAATGCGGCTTTCGGTGTGTCGGCGCCGAGTGCGGGAGCTTCCGAGGGCGGGGAGGGTTCCGTATCGTCGAAACGGTAGGGCCTTCTCGGCTGTACGAAGTCTCCTTTCGCGGAGGGCTGGAATACACCACGTTCTTCGAGCTGTGTGTGCGCTTGTACGGTTTCTCCATTGCAGATGGGTGCCACCGGTATGCGCAGGAGGGAGGCCAGTTCGATGATCTCTTCGGAGGGTCGCTGTATCATCCAGGCCCGGATGATCTCGTTCCATTCGTCAAAACGCATGAGTCGGCCCGCAAACTGCGCGAGTTGCTCGTCCTCCTGGAGGTCTACGCGCTCGATCATGAGCAGGAAGTCCGAGAACTGCTGTCTTGAGTTTGTGCAGAAACCGACATATCCGTCGGAGGTGGGTTCGATGGAAGGAGTCTCGACGGACTGTGTGATGAAGGCGTGCTCGGGCTCCGTCGGGCTCCCGTTCATGAGTCGGTTCAGGGATTCTGAGAAGTTGGTGAAGATCATGTTGGACGTCTCAAGGATGGAGAGGTCGATGAGTTCGCCGTGTCCGGTTTCCTGGGCGCGCAGGACTGCGGGGAGGGACGCCACGGCTCCGTAGACTCCAGCCGCCCATTCACCGATCCGGCCGCCCGCCTGAAACGGCTCCTGACCCAGAAGACCACGCACGCCAATCGAGCCCGATTCCGCTTGCAGGGTGAACTCTGTGGCGAGTCGGTCGGCCCAGGGCCCGGTGCGCCCGTAGGGGGTGATGCTCAGGATGACCAGATGAGGGTGCGACCGTGCGACTTCATCGAGGTCCAGGCTCAGCGGGGCGTCGGACTGCAGGCCTCGGGCCGCGATGATCAGGTCCGCTTCCGCAATGAGGCCCTGGACGGAGGGGTCGGAGGGGTCCCCCTGCACAGACTTCTTGCCGGCATTCAGGAAGGTAAAAAGGGCGCCGTCTTCGGCGTGGGGCGCGTCGGGTGTGGTGGACCAGTGACGCATGGGGTCCCCGGCCTCCGGTTCGATCTTGATGACCTGAGCGCCCGCGTCGACAAAGAGTTTTGAGCAGTACGGTCCTGCGATCTGGCCCGAGAAGTCGAGTACACGGAGGTCGGCCAGGGTTTTCACAAAGAGACTCCTCGGCCCGCCATCGTCCGTTCGGGCTTCGTGATGAAGTGACGAGTGTGGCCTAAAAAAAGGCCAGCCGCGAGAGTCGAAGGGCAACGGATCCCACCTCACCGAGCCCAAAGCGTGGCGGGGACTGGAACTCCGTCTCGTGGCTTCCTCATGCCGATTTCGTACACTCGGCTCGAGGTTTCACAGAGGAGGCAACCCGGATTTTGGGAAGTGAAGAACGCGACGAAGTTCGAGAGAGTCTGGAGAAATACATCGGCCAGCCCATGGGGCCAGGGTCTGAAGCTCCGGAAGACGTCAATGGGCCCATGATTCGGCACTGGGTGGATGCACTGGATGACCAGAACCCTGTGTACTCTGATCCCGAGGTGGCGCAAGAGAGTCGCTTCGGCGGCGTCGTGGCCCCGCCCGCGATGCTCCAGACCTGGACCATGCCGCGACCCCGGATCGAAGGCATTGCCGAACGCGGGGGAGCGCCCACGGAGATGAGTGGAGAGAATGTGGTATCGGCTCTCGATAAGGCTGGGTATGTCGGAACCCTGGCCACCAATTCTGAACTCGAGTTCGAACGTTATCTGAGGCCGGGAGACCGCCTTCATCTGACGAACGAATTGGAGTCGATTTCAGCGCGAAAGAAGACGGGGCTTGGCTTGGGATACTTCGTGACCTGGATCACGACGTATCTCGATGCGAATGATCAGGTGGTGGGGAAGCAACTCTTCAGGATCTTCAAATTTGATCCGGCCACCATGGGAGGAGCGGGCTGATGGTGAAGAAGATGGGACTGGGCGAGGGGGATATCCAGGTCGGCGATGCGCTGCCTGATTTTGATCTGAACGTGACTTCCACGGTGATCGTGGCCGGCGCCATTGCGTCTCGGGATTTCATGCCGGCGCATCATGACAAGGACTACGCGCAGGGTCAGGGCGCTCCGGATGTCTTCATGAACATCCTCACGACCAACGGCTATGTGTCGCGTTTTGTCACGGACTGGGCGGGGCCTGAGGCCATGATTCGAAAAATCTCCATTCGGCTGGGTGGGCCCGCCATCCCTGGGCAGCCTTTGCGATTTCGTGGCGAGGTTCTGGAGAAGGATGTCCAGGAGGAGGAGTGCGTGATCTCGGTCTCGGTGCATGCGGCCAATGATCTGGGAAATCACGCCACGGGTACCGTGACGCTCAGCTTGCCCGTCTAAGGGATGGAAGCCAAATCGTCTCAGCGGGACATGCCCTGTTCGAAAGGGGCCGGGTGGGCGAAGTGGCGCAGGTTGGCGTAGGGGAAGGAAGACAAGGGATGGGGAGTGCGGAATGAGTGAGAGGCGAGCCCACATCGTGGGTGTAGGCGAATCGGAGTACACCCGTTGGGGCAAGATCGGTGACATCACGGAACATGCCCTGGCGTGCCGAGCCATCAAGAAGGCAGTGGCGGACGCAGGCCTGACCCTGGACGACGTGGACGGCCTCGCTTCATTTGCAGAAGATCGCAATGAGGCCATCTTCCTTGCCGCGGAACTCGGTCTTCCCGCGCTGCGATTCGGCAATATGGTCTGGATGCCGGGCGGCGGGGGCGGGTGCGCGGCGGTCTCCAATGCCGCGATGGCCGTGGAGACCGGGCAGGCTGAAGTCGTGGTGGTCTACCGCTCGCTTTGCCAGGGACAATTCTTCCGCTTCGGGACCGGCGGGGTGAGTGCGGAGGCGGCGCCGGATCCGGAACCTCCGACTCTGCAGCAGGCCAACTCCTTGCTGATGGCCTCCATGGGGTTTGCCATGCCTTACGGCCTCCTGATGGCCGCAGCCGCGTATGCGCTGCCCACACGGAGACACATGCACCTCTATGGCACGACGTCGGAACAACTGGGAATGCTGGCGGTGACCTTCCGCGAGCATGCGAGCCGGAATCCGCGCGCCGTCATGGGCGAAAGGCCGCTTACGCTGGAAGATCATCAGGCTTCACCCATGATCGCCGATCCCCACCGACTGTTTGACTGCTGCCTTGAAAGCGACGGGGCGTGCGCTGTAGTGGTGACCACGGCGGAGCGGGCCCGGGACCTGGCCAAGCGCCCGGTCGAGATTCTTGCGAGCGAGCAGGGGACGCCGAAGGGCTATGCGTTCGGACCGTTTACGAACGCCAACGTGGCCGACGAGATCTACGCGACCGGCGGCGGCGAGGAAATGGCGAACCGACTCTACGGCAAGGCGGGGGTGGGGCCCGCGGATGTCGATGTGGCCCAGCTGTATGATCACTTCACCGGTTGTGTCCTGATGCAGATTGAAGACTATGGGTTCTGCGAGCGAGGGGAGGGGGGCTCCTTTATCGAGAGCGGGGCCCTGGCCTGGGGCAGCGGGAGCCTGCCCACGAATACCCACGGAGGGAGCCTGTCGGAGGCCTATATACACGGTCTCAATCACGTCGTGGAAGGCGTGCGCTCGCTTCGTGATGAATCCACCAGCCCGGTGGACGGGGCAGAGGTCTGCCTCGTGACCAGCGCGGCTTGCGTACCTTCGAGTGCGGTTCTTTTGGGGCGAAAATGACAGAACGATATTTTCCGGACGGGATGCCGCCTCCGATGGCGGATGGAATCACGCTTCCCTGGTGGCAGGCGGCGGCGGAGCACAGGCTCCTGGTGCAACGGTGTGGGTCCTGTGGTCATTCACAACTGCCACCGTCTCCGATCTGTTCTGAATGTCGGTCTGAAGATACGGGCTGGCATGAGGTCTCGGGTCGAGGGGAGCTCTATACCTATACGGTTGTACACCGTCCCATCGCAGCCGGTCAGGAACTTCCCTACGTGATCGGCGTCATCTCCCTGGAGGGTTCCGGAGGCGTCCGTATGATCTCGAATATCGTGGACGTAGACCCGGAGGCCCTCTCGGTGGGGATGCCTCTGGAGGTTGCGTGGGAGGATATGAGCGACGACCTGGCGATACCCCGGTTCCGGCCCCGCGCGGATTGAAGGGGCATTGACGTCGCGTGAGGGTGGCGTCGAATTTTCGCAGTCAGCCTGAGAGATGATCGGGGTAAGGGACTCGCCAAAGGAGCTCAAGAATTCTTGGCCGAGAGGCTGGGCTTTCACGTAGACTCTACTTCGGCTCGGGCCTCTGCGGTCGGAGCAGGAAGGACGGGCTCACCTGGATTGGGGTCAGATACGTCCCTCTCATCACGCAGGAGACTCCGATGCACATCGCGTATACCCCGGAACAGGAGAGTCTCCGAGAGGAACTCCGAGCCTACTACGACAAGCTCCTGACGCCGGAGGTCCGTGCGGCCATTCACGAAGGACATGGCACCGGGGAAGCCATGCGGGCGACGGTCCGTCAGATCGGCGCCGACGGTTGGCTGGGCATCGGCTGGCCCAAGGAGTACGGCGGTCAGGGTCGTTCTGAGATGGAGCAGTTCATCTTCTTTGATGAGTCGATGCGTGCCGGGGCCCCTGTCCCCATGCTGACCATCAATACAGTGGGTCCGACCCTTTATCGAAACGGCACTGAGGAACAGAAGGAGTTCTTCCTGCCGCGTATCTTGAGAGGGGAGATCCATTTCTGCATCGGCTACACCGAGCCGAACGCGGGCACGGATCTGGCCTCCTTGAGCACGCGGGCGGATCGCGATGGGGACGACTACATCATCAACGGGCAGAAGGTCTATACCAGTCTGGCGAGTGATGCGGATTACATCTGGCTGGCCACGCGGACCGATCAGACCGCTTCGAAGCATGGCGGGATATCCATCTTCGTCGTGGACATGAAAACACCCGGGGTGAAAGCGACTCCAATGTCGTTGCTCTCGGATCACAATATCTGTACGACTTTCTACGACAACGTGCGTGTGCCCGCGACGAATCTGGTAGGCGGAGAGAATCGGGGCTGGAAGCTGATCACCAGCCAACTGAACCACGAACGGGTCACGATCTGCTCACCGGGCATGCTTGAGAACGCCTACGATCAGATCCTGGCCTGGGCCCGGGAGACCCGGCGACCTGACGGGACCCGGATCATCGATCAGGAATGGGTCCAGACGAACCTGGCGCAGGTCCATGCCGGTCTGCACTTCCTGCGGCTGATCAATTGGAAAGTGGCCTGGGCCAGTACCCAGGGGAACCTGGATGTGGCGGACGCGTCGTCGGTGAAGGTGTTTGGCACGGAATTCTACCTGGAAGCATTCCGGCTCTTGATGGAAGTGATGGGGGAGCGGGCGTATCTCCAGCGGGGCTCTCCCGGTGCCATCGTGCAGGGGTATGCCGAGAGCCTGTACCGAAGCCTTCTGATCCTCACGTTCGGTGGGGGAACCAACGAAGTGCAAAGGGATCTGATCGGCTTGTTCGGATTGGGGTTGCCTCGTGTTCCGCGGATGTAGTCGTGGGTTTGCAAGAAACCGCCGCTTCCAGAAAGGCCTGAAGAGAGAGGGACTCGATGGATTTTGAAATCTCGGATGATCAGCAGGCTTTTGCGGACCTGACGGCCCAGATTCTAGAGGCCGGTTCCGCGCACGATCAACTGCGCAAGCTGGAAGCCGCAGGAGGTCTTCGGTTCGAAGAATCGCTATGGCAAGAGTTGGGGCGAACCGGGCTTCTGGGCATCGCCATACCGGAAGCGTACGGTGGAGCGGGGCAGGGATTCTTTGAATTGGCGCTGGTGATGGAACAGGTGGGGCGGAGGACCGCACCGGTGCCTGTCTTGGAAACGCTGGTGCTGGCCGCGCTCCCCATCGCCGAGTTCGGTACCGAGTCCCAGAAGCAACACTGGCTGCCCCGTATCGCGCAAGCGAAGGCCGTCGCGACCGCCGCGCTGATCGAGGATCAGGCCGATCCCGATTCGCCAGTGACGACGGTCGTTGAAGAAGCGGGCGAGTTCATCCTCGATGGGGAGAAGATGTGCGTGCCGGCGGGCTCACTGGCGGACCTGTTCCTGGTCCCGGCGAGTCTTCCTGATGGCACGGTGCTTGTCCTTCTGGTTCCCCGCGAGGTATCCGGGTTGGAGGTCACGGCACTGCAAACCACCAGTGGCCAGCCCGAAGCACAGGTGGTCTTGAACCAGGTCCGGCTGCCTGCGCAAAGCGAGTTGGGAATTCGAGGGCAGGGTGGGGACGTCCTGCGTTTCATGCGGGAGCACGGAACCGCCGCCTATTGCTCGCTGGCGGTGGGGGTATGCTCCGAGGCTCTTCGGCTCACGGCTGAATACAGCAAGGAGAGGAAGCAATTCGATCAGCCGATTGCCACCTTTCAGGCCGTCGGACAAAGGCAGGCTGACGCTTACGTCGATACCGAAGCCATCCGTTTGACCTCATGGCAAGCGGCGTGGCGGCTCTCGGCCCGGCTTGAGGCGTCCGAGGCCGTGGCGGTGGCCAAGTACTGGGCGGCGTTGGGGGGGCAACGCGTGGTGCATACCGCGGCCCATCAACATGGGGGGATGGGAGTGGATCGCGACTATCCACTGCACCGGTACTTCCTGTATGCGAAGCAACTGGAGTTGTCTCTCGGAGGGGGCCAGCATCACCTTCGGGCCCTGGGCCGGATGCTGGCGGATGGAGTGGCTTCCTAGCCGATGGAGCGCGTGGGCTGAAGAGGGCGCTTCGCCTCGAACTGTGGAATGAAAGCGGAGAACTGCGTTTCATGAAGGATCTGCGAAAGAGTCGGTTTGTCATCATCGGGGCTGGGATGTCGGGGATCCTGACGGCGATCAAGCTGGCCGAGTCGGGGTACGATGATTTCGTGGTCTACGAAAAAGCAGATCGTCTCGGCGGCACCTGGCGTGAGAATCGGTACGCGGGCGTGGCCTGTGATGTCCCGTCCCATTTCTACAGCTATTCCTTTGCTCTCAATCCCTCGTGGAGCCGACGTTTTTCTCCGGGTGCGGAGATCCAGTCGTATTTCGAGAAGGTGGCCGAGGATTTCGGCGTGACGTCACGCATCCGCTTTGGCTCAGAGGTGACGCGTTGTCACTTCGAAGCGGGGCGTTGGGAGATCGAGTTGGCGGACGGCTCTCGGGATCAGGCGCGGTTCATCGTGGCGGCCACGGGTGTCTTGCATGAGCCGTTTGTCCCGGATTTTGAAGGTCTGGAGGACTTCGAGGGCGATTCCTTCCATACCGCACGGTGGGACGACTCGCTTTCCTTGAAAGGGAAACGAGTCGGACTTGTGGGAACGGGCTCAAGTTCCATCCAGATCCTGCCGGCGATTGTGGAGGAGGTAGACACGGTGACGCTGTTCCAGCGCACACCCCAGTGGATTCTTCCCATCGACAACACCGCCTACACCCAGGAGGAGAAGCAGGCCTTCGAGACCGAGCCGGCCTTGATGCAGACCCTGCGTGATGAAACCGCAGAGATGATGATCGACGGGTTTGCCAACATCCTGATCGATGCGGATTCGCCGGCCTTGAAGGCGGTCCACGATACGTGCGAGGCGAACCTGAATGAGAGTGTGAAGGACCCCGAGCTTCGGGAAAAGTTACGTCCCGACTACCGGGCAGCCTGCAAGCGCTTGATCATGTCGGAGGGTTTTTACGACGGGATCCAGAGACCGAACGCGAAGCTGGAAACCGGCGCGATCGATGGATTCGAGGCCGGTGGGATCCGGACACAGGACGGCCGACTGCATGAGTTGGACGTCATCATCCTGGCCACGGGCTTCAAGGTGGACGCGTTTGTCCGGCCGATGGAGGTGACGGGCTGGGATGGAGTAGCCCTGGATGGAATCTGGCAGGAGGGACCGAGAGCCTACATGGCTATTTCCGTTCCCCAGATCCCGAACTTCTTCATGTTGAATGGCCCCAACTCACCGGTGGGAAACTTCTCGTTGATCGAGATTGCGGAGCTGCAGGTGGCGTACATCCTCGCGCTCCTGGAGCAGCTCGGTGAAGTGGGAGGCACGGAAGTGGCCTCGACCCCGGAGGCCATGTCCCGGTTTGATCGGGAACGGCGCGAGGCCGCCAAGAAAACCATCTGGAATTCAGGATGCCGGAGTTGGTATCTGGATTCCTCGGGGCTTCCTACGGCCTGGCCGTGGACCTTCGATCGTTTCCAGGAGGAAATGCAGGCCCCCAGGATGGCGGATTACGAGGTACGCTGAGGTGGAGTCCCGGTGTGCGAACCGGGCCCGTGAGAGATACAAACCCGAAGAAGAAGGAGACCGATCGATGAAGGCTGCAGTCATGCGCGAGAACAACGCACCGTTGGAGCTGGAGGAGGTGGCCATCGATGATCCGGCGCCGGGGGAGGTGCTGGTCAAGACGGCGGCGTCGGGGATTTGTCACAGTGATCTCACGGTGATTGAGGGCGGATTGCCGTACCCCCCTCCGGCTGTGTTGGGACACGAACCGTCGGGTGTCGTAGAGGCGATCGGCGAGGGCGTGACCGATTTTGTGCCGGGTGATCATGTCATCGGATGTCTCTCCTCGTGGTGCGGTTCATGCAAGTTCTGCACGGACGGACGACCCTATCTTTGCCCGAGTCAATATCTCGGGAGGGCGGAAGGCCTCGCGCCGCGCCTCTCGGCGTCGAATGGGGACGCCATCGGTCAGTTTGCAAACCTCTCGAGTTTTGCCGAAATGATGCTCTGTCCCGAGCGATCCCTGGTGAAGATCCGCGAGGACATGCCCCTGGACCGCGCTTCGCTCATCGGGTGCGGGGTGACCACGGGGCTGGGTGCCGCGCTGAATACCGTGAATATCCCGGCCGGGGCCAGTGTGGTCATCATCGGTCTCGGGGGTGTGGGCCTTTCGGCCTTGCAGGGCGCTCGCATTGTCGGGGCCGGCAAGATCATCGCAGTGGATGCCCAGGCCTGGAAGTTCGGTCTGGCCAAGGATCTGGGAGCCACCGACTGCATTGATGCCACGGATGGAGATCCGGTCGCCGCCGTGCATGCCTTGACGGAAGGCGGGGCGGATTTCGTCTTTGAGTGCATTGGTCTTGTGCCCACGGTACAGCAAGCGGTGGCCATGACGGGTCGGGGAGGCACTACGGTTCTCGTGGGTGTGGTCCCGATGACGGAGATGGTGCCGATCTCGGCCGCCGATCTGGTGCTCCAGGAAAAGAAGGTGACGGGTTCTTATATGGGGTCGAATCGCTTTCGCTTCGACATGCCCAAGTACGTGGACTTCTACCTCGATGGGCGACTGCGCCTGGATGAGATGATTTCGGCCCGGCTGTCCTTGGATGAGATCAATGACGGGTTCGACCGTATGCGGAAGGGCGAAGTCGCTCGGCAGGTCATTGTTTTTGACTAGGAGGGCCCGTGTCTGATCGCTTCGCCATCTGGCTTACGACGCATCCTGTGATGACCTGGTTGATTCGGCACGGCGCTTCGCGAATCGATCCGATCCTGTTTCGGGCCACCGGAGGCCGGTATACATCCATGGGGGCTCCGCGGATGCCCATGCTGACGTTGACGGCCACGGGCCGCCACTCCGGAAAGAAGAGGTCGGTGCATCTGGCCTGCCTGGAGCAGGAGGGGGACTTCCTGGTGGTCGCGAGCGCGATGGGTCAGCAACGGCACCCGGCTTGGAGCCATAATCTGGACGCGGATCCAAACGTGGAGGTCCAGGTTTCCGGCCGCCGCTTTGACGCCCGGGCTCGAGTCCTGTCACGGGACGAAAAAGACCAGGTGTGGGGTGCTGTCCACGAGGCCATCCCCCAGATGAGGGTGTACGAAGGGCGGACCGATCGGGATATCCGGGTATATCGCCTGAGTCCCACGAAATAGAGCGGGCGGGACCCTGCCCGGAGCAACCAGAGAGGAGTCATGCGTTGAAAACCTATAAAGTGATTCAGTGGGCCACCGGCGTCGTGGGGACTTCATGTGTGCAGAGTGTGGTGCGACATCCTCGGCTTGAGCTGGTGGGCGCGAAGGTCTACAGCGATGACAAGGCGGGACGCGATGTCGGAGCGATTGTCGGGATCGAGGACACCGGGGTGATCGCCACGCAGAGTGTGGAAGAGGTCATGGCCCTGGAGGCCGATTGCGTTCTGTACTGTCCGCTTCCCTGGAAAGTGGAGGAAATCTGTGCCCTCCTTGAATCCGGGAAGCATGTAATTACGCCGTGCCCCTACTACTTCCCGTTCCTCCAGAATCCAGAGGCCACCGCGGTCATCCAGGAAGCGTGCGCGAAAGGGAATACGAACTTTCATGCTTCGGGATGCAACCCTGGCGGTATCGCGGAGAGGTTTCCCCTCGTTTTCAGTGGATGGTGCAACCGCATCGACCGGATCACCATGACGGAATGCGGAGAGTGTACGTACTACACCTCTGAGGGCGTGATGCGAAAGTTGATGAATCTCGGCAAAACGCCGGAGCACGCCCTTCGTAATCCCATCAAGATGGCACTGCAGAAGGCGTGGAACGAACCGATTGACATGATTGCGGATGGTTTGGGGACGAGCGTGCGCCGGTACGAGGCCGAGCACGATTTCATTCTGGCAAAGGAGCCCATCGAAACTGCGGTGGGCGTGATTGAGCCGGGCACCATTGCGCTCAATCACTACCGACACATCGGGATCACCGATGCGGGCACGGAAATCGTACAGGAGCAGATCTGGTTCGTCGGGGACAGGAAGCAAGAGAAGTTGGAGAGGAAGATGGATGTGCCGCGGCAGTCCGGCTGGCGGATCAAGATCGAGGGCGATGTCAATCTGGAGATCGATGTGGACTTCCCCTCTGAACTGAGCCAGGACCAACGTGTGGCCCAGGGCCTGAGTACCACCGCGTTCCACCTGGTGAATGCGGTGCCTCTGGTGTGCGACGAACCCGACCCGGGGATCAAGACCTATCTCGATCTTCCAATGATCACAGGCTGCATGGGTTCTGGACCCAGCGTGCGAAGCTAGCGACGGGGCCTTTCGGGGCGTTCGGATGTGACGCGGAAGGAATTCCTGCTGCGTCGGTGGAATGGGGAAAGATCATGCGTGGACTGAAGGCCTATCGGGTGGTGGACCACTCGACCACGGTAGCGGGTGCCTATTGTGGCAAGCTCTTTGCCGACGGTGGGGCCGACGTCATCAAGTTGGAGTCGGGGGAGGCCGGCGACCCCATGCGGGCGGTCTCGGCGACGGGCGGAAGGAAAGAGGGCGAAGATGGCGTGTTGTTCCGCTACCTCAACGGCGGAAAGCGGAGCGTGCGTGGGGAGTTGAAATCGCCTCTCTCGACCTCGGTGCAGAGCCTGCTCGAGGGGGCGGATCTCATCATCGAAGACAGGCCCCCGACGGCTCTCGACCGCGCCAACCTGGTGGAGGCTTTCCCCGGGTTGGTGTGGCTGACGATTACTCCGTACGGGCTGACGGGTCCCCTGGCGCATAGGCCCGCCACCGACTTCACGATCCAGGCCGAGTCGGGCTCCATCGGTGCGCGGGGCAGGCCCGGTGCAGAGCCCTATCAGGCCGGCGGGGAACTTTCGGGATGGACAGGGGGTAGCTTCGCAGCTGTTTCTGCGTTGGCCGCCATGAGACACGCGCGGAGAACGGGGCAGGGCGAGCACATCGACTTCTCCCTGCATGAAGTGACGGCTCTTTCGACGAACTGCTACATCGATCTGATGTGGGGAATCCTCGGGCGACCTCCCGCTCTGGGCTCGCTTCCGAATCTGGAAACGCCTTCCATCGAACCGACGAAGGACGGGTTTGTGGGCTTCACGACCTACTCGGCCCAGCAGATGTCTGATTTTCTACTGATGATCGGACGAGAGGACCTGCGCGAATCCGAAGAGTTCAGTCAGTTTGGACAACGGCTGACCCGATTGGACGAATTTGAAGAACTCGTGCATGCCTACACGAGAGAACACAGCACGCACGAGATCGTGGAATTGGCCCAGATGTTCCGGATTCCGGTATCGCCCATCTGTAACGGCCAGACCGTGCTCGATCAGGAGCAGTTGAAGGCCCGGGATGTTTTCGTGGAAGATCCCTCCGGTGGTTTTTTGCGACCTGCGGCGCCCTACCGGATCGATGGCGAGCGGCCGCCGCTTGGATCCCCGGCGCCCTCACTGGGTGAGCACGAAGGGCAGGTCGAGTCGCGCACAGTCGAGCGTCCAGTGGCTCAAGCGGAGCGGCATCGACCGCTGGAGGGGCTTCGTGTCGTAGACTGCACGACGTGGTGGGCGGGGCCCATCGCCACACAAATGCTCGCCATGCTCGGAGCGGAAGTGATCCATGTCGAGTCGATCCAGCGTATGGATGGCTCACGGTCGGTGGGAGGGGCGTTTGCGGCCCAACACGAGGACTGGTGGGAATGCAGCTTCATCTATCTTTCCGCCAACTCGAACAAGCGGGGCATCACGCTGGACTTGTCGGACCCGAAGGGGCGGGAGGCGCTGGATCGCCTGATCGCCGAGGCCGATGTGCTGGTGGAGAATTTCAGTCCGCGGGTGATGGAGGGATTCGGAGTCACCTGGGAGCACGTACAGTCGGTCAATCCGCGATGCCACTACGTAAGGATGCCGGCGTTTGGACTCGATGGACCCTGGCGCGACAATGTAGGTTTTGCGGCGACCATGGAGCAGATGGCCGGCTTGTCCTGGCTGACTGGACACGTGACGGATCAACCGCGGATCCAAAGAGGCCCCTGTGACCCGATGGCGGGCGTCCACGCGGCGTTCGCACTTCTCCTCGCCCTGGAAGAACGTGATATGAGCGGTCGCGGGCACTTCGTGGAGTGCTGCATGTTGGAAGCCGCACTGAATGTGACTGCGCAACAGGTAGGGGAATACACCGCATACGGCGAGATCATGGGCCGAGCCGGGAATCGAAGCCCCGGTACGGCGCCGCAAGGCCTTTATCCCTGTCAGGGGCATCACATCACGGACCACCCGCAATGGCTGGCTCTCTCGGTGGAGACCGAGGCTCAATGGAGAAGCCTCGTCGCGTGGTTGGGAAGCCCGGACTGGGCCGGGGATTGCGGCCCCGATCTGGAGAGTCGCACGGCGAAGTCCGATGTGATCGATGAGGCCCTGCGCGGTGTGTTCGCGGAACGGGACCTCGGGAGCTGTGTGGAAGAACTTCTCGCCGAAGGGGTCCCCGCCGCCAAGATCGTGGACCCTCGCACCCTGGCGGAACACCCTCAACTGGTCGCACGAGGCTTCTTTGATGAAGTGGATCATCCGTTGGCTGGAAGTCAGCTGACCATGAGTGCCCCTTTCCGGTACCGAAGTGTCCCGCACTGGCTCCGGAGCGCGGCCCCGTTGTTGGGGCAGCATAACGCCGAGGTCCTGGCAGAACTGGGATATACTGCGGCCGAGATCGAGCAACTCGAGGAGGGGCGGGTGATCGGAAGCTGGCCCGAGGGGGTCTGAGTTCCGTCCGCCTGGCCGGGCCATATTGAGGGCATTTTCATGCGGACGGTTCTGTCAGAGGCCTCCTATGCTGAGTTTCAATCACAGGGTTTTGTGCGGACGGGACTGGTGCTCCCCGATGCCGTACTGGATCAGATCCGGGGGCTCTACCAGGCCATGCCCGCCTCCCTGTCCAATTGGAGCTACTTCGAGTCCAATGCCATTGCGAGCCCGAGGGAGCCGGGCCGCAAAGCCCGACTGAAGCATCTGCTCAGGTCGTGGGTTCCGGGGGGAGCCCGGCCTTCATCGAGCCCCAAGGTCTACGAGAAGTCGATCTACGGATCCACCGAGATGATTCCAGTGGTCCTCGAGGCTCTGCTCGAGCGTGGGCTGAAGGATCATCTACGCGAGACCTCATTTCTAGCCGCCCATGACATACTCCTGGAGGGCACGAAGCATGACCACAACTTCGGCTTCCACGATGATGGCTTCGGTTGGGACATCTTCTTCCAAACGGGCGACGACATCACGGTCTATATCGCCTTGCAGGACATGAACGAGGAGACTGGGGGGCGACTCTCGGTGGAGCGCCATCCTGAAGAGAGCGTTCTCTTTGCGGAGCGGAACCGGTCCGTTCAGGCGTTTGCTCGCTACTGCAAGGACCAGGGCGCGGCCCTGAAGGACGGGCGAGTCACGCGAGAAGGTGCGGAGACGTGCCGACGTCGGAAGCATATCGCCGACGCGTATCGCCGGATGAGTGAGGAGCGGAACCTTCGAACGCGTCGGCACTATCGCAAAGTGGAGATGTCGACCATCGATATGAGAAAAGGGGAGGTCATTCTCTTCAACAACAAGCTCTTTCATGATGTCGAGACCTGGAAGTGCTCATCGTACCGGTCCGTCTATATCATCCGCTGCCTCCCCCTCTACGAAATGGGGTTGAGTCCTCCCCGGAAGTTCCTCAACGATGTGGATTGCAATCGATACCTCCTGGACGGGGAGGCGGGACTCGTTCGGGCCATCGATCTGGAGACGGAAACGCCGACTTTCGTGGCGTGCCCCACGTCCTGAGAGCCCACGATGACCGCGGGGAAGCGGGGTTCTGGAAGTAAATGGCGGGGTTGCGTCCGTGTGGACTTTCCGGATGGCCGCTCCTCTGGTATCAAGCGCAGCGCAGAAGTAGGGTCAGGCCAGGAGAATCGGGCGGATGGGATCAGGTCAAGGAGCAGGCGAGGCGTCGATTGAGCGAGAAGTCGCTCGGCGTCGTACCTTTGCGATCATTTCCCACCCGGATGCGGGGAAGACCACCCTGACCGAGAAGCTTCTTCTCTATGGAGGGGCGGTACGGGAGGCCGGCGCGGTACGGGGCCAGCGATCCGCGCGCCACGCTACGAGCGATTGGTTGGAACTCGAGCAGCAAAGAGGGATTTCGGTCAGTAGTTCCGCGCTTTATTTCGACTACGGGGACAAGCGTGTCAACATCCTCGACACGCCGGGCCATCGTGATTTCAGTGAGGATACCTACCGCACGTTGATGGCGGCAGACTCGGCCGTCATGCTGATGGATGCCGCAAAAGGCGTCGAGGATCAGACGCGAAAACTCTTCCAGGTCTGTCGCCTGAGGCGAATTCCCATTTTTACATTCGTCAACAAGATGGACCGTTTCGGGCGGGACGGTCTGGACCTCATGAGTGAGATCGAGGAGATCCTGGGCATCGATGCGGTGCCGGCGAATTGGCCCATCGGTTCGGGCTCCGACTTTCGAGGCGTCTACGACCGGCTCCGTAGGCGGGCTCTGCTCTATTCAGGCGGTGAGCATGGGACCACCCGTGTGGATGAAACCGTGATCGAGGGAGAACCCGACTCTCCGGCCATTCAAGAAGCCCTGGGAAGTGCCTATGATGAACTGTCGGAAAATCTTGACCTGATCGACGGCGCTTCGGAGCGTCTGGACGCGGATGCGGTCAGGGCTGGCGAGCAGACACCCATGTTCTTCGGGAGTGCGCTGACGAATTTTGCGGTGGAACCGTTTCTGGAACACTTCCTTGAAATGGCGCCGTGTCCTGAGGGAAGGCTCTCCAGTGAGGGGCGGGTCGATCCCGTGTCGACGCCTTTTTCGGGTTTTGTCTTCAAGATCCAGGCGAATATGGATCCAGATCACCGTGATCGCGTTGCGTTTCTTCGTGTCTGCTCGGGTCGCTTTGCGAAGGGCGAGACAACTCGACATGTCCGCACCGGAAAAACGCTTCGGCTGATGAATTCCACTCTGATCATGGGCAGTGACCGTCACGAAATCGAAGTGGCGTATCCCGGGGATGTGGTGGGTCTTTTCGATCCCGGACTCTTCCGCATCGGGGATACCGTGAGCGATGTGGGCGATTTCCTCTACGCGGGCATTCCGAGTTTCTCCCCCGAATCCTTCATGCGAGTCGAGCTTTCGGCTGTCCCCAAGCGGAAATCCCTGGAGAAAGGGATCACGCAACTGGTGCAGGAAGGGGCGGTTCAGTCCTTTCGGGCTCATGAATCGGCGGCGGCGGGTTGGATCCTCGGTGCCATGGGGCCTTTGCAGTTTGAAGTCATGAAGCACAGGCTCAAGAGCGAATACAGGGTCGACCTTCAGTTGACGAGCCTCCCCTTCAAGCTGGCTCGTTGGCCCCAGGGTGATTTTGATCCTGANATCTTCCGCTACGCGGAGCGGATCCAGGTGGTGAAGGACTCGCAGGATCGCTTTGTGCTTCTGGCTCATAGTGACTGGGACGTGCAGCGNGCGCTGGAGAGGCATGAAGAACTCGACCTCTCAGAGACNGCCGACCCGGAACTCTTTGAAACGGCGCGATGAAGTCGGGCGGGGTNGGGGANNGCTTTCCCGCTCTGGGCTGAGGCGGGGTCCTACAAGCCACCCGCAAAATCAACGGGATCTCCGTCGGGTGTGAANCGCCAGGATTGGATGCGCCAGCCTGCCGAGGTCTTGATGACCCGGCCGTCGTACCGGCCGGATCCCGAGAGCACGACCTTCCCGTCTGGATGGATGGTGGTGAGCAGCAGGTAGGCCGAAACTCGAGCCTTGTCCTGTCGGAGTTCATACACGAGGGGATTCGCAAGGTAATGTCGTTTCCCGACACCCTCGGCGCGAAACTGGGCACGTCTTGGGGCGAGGTGACTCAAGATCTCCTGTCGCCCGTTCCAGACCGATCGCGCGTGNGGGCCGCCCTTCCGGTAGGCGATCTCGAAGGTGGCGTCTTCTACAAACAAGGTGGACCACGCTTTGGTTTCGTAGTCGTCGTAGAGGTGGGCGTACAGACTCAGGAGTCGTTCAATGGCCAACCGNTTCTCGGGCGACGGGTCTCCGGCGTCTAGAAGCGCATGGCCATTCGAGGGCAGGAGTTCCNCGGCGATGGATTCCTGGATTGNTACCCCNGCCGTCAAGATGACGGCAAGCAGGGCAATCGTGCTGAAGACGGCCCAAAGGGGCGATCGGGTTCGAGGGGNCATCGGGCGCTCTCCGTTTTGTGTCATCGTCCTTCGCGAGTCTAAAAGACTTCCTTCCCACTCTCAATNTGGGTGGCGAGAGCGGACGACGCTCCGGCCTGGTCTGAAGATNTGGGTCTATCAGGCCCCGTTGCCGNGCCGAGGCGTTGAAGGAATCCNTGGATAGGTCANCNGCCCCCTATGCGTGATTGTGCACGGCCCGTGGAGGGCGGGGGCGGCCAGAGNCGCCGGTTTCAGTCACGCTGTAACCNGTGGCATGAGGNGGGAGCNCGGGTTGAAGGGCACGGGGTAAGGCCGGGGTGTTGGCGCTCGCCGAGAGAAAGCGCGATATTCNNTGGCCNCATGTTGCTCATGCCAGGGCTGACCCGATTCATGCGACAATGGACGGGTGCCGCGCTCACCATNNACGCGTGAGCGGTCGACGTGAAGCTTCATTTTNGACTTCCCTGTGCCGATCGTGGCTAGGAGAGCTCTCCCTTCGATTGTCTGGATTCGTTTACGATGGATGAACACAAGCCTATCCCCCCGCTTCCCGTGCTGAAAACGTGGCTACAGGCGCGCGTGTCTGCTCTGGTCGAGCGGGAGCCGACTGAGGTCCCTTTTGATGAGGACTTCCATGTATTGGGACTGGATTCGGTGGGCTATCTCAACCTCGCNATTTCCATCGAGGAAGAGTGGGATGTGCCGATTACCGCCAAGGAAATCTTCCTTCACTCGAACGCGGAACTCCTCGCTGAGTTGCTGATCCGTGATGGTCCCGAAATGAGAAACCGGACGCGGCGACTTCCGATAGGAGCGGCCGATTGCACCACGGTGAATGAGGGGGCTGATTTGACTCCTCTCTTCTGGTTGAACGGATACGAGTTCCTGGAACTGAGTGCCCCCTACATTCCTCCCGAGAGACCGGTCTACTACCTCCATCACCAGGGGAGTGACGGTAAATCGGCTCGACANCGCACGATGGACGCAATGGCCGAGTACTACCTGGAGACGATTCTTCATGTGGAGCCGGAGGGCCCNTATTGCATCGGGGGCTTTTCCATCGGAGGTCCTCTGGCGTATGAAATTGCCAACCGGCTTATGGCCATGGGGAAGAAGGTGGAACTCCTCATGCTCCTCTCCCCCGCCGGAGAGCCTGGACGGTTGCGGGAGTTCTTCTTGCAGTCGAGCCGAGCGCGGGTGAGTTCGCGAGGTGCGCTCCGCCGGATGCTGCACATGGGTCGTAAGCGCTATGGGCTGTATTCGAGGCGGGTGTACAACAAAGTACGTAGATTGCGTGGGCGCATGGAGTGTTATCGATACTTCCTGATGCGGCGCCCCCTACCTTCCAGGCTGATCTGGACCCATATGCAGCCCATCTATGCACGCGCACGCAAGCATTATGAGATTTCCAGATATCCGGGTGACACCATTATCGTGCACGAGAGCACTATCCCTGTAGAGGAATGGAGCGAGAATGTGGATGGCGCCTGTCGCGTTCTTCCGCCGGTTCCGGTCAAACACCTGGAGTTGCTTNCAGAGGAGTACACACACTTGTGGCTTGAAGAGTTTGTTTCGCCACTGGGTTCAGGANNTGGACTGGCGGCGGGAAGCGAAGGAGGCCGGGAGGCTGTAGTGAGGCCCGCNACGGGTGAGAGGCTGTCAAGCGGATTGGGAGCGCGTTGATCCGCGGATCTGAGCGACGCCTGCGTGGTGCAGGGGTCGTGGGTTGTCTAGGCGACATGACGAATCATCAAGGCATCGAGTAGGGTAGAGAATTGAGTACTGAAGATATTGCGATTGTGGGTATGGCGTTGCGGGTTCCTGGGGCCACGAGTCTCGACGAATTCTGGGACAATGTGACGACCGGACGAGACTGTCTGACGCGGCCCGACAAGGGAACCCAGGAGCGCGCCGGGCTCTCGGGACGAAAGATCAACGATCCGGGCTACATCCCTGCGAAGCCTCTGCTGGACGAGTTCAAGAGCTTCGATGCCCGGTTTTTCGGTATTTCCGATATTCAGGCCAGGCTCATGGACCCCACACACCGACTCTTCCTGGAGTGTGTCTGGGAGGCCATGGAGCAATCGGGCGTCGTGCCGGGCGACGTCAAGGGCACCACGGGTGTTTTTGCGAGCGTGGAGAGCCACTATTTTGCGGCCCACCTCCAGTCCAATGAGGACGAAGACCCGGCCATCCGCGTGCCAAAGAGGCTGGGTACGCTGATGGATTACTTCGCATTGCGGGTTTCACATGCTCTGGACCTGAAGGGCCCCAGCCTGACGGCTCTGGCCACATGTTCTTCTTCCCTGATGGCGGTGAATCTGGCCGCGCAGAGCCTGAGGCAAGGTAAATGCACGACCGCTCTCGCAGGAGGGGCACGAGTCGAACTCCCGAGTTCACCGGCCTACCACAAGGGCGTGGACGGAATGATTTCCGCAACGGGTGTGATCCGTCCTTTTGATGCGGGAGCCGACGGGACGATCTTCGGGGATGGTGCAGGCGTTGTGGTGCTCAAGCTCCTTGATGATGCCGTGCGTGATGGGCATCCCATCCATGGCATCATACGAGGGACCGGGTTCTGCAATGACGGCGATCCTGAGGACAAGATGAGCTTCATTGCCCCCACGCCGTCGGGCCAGACCCGGGCTATCCGGGAGGCGTTGGGCGAGGCGGAAATCGATCCCTCGACCATCGGGTTCGTGGAGTGTCATGGCACGGGAACCCTGCTTGGAGATCCCGTGGAGATTCGCTCCCTCCAGGAGGTCTACTCCGAGTACTCGGAAAGAGACGCTGACTCGTGTGCGATCGGCTCCGTCAAGGGGAATGTCGGCCATCTTGGTCCCGCCGCCGGCGTAGTGGGTATGATCAAAGCCTGCTTGGCCCTCACACGGGATGTCATCCCTCCCATGGCCAACTTCTCGAGTCCAAATCCGGAGATCGACTGGGATCAGACGCCTTTCTACGTGCCGACGCATGCGCAGGACTGGAAGCGTAACGGTCGACCGAAGAGGGCTGCGGTCTCCGCATTCGGTTTCGGCGGGTCCAACGCGCACGTCGTGTTGGAAGAATACGTGGGCGAATCGGAAGGGTCGGTCGCTGTCACGGGCGGGCAGGATCTGCTCGTGGTTTCTGCGAAGACGGAGGCGGCCTTGACGCGACGCCTGGGTGATCTCGCGGCGTATTGCGAGGCCCATCCGGAGACGACCGTCTCGGATCTGGCCTACACGCTGCAGGTGGGTCGGCAAGCGATGCCCTTCCGGACTCACTGGGTGGTGGATTCGGGCACGCTGGAAGGTTGTGCGGATCAGCTACGGACCCAGAAGCCGACCGGGACCCATGTGACATCGGGGCGTCCGGTGGTGTTCATGTTCCCGGGGCAGGGGTCTCAAGCCGTGGGAATGGGGCAGGGGCTCTACGAGAACGAGAAGGTCTATCGGGAGATTTTTGATTACTGCTCGGACTTCCTGGTTCGTGAACTCGGCCTGGATCTCCGAGACTGCGTCTACCGCCGCGATGGTTCCACTTTGGAGGATGCCGAGGCTCAGCTGATGCAGACAGCGGTGGCTCAGCCTGCACTTTTTGTGGTGGAATATGCACTGGCCAAGCAGTTTGAAGCGTGGGGCCTCAGGCCGACGGCGATGCTCGGCCACTCGTTGGGTGAACTTGTCGCCGCCTGCCTGGGTGGGATCTACTCGCTGGATGATGGACTCAAGTTGGTGGCGATTCGAAGCCGTCTGATGCAGATGTGCGAGCCCGGGTCCATGCTGGCGGTCTCCATGCCGCTGGAGGAACTGAAGGAAATCCTTCCGGAGGGTCTGGATCTGGCAGCCGTGAACAGCAACAAGCGGAACGTGGTGGCTGGACCCAGCGATGAAATCGAAGAGTTCGCGGCGTTCCTGAAGACCCGGAAGGTGAGCAGTCAGGAACTGGCGACCTCGCACGCGTTTCACTCAAGAATGCTGGATCCCACGGTGGATGAATTCAGGCGACAGCTCGAGGGGTTCGAGTGTTCGCCGCCAAGCCAACTCGTGATATCCGGTGTGACAGGCAAGCCCTTCACCGATGAGCAGGCCATGGATCCGGAGTACTGGATCGAACAGCGCCGGAAGCCCGTGTTGTTCTGCGATGCCCTGGCGCTCTTCCTTACCGAAGAAAATCCGATCTTCCTGGAGGTGGGACCCGGCCGAGCTCTCGGTGGTTTCGTCAATCAGAATGACAGCTCTCGTGACAATTTCTCTGCGCTTTATCGTCCGAAGCAGGATATGGCCGCGAATGCTCATCGCAACGCACTCGAAACCCTGGGCAACGTGTGGGCGGCCGGAGGCGATGTGGACTGGCCCGATCGGAGCACGGGACGTGCAGGTCGGGTTCTTGATATGCCGACTTACCCTTTCCAGCAGATTCATCACTGGCAGGATTTCAGCCAGGCCGAAGAAGCTTCCGCCCATGCTTATCCTTTGAGTCTGTATGAAGCGGGTTGGGCGGAGAAGGATTTCGAGGACGAGTCCATCGTGGTTTCCGAGGCGACATGGCTCGTCTTTGCGGACGGTCAGGGCATCTCCGACGAGATCGTCGAGCGAATCCGGCAGGCCGGTCAGAGTGTGACGGTGGTGCGCGCCGGGGATACCTATCGCGAGCTGGAATCCGACGTCTATGAAATTGCGCCGCTTTCCAGGGACCATCTGGTCTCGGTTCTGTCCAAGCTGGACCTTGGAGGGAACGAACTACGACTTCGGGTTCTTCATTTCTGGAATGTGAATGGAGAGACTCGACCGGAGACGGAGGCAGAGGCCTATCAACTCGGTCGTGACCGGGGCTTCCACTCCCTGATTGGATTGATCCAAGCCGCTCGGGAAACTCACCTGATTGATCGGATGGACGTTCAGATCTACGCGGATGGACTCTCTCAGGTCGATCCCCTGGAGGATGCCATCTATCCAGAAAAGGGTCTCTTGCTCGGGCCCGTGCGTGTGAGCACCCAGGAAGTCTCTGGACTGTCCATGCGCTGCGTGGACATTCCCGGGAAGGTCTATAAGTCAGGGGATGAGACCAGCCTCGATCACATCTGGAGAGAGGCTCAGGCCGACAGCGAAGGCGCGATTACGGCCCTTCGCAAGGAAGGTCGATTCTCCGAGCATCTCTTTGCCCTTCCTGAGATCCCGCGCAGCCGTTCTCGTTTGCGGTACGGCGGGACGGTTCTGATTACGGGCGGCGTCGGCGGGCTGGGGCTCAAGGTCGCCGAGAGGCTCTACCGCTCGGTCAACGCCCGACTCGTCTTGACGTCGCGCTGGGAGGCGCCGCCCCGGGAGGAGTGGGGACGCTATCTCGAGGAGGACTCGAAACTCGGCCGGGCCATGCGCACTCTGCTGCCCATGATGGAAGAGGGGGCGGAAATCGAGATCATCCAGGCGGATGCTTCGTCCCCAGAGGCCATGGCTCGGGTGATCGCCCAGGGCGAAGCGGCCTTGGGACCTATTCATGGCGTAGTTCACACTGCGGGCATTCTCGATGACGGGCCTTCGCTTCAGAAGACGTATGAGAGCGCAGAGTCGGTTTTCATGGCCAAGGTGGAGAGCGCCTACGTGTTGGAGACGCTGTTTGCCGACCGGCCGCTTGATATCTTTGTCCACTTCTCGTCGCAGGCCTCGCTCCGGCCTTCCGTGGGACAGGTGGATTATTCCTCGGCCAATGCGGTCCTGGATCGACTGGCTCTGCGTCGCGGGCAGCGCATGCCGGGTTTGAGCTGCGCGATGGGCTGGGGGGCCTGGCGGGACGCTGGGATGGCGTGGGAATACAAGACGGGTGATGTCAACCAGGCATCTCTCTTCCGGAATGTGAAGATGGAGGATCTGGAAGAAGAGGCTCACGCAGCGAAGCACTGCCTGCTGGATACGTATCGATACCTGCCTACGGGCGACGCGATCTTCCAGGGGCAGTTGGTTCGAGGCGAGCATTGGATCACGGTGGAACACCTGATTGGTGGCCGCCCGGTAGTCTCAGCCACCACGGTGATAGAGATGTTCAGGGCCGGTTTCGTTGAGGCCTTCGGGGTCGACACAGCCGTGGAGATCTCTGACCTGGCCTTGATCCGGCAATTTGCTGTCGAGGGTGTGACGAAGTACGAAATCCTCTACCTCCAGCAGGAAGAATACGTTCAGGTGGAGCTTCGTATCCAGCTTGAGGCTGAGCCGGATGGATGGCAAACCGCGTCGACGGGGCGTATCCAGTCGATTCCGAATACGCCGGTGCTGGACGGCGTGATCCGGGAGGAGTTGTTTTCGGTGCGGGATCGGGACCTGGCTCCCTATGATCCGCCGATTTGCGGCCCCCGCTGGACCTGCGACTGGGCTTTGGAGGACAGAGAGCGAGGCGCGGCGGCCAAGCTGGCCCTGCAATCCGAGTTCAGCGGTGAGGTCGGCGACTATGGACTGCACCCGGCCATCTTCGACCGTTGTATCCATACACTGACCGAGCATTTCACCGGGATCTTGCTGCCCTATTCGTGCGAGCGGATGCGGATCTACGGCGAGATGCCGGCGACGGCCTTGACCTATGGGTATCAGCGAGAGCCTGGAGTCGATGAAAGTCTGGACATCTTCATGACCGACCTGGAGGGAAATCTCCTGGTCGAGATCGAGGGGTATGTGGCGAGGGACTATGAGTCGATCTTTCACAAGAAAGCCGACGCGGAGGAGTTAGTCGAATACGATCGATACGTGGATCATCGGATGGTCCTCGATACGCCGGGTAATTTCGAATCGTTCCGCATGGAAGGACAGGAACAAGCCGACCTGGCACCCGATGAGATCCGGATCCGGGTGAAAGCGGCGGGGCTCAACTTCCGGGACGTTCTCTCGGGCCTGGGTCAGCTGCCGGAAGGAGATCCGAGCCGAAACATGCGGGGCTCGGAATGCACTGGGACCGTCGTGGAAGTGGGCAATGAGGTGAAGCACCTCGCGGAAGGGGATCCCGTCATTGCGCTCTCCAACCACTCCTTTTCCACGAATGTGGTCACCAAGGGGCATATGGCGACCCTGCTCCCGGAGTGCCTGGGGTATACCGATGGGGCGGGTATTCCGATTACCTTCCTGACGGTGGACTACGCACTGAATGAAGCCGCGCGCTTGCAACCGGGCGAACGCATCTTGATTCACGCGGGCGCGGGTGGAATCGGTCTGGCTGCGATCCAGTTCGCGCAGGCGATCGGGGCCGAGATCTACGCTACCGCGGGCCAGGATTTCAAACGTGATTATCTGAGAAGCCTGGGAATAGAGCATGTACTGGACTCTCGAAGCCTGGATTTCGTTGACGAGATCAACGCGCTGACCGACGGAGAGGGTGTGGACGTGGTGCTCAATGCCCTGGCGGGTGAGTTCATTCCCGCCAGCATGAGTCTACTGAGGCCCTTCGGGCGCTTCCTGGAAATTGGCAAGAAGGATATCTATGCGGACACACAGATGGGGCTCTACCCCTTCCGCAACAACATCTCCTACTTCGGCATTGATCTCGGGCAATTCAGCGTCTATCGCAAGGAAGAACTGCTGAAGATGTTCGAGGCCCTGATGCTCCGTTTCTCGTCGGGTGAACTGCACCCCAGCCCCGTCCGTGAGTTTCCCCTGGAGAGCATGGGGAAGGGCTTTGAATATCTCGCGCGGACTCAGCACATCGGGAAGGTTGTATTCACGGTTGAGCAGAACATGGACGATGAAGACCGCGTGGAGGAACGCTTCAATGCGCGCTTTGGCAGCGGGATCGGGATGCGAGAAGGGCTCGAAGTCTTCGAGCGGTTGATCTCGTCGGACGAAACGCCGGGCCAGGTCATGATCGCGTCTCAGGCCTTGGACGACCAGGCGCGGATTGCACGGCATCAGTCCGGGGGTGGGCAGAGAAGACTGGTAGAGACCGAGTATCGTGACCCGGAAACCACGACGGAAGAACTCCTGAAGCAGATCTGGGAGAACACGCTGGGAATTACACCGATCGGCATCGATGATGACTTCGGTGAGCTTGGCGGAGACTCGATCAATGCGATCATGCTCCAGGTGTCGGTGAACGAGACCTTCAATCTTGATCTGACCCTTGCGGTTCTCTTGAGTCATCCGACCATCGCAATTCTCGGAAAACTGGTAGACGAGTCAGTCGCCGAGGTCTCCTAGGCGCATTCCTTGATGAAGGCCTCGATTTTGCCGCACAAGGTCTCGACGTGGGGCTTCTCCAGCATGGAATGGGTGTCGCCGGGCACGGATTGAACCGAGAAAGTTCCGGAGCAAAGGGATTCCCACCCTTGGAACGCGACATCATCATGCGTGTCGGTCCGGAAGAGCCGCAAGGAAGAGCCAATGGTAGCCGGGTCATAGACATTTCCGGTCTGGATCTGGTTGGCGGTGAGTTCCATCAAACGATCCGCATGTTTTTCCGGCATTCGTGAAAGCTTGGCACGCGCGTCGCGGAGGGTCTGCTCCAGGATCTCGTCCATGGTGCCCTTGTACTCCGCACCCGCGGAAGGACGACTCGAATCCTGACCGCCCGCAGCCACAGGCACAAATGACTCCAGGAGGAACACCCCTTTGACCTCTTCGCCTGCGGCCTCCAGGCGTGAGGCCATCTCGAGTGCTACCACGCCGCCCCAGCAGTGCCCTCCGAGGTAGTACGGCCCGTGAGGTTGTGCCCCACGAAGTTCGCCGAGGAGCACCTCAGCGATGTCTTCGAGCGTAGGATGCTTGGATTCCGAGACTTCAAGCTCGGTGAGGCTGTATGAATAGACCGGACCGGGCGTACTGAGGGTTCGCGCCAGGGTCACGAACGAGAAGAAGGTGGCGCCCGCGGAAGGTACGATGAACATCGGAGGGCCGTCGCCAGCTTCGGCCAGGGGGATGAGGTATCGGTGCTTCATTTTCTGGACTTCCTTGTTCAAGCGGTTCTTTTCTCACGCACTCTCGGGGCTTCTGGAGCGGCCCTGCTTGGGGGCCGCCGGAGTGCTACGGATAGCATCGAGAAGTGCGACTTCCCAGAGCGCGAATAGATCTTTTCTCGCCGACTCAAAGGTCCACTCGTTGTAGTCGATGAGGTGCAGATCGCCGCTTGCGTCTTCGAAGACGTCCATGCTCCCGATCTCGAATCCCGTGGCATCGCTGAGTCGCTGATACAGCGCATTTCGTGGGTCCCAGAACTGGCTTGTGCCGGAGTAGCCGAAGCTCAGGTGCTCCGGCCCCTTCTTGCTCAACCGCCTGCGCTCCCGGGTGATCTTGTGCAGGAGTCGGTACTCCTGCTCCAATCGACGAGGGTCCCGGATATAGTACGTGAGGGAGTTCAGTTGCTTGATGATCAATTCCTGTGAAAAACGAAGGCCCACGGTCAGGTCGCCCGGAAGACAGATCCAGCGTTCGATGCAACGGAACGGCGCGAGTTCAGCGTCTCGGCGGTGTTCCAGGAAGGGCTGAATCTCGTAGTCCGATTGTCGCAGTGGATCGACCCTCTGGGTCCACGCGGTGAGCTCGGCCTGATTCTCCAGGAGGGCAAAGGAATCCGAGTCACCCGTGGTGGTGAGGCCGTTGGCTTTCAGCTTGGCGAGGGCAGGCAGCGTCTCTTTGCGCTTGGGTTCGAAATCCGGGGGCATCCCCGAGTGCGAGGTGAGATTGATCAGGCGTATCCCTTCTCGTTCAGCGCGCGACCGGACGGCTTCGAAGAAGGTATTGCGACAGATCGATGTGGATGAGTCGCTCAGGAGAGCGAAAACCCAGACCTCCGCGGTCGGAATCCCTTCTGCGTCAGCGGCGTCGTAGGGCCGACGAGACGGTTCCAAAGCATGGTTTCGCAGGTGAATGGCTCCCTGTTCGCTCAGGGAGCGGAGAAGATTGTTGGGAAGGAAGTGGCGGAACGCCCGACCGCGCAGATACCGAGGAGGAATTCGCGTAAAAGGGAAGCGCAGTGTGTGGGTCCGAAAGCTCTCGTAGAAATTCTCGCTCGGAGCGTAGATGAAAGTAACGCCAATACGCCGAGGCGCGGACGCATCACGGGCGGGCCCAAGCCGCCTCTTCAGCTTGCGGAGACGGTCAAGCATGGACGAGCCAGGACGGGGGTGGCGTTTGAAAGATCAGGCACGGGCCTGGACCGGGAGTCGATGGATGGCGGACACATGAAGGTTCGCGACCCTCTCCAGGGGTCCCGTGCTCTCGAATGTGTGTAGAATCGGGGCCAGGGCCCGAAGGGCGGCTCTCAACTCCCATCGGGCGAGATTGGCCCCAAGACAGAAGTGCGCCCCGAAGCCACCAAAGGCCAGGTGGTGGTTGGGTGTGCGTGTGATGTCGAACACGTAGGGGTCCTGAAAGACCGACTCGTCTCGATTGGCCGACGGATACCAGAGCCCGACGTCGTCTCCAGCCTTGATGGTGGTGCCGGCGAGCTCGAAATCCTGAACCGCCGTTCGCGCAAACTGAACCACCGGAGAGGTCCAGCGCAGGATCTCTTCGGCCGCTGAGTCAGCCAGGTCGGGATCGGCGGCCAGCATGGCACTCTGTTCAGGGTGGGCCAACAAGGCCCCGACTCCCCCAGAGATCGCGTTTTGCGTGGTTTCATTGCCGGCCGTGAGGATCACGAAGAGATACCCCTGCAGCTGCTGCTCGGTAAGCTCCTGGCCGTCAATTCGAGCGTGGACGATGATGCTGGAAAGATCGTGGCCGCCAGGTCCCCGGCGTTTCCGGTCCTCGATGACCCCGATCATGTAGTCGGACATTTCATCGACGGCCCGGAGGGTCGCTTGATCCCGATTCTCTTCCGGGAGGTAGTAGTCTTCCTCAGGTGCACCGATGATGACATTGGTGAGCTGCTTGAGTCTCAGCCAGTCTGTTTCTGGGAGTCCCATCATCCGTCCGATGGCAGCAATGGGTAGCTTTTGGGCGAAGCTGCGGACGAAGTTGATGGTTTCGTCCTGGGCGCTGGCCTGTTCCAGATCCGCGCTGAGTTCTTCGGCAAATTGTTGAGAGAGGTCGGAAAAGCCGTCAGCGAGGGTCCTGAGCCGAGCCGGAGTGAACTCACGGGCGGTCACCAGTCGAAAGGCCCGATGGCGCGGATCGTCCATGAAGATGAAGTCCAGTACTTCATCCGGATCCCAGCCGCGAGCTTCAGCCCTCGCTCTCGACCAACCGAATTGAAGATCGTCTTCCACCTGCATCTGCAATCTGAGTCTCTGGCTGTTGACGAAGACTTTGTCGTGCTTGGAGACGGTGAGGATGTCGGCATGACGTGTGATCGCCCAGAAGGGCTTCAGGCCTTCACGCTCATACCAGAAGACGGGGGCGGTCTTTCTCAGAAGGTCCCATTCCTCCCAGGGGTATCCACGACGGACATACTCTTCCTTGGTATGGATGTCGAGGTTTTCAAGCGTCAGGTGTCTCATCCACCGGAGGTTCGCACACCGACGCGGTGTCGTCATTCTGTGTTTGGGAAGCTCTCAAAAAGGGCCGCTTCGGGCCCAGGGTCACTGGCGGAGGCCCTCGGCTGCCCGGTCCTGGTGACCGCTCCAGTCTGGGCCCGGATTTCCAGCCCCGGATCTGCGACAGTCGCGTTGTGATGGAAGGGCCCCAACGGAAGTCGGTTCGCTGCCCGGCTCTTTCGCCTGTACACTCATGTCATCCAACCGAAATCGCGATGAAAGGAAGTGATATGGGCACGACGTTCCGTTCTCCTGAGCACATGGCGTCATTTACCGATGTGGATGAACGCTGGGGGCCCCTGGCGAAGCTATCGGGTCATTGGGAGGGTGATCAGGGTCGCGACTTTTCGTATTCCTATTCGGAGAAGAGCGACACAGAGAATCTCTATCGTGAAGAGGTGACCTTCGATCCGTTCGGGCCTGTCGACAACGGCTCACAGCAGTTGTTCGGTGTGGACTATCGCATGAAGGCCTGGAGACTTGGGCAAGAGGAGCCCTTCCACATGGAGGTGGGGTACTGGCTCTTTGAGCCTTCGACAGGGGTGATTCATCGGTGCTTCATGGTTCCGCGATCCACCACGATCGTGGCTGAGGGTACGACGACGGCCGAGTCGACGACTTTCCACCTCACCGCGGAGCAAGGATCCCTGACCAACGGGATCCTGTCGAACTCGTATCTGCAGAAGGGCGCAGCGGCGGGGGTCAGCTATGCGCTGGACGTAGACCTGGCAGACGGCCGCTTTCGGTACAAGGAAGATCTCGTCATGCGGATGGCCTCTCATGACGGGGCAGAAATGCACCACACCGACGAGAACGTACTCAACCGGGCCTGATCTCCGGGGATGAGGCCGAGCGCGGTGAGTCGCCTAGAGGTAACCCAGGCGTTTTCCGTCGTGGGTGAGTTCGTCGCGAAACCGGGGGTGAGCCAGGCCGATCAGGCCCCGGGCCCTCTCGCGCGTGGAAAGTCCCTTGAGGTTGACGGCCCCATACTCCGAAACCACCCAATGCACCTCATTTCGCGGCGTGGTGACGACCGTCCCCGGTTCCAGTGTCGAGACGACGCGGGAGAGCTCGCCCTGGCGNGCGGTGGAGTAGAAGGCCATGATCGATTTTCCACCCGGCGAGTCGAACGCGCCCCGGGCGTAGTCGTGTTGCCCCCCGGTTCCTGAGTACTGGGTGGCGCCGAGGGACTCGGATCCGCATTGCCCNGTGAGGTCGATCTGGAGCGTGGAGTTGACCGAGATCAGGTCCTTGTTGCGCGCGATNTTGGCCGGGAGGTTTACGTAGGACACCGGGTGACCTTCGATGTGCGGATTGTCGTCGAGAAAGTCATACATACGCTTGGAGCCAGCCGCGAAGGCATAGAGGGCCTTCCGGGGGTGGAAGCTCTTCCTGGAGCCATCGGCCACCCCCGCTTCGATGAGGTCGACCATCGCATCGACGAACATCTCGGTGTGGATTCCCAGATGCTGATGCTCAAACAGGGACTGAGCGACTGCGTTGGGGATACCTCCGATACCCAGTTGCAAAGTGGCCCCGTTTGGAATCATCTCGGAGATGATGGAGCCCATCGTGGCGTCTTCAGGTCTTTCAGGTGGAATCGGCAACTCAAAGAGAGGCGCGTCGTGTTCAACGATGGCGTCCAATTCCGAGATATGGACCCAGCTGTCTCCGTGGACCCGCGGCATCTGGGGGTTGATTTCTCCCAACACGATTCCCGCGGTATCCATGGCCGCTCGACTCGTATCAACGCTGGTGCCCAGGCTCATGTACCCGTGTCGATCCATTGGGGAGAGGCAGATCATGGCGACATCGATCGGCATGAATTCGCGATAGAGCCTGGGGACCTGGTGAAAATAAGCCGGTGTGACGAGGGCTTCCGCTCGTTCCACCNGGGGTCGATCGAAAGCGCTTACGAACAACGACTCCCATTGGATTACCTCCGCGCATTCGGGTCGCAGGATGGTGTCGGCTGAGGCCGCCAGCGGGAGCAGGGAGCTCATTCGCANATGGGTGAGATCGCNCGATCGNGCCCGGTCCGCCACAGCCTTCAGCAGGGCGGGAGGTTCGGCGGTGGCATTGCCGAAGACAACGAGCGAGTGGTCGGGAATGAGCGAAGCGGCTTCCGCGGGGCTTCTCAATCTCTCCTGGTATTGGTCGTGTGCATGCATTCCGGGTCCCCGCAGGTCAGTGTCCCATTGCCTTCAAGGTGGCCGCCAAGGCTAGCTCCTGGGCGGGACACCCGAAAGTCTTCGGGCCTTCGTCCAAGGCCTCATCAGGCAGGAGGGCCGGCGGGGCCGATGTCGTAGAGGAAGTCCAATACGGGGTGATGAGACTGACCGGGGCTAGGACTTCTTGGCGACTTGTTCGATGGCCGCCGCAACCGTCTCTGAGTGCGGCTTCTGGATGATCTCCAGATGGCTGCCCGGTATGTCGTGGATGGTGAGTTGCGTAGTCAGGTCTTTCCATCCGAAATCCCGCTCATACACAAGCCACTCAGGGTCGGGTTCCTTGGTGGCTCGGAAGAGGAGGACCCTGGCCTCGATGGGGCTGGCGTGGACCGCGTAGGATCGGGCTTGCTCCTCCACCTTCTCGCCACGGATCGGCAACTCGATTCGGCCATCCTGTCGCCGTGAGGGACTCGGCGTTCGTTTCGTTCGACGGGCCAGCCATCGACGGTTTAGACGATCGAGGGCGTCTTGGGGATGGATGAAGCCCGAGCGCAAGAGGGAGAAAGCGCGGGCGATGCGCCTGACCTTGCGAGCCTGGGGGAGTCGAGTGTCGAACAACGCCAGGACCTCAACGACTTCACCCGCCGCCTCGAGTTGTCGGGCCGCTTCATAGGCCACGAGACCTCCAAAACAGAGCCCGGCCAATCGGTATGGACCCCTGGCTTGATGGCGGCGGATCTGCACCACGTAGCGCTGTGCTGCGTCCGCGACACTTGGGCAAGATTCTGTTTCGGGGTCGTAGGTGATCGGGATGTGCATCCCCAGTACCCGAGTACTCCCGGAGATGGCGCGAGCCAGATCCTGATATAGATGAACACCGTAGAGACAAAAGAGGCTCGNCTCGGTGTCGGAACCCTCCCTCAGCCAGGAGACGATGGGTTCCGAATCCGAGGCGGCACGGGGCTCCTCCATGTATTGAGCCAACGTGCCCACCGTGGGGTGATCAAAACAGGCACGCAGGGGAATCTCGACACCGAGTTCCCGTTCCAGTTGATCGCGGAGCGAAATAATCAGGATCGAGGTTCCGCCGAGATCGAAGAAGTTGGCATCGCGGGTGACCTCACCGAGGTCGAGGACACTCCTCCACACGCTGGCAATCTGGACTTCCCTGTCGTTTCGAGGAAGGTTCTCGGTGCGAGTTCCCGTGGANGTGCGTTGGGCCGAGGGCAGGGCGTGTCGGTCGATCTTTCCGCTCGTGTTGAGTGGGAAGGATTCCAGGTTCATGTACGCCGAGGGCGTCATGTATTGGGGAAGCTTCCGTTGTGCCAGGGCCTGCAGTTCGGAGAGAGAGGCCGAACCGGTCCAGTAGAACGAGATCGCGGGCTCATCGTGGACTCGTTGATCCGCGGTGGCCAAGACTGCCTGGACGCCGGGGTGGGACTGCAAGGCGGCTTCAATCTCGCCGAGTTCGATACGGAAACCACGGATCTTGATCTGGTGATCCGTGCGGCCCAGGCATTCAAACCGTCCGTCTTCACGCAGTCGACCCAGATCACCGGTCCGGTACAGGCGAGCCTCGGGATCATCAAGGAGTCCCTTTCGGAACGATTTTTCGGTCAACTCCNGGCGATCGCAGTAGCCTTGCGCGAGGCCAGCCCCTCCAATGTAGATTTCCCCGACGACACCGGGTGGGACGAGGTTTCCACCGTCATCGAGAATGAGGACCTGCGTTTCATCGATGGGTTGTCCAATCGTGATGGTGTCGAAGTCAGGCTCGATCTGGACGGCTGTCGACCAGATCGTGGTTTCGGTCGGGCCGTAGAGATTCCAGAGTTCTCCAGTCTGTCGCAGGAGTCTGCGTGCCAGATCAGGGGAGAGTGCTTCCCCTCCGCAAAGAATCCGCAGGTGACCGGAGGCCACCCAACCGGTATCCAGGAGCATCCGCCAGGTCGCCGGTGTGGCCTGCATCAGGCTGAAGTCGTGGGTGTCAAGGACGGCGCGCAACCGTCGAGGGTCGGCTGTCGTGTCATGGTCGGCAATCGTGACCGTGGCCCCCGTCCATAGAGGAAGCCACAACTCGAGCCCGGCGATATCAAAAGTCGTGGTGGTGACGGCGAGCAGGTGGTCGTCGTCTGTCATTCCAGGGGTATGGGCCATGGATCGAAGAAAGTTCGCAAGAGCGGAGCGTGGGACGGATACCCCCTTGGGCCGGCCGGTGGAACCCGAAGTAAACAGGATGTAAGCCAGGGCGCCCTGGGGTGGGGTCTCCATGGCGATCTCGAGAGGATCTGTCCGCTCCGCCAAGGAAAGGGTGTCAAGCGCCACCGCTTGGGTGTCTGCAGGCAGTACGGCCCCCAGCGTCGAGTCGCTCGGAGCTATGAGGTGGCTCGGTTTCGCGTCTTCAAGGATCGTCTGTATCCGTTCGGCTGGATGCCTCGCATCGATGGGGATGTAGACGCCGCCGGCCTTCAGGATGGCCAGCATGGCCGCAAGCTCCCGCGCGCCGCGTGGCATCGCGAGCGCGACGCGAGTTCCGGCACCCAGTCCCCGGCCGAGCCACTCCTGGGCCAGACGGCTCGAGGCCATATCCAGTTGCGCATAGGTGAGGTTGTAGTCCTCAGCGCGGATCGCCGTTTTGTCCGCGTGGAGAGCGACCTGACGCCTGAACTGAGCCACTACATCCGGAGCGGGTTCTGGTTCCTGGTGGCCCTGTCCGGCTCTCAATACCTGCTGGCGTTGCCCCTCGTCGAGCAAGGACACGGAGTCGATGAGCTCTTCGGGAGACTCGGCCATGGCCACCAGGATCCGTTGAAAGTGATCACAGACCCGTTCTCGCAAAGCCTTGCTGAATGTGGCTTCGTGGAAGTCGAATCCCACTCGGAGCGATTCGTTCTCGAAATCGAAGAAGTGGATCCCGAAGGTGTCTCGCAGGTCCGCGTGGCGTTCGGGAAGGGTGCCGGTCCGGGTGGGGGCCGGGCCGATGTGCACTTCCGCCGGAAGCGCTCCGAACGTAGAAGGGGGCGTTGGGAGCATATTCAGGGTGGCGTACTCGAGATCGTGGTCACTCACGCAGGCACGACCGTGCTGCATCCCCTTGACGAGCCCCTGCTTGACTCGTGCAGCGAGGCTCTCGTACGTGTCTCCCTCTTGAACTTGAGCACGAAGAAACGTCTGCTCCATGAGGAGTCCGTAGGTCTGATTGAATGGCCGGGTCCTGTTCCCGTATGGAATGCCCAGCAGCACCTCGGAATTTCCACAGGAACGGCTGAGGAAAGCGATCATTGCGGTGGCCAGCGTGACGACCCGGGAAAGGTTCGGTGAAAGCGTAGAAAACGAGTCGAGTGTGGAGACCGCCCTCAGCTTCTGCGTGATTGCTGGAGTCTGATCCAGCCAGATTCGGGCAAGTCCGACAGAAGAGTCCACGCGCTCCTGGCCATAGAGTTGAATCGGCGGGGGTGGATCCTTCAGATAGCGGGTCCAATACGCGCGATCTTTTTCGGCCTTTTCCGATTTCGCATAGGCGGCCTCCGATTTCAGGTAGTCGGCAAAGAGTCCTGGGGCGGGCGGGGACATCCCTTCGTACCGGGCTGAAAGGCGAGCCATCAGGTTGACCATCGAAAGGCCATCGGCGATGAGGTGGTGCTGGCACATGTAGAAGGCGTGGTAGTCTGCACCCGCGCTCAGCAGAGCGGATTCCCACAGCCGGGAGCCCGGGCCCAGGGGTTCGGCGACGCGTTCCCTGACCCATCGATGAAGATCGTCCTCGGAGGCCAGGTTGAGGAATGGGAGCGAGTCATTGACCGTTCCCCAAGCCTGCGTGGCTTCATGTGCGTTGATGCGGAGGTGGAGCGCGTCGAAGTCCTGGACTGTCTCGTGCCAGGCTTGCCGCATACGTTCGTGGTCAAGACGCCCCCTGATCTCAACCAGGAGTACAAGATTGGAGGAATGGGACGATGGAAAGAGTTGGCTGTCGAGCCAGATCAGGGACTGGCGTTCCGAGAGCGCAACCGGCGGGGTCGCGGTTCCAAGGGGCCCTGAGATCTCCTGACTCGGTCTGATCGCCATGTCTCTTCTTCAATCCAAGCGGGTGGCGCAGGTGGCTCTGCGAAACCTCTATCTCTCCGCCCTGTTTCGGCACATGAGACCCGTATGGATGAGCGAAAAGCGGGAGTGGTTCTTGTTTTATCGGGGTCGGTTGGCCGGTAGGGGCTCGATCGGTTTTGCTCGCCTCGGGTCCGATAGTATCACTGTTTTGGGACAGCGATACCGCTTGTAGAGCCCCTCCGTAGCCCTGGGGCCCACATGGGCTCTTTCTGACGTGGGTGAGCGTACGCCAGGGATCCGGCGGCGGAGCGGGGCCCATCTCCCCCCGCCAAGCAGAGTCGGATTCCTTCCTGCCGAAAGAATTCCCACTGGAGTGGACACGAGGTTGCGGTCTGTAGCCGGGGCCAGGGCTCCAGCGGGATTCGACCTTTTTCGGGGGAGCCACGCCGGGTTCCAGGAAAGTCGGTATCGTGGTCAAATGATCGAAGAGCCGGCTGAAGAGATCCTTGAGGAATTGGACGGATCGGGTCGAGGGTCAAAGGCCAAACTGATCCTGCCATGGGCTTTTGCTGCGGTCGTGATTACCTATCTGCTGTGGTATGTGCCGCTCGACGAGGTCGCCGCTGCAATCTCTGAGGCGGAAGTGGGTTGGTTCCTGCCGCTGATCATGGGCTCTGTGGTGTATTGGTTTCTTCTGGACTCGCTTGCGTACTCGTACCTGATCAGCCGATTCAACGCTCCGCTCTCCTGGCAGGAGGCGCGTGGAATGCGTGGGGTCACGTACTGGGTCGCAGCCCTGAATTGGAACGCGGGCACGGCCGCCATCATCCTCTACCTCCACCGGCTCAAGCAGGTTCGCCCGCTTGAATCCACGAGTTCGGTCATGTTCTACACCATGTTCGACGCGGTGATTCTGGCAGGGTTTGCTTTTGTGGGCGCACTTTTCCTGCCCTCTGGGACCCTCATGACGACAGTACTCGCGGTTTCCGCCTCGTTCATCGCAGGGAGTGCCCTGTTTTTCTGGTTGGTTGTCAGTGATAGACCGAGCTGGCTCTGGCTCAAAGGGGTCAGGGCGTGGTCTGTGTTCAGTTCCCATCGCAAGGCCCAGCCGAGGGACTTCCTGGTTTTGCTCGTCATTCGCTCCTCATATCTGACGGGCTTCGTGGCATGCTTCCTGTTCGGTGCGAGCACTTTCGAGATCTCTGTTCCCATCGGACTCGGTCTGGCTTCGGTCCCTGTGATCATGATGATGGGGGCCGTGCCCATCAGCCCGGCGGGTTTGGGGACACAGGCTGCCGCGATGCTCTTCTTCTGGTCCGACGCGGGTGAAGCGGCGTCCATTGTGGCCTACGGACTCGTTTTTCCCGTAGCTCTTACGCTGGCGCGAGTGATCCTGGGCACGCCCTATATGCGGGAGTTCAAGATGTTGACGTCGGGCAAGCGCTAGGCTGGTTTGTGCCGGGCGGCGAGCCCCGGCGGTGGTGGAGTGAACACGGGTGAATCCCGCAGGAGGAATAGATGGACGCTGATCAGATCGTGAGAGATTTCTGTGCCGCATGGAGTCGTTCGGACCTGGAGAGCATCCTCTCCTTTTTTACAGAGGACGCCGTCTATCACAACATTCCGATGGAGGCGTGCGAGGGTCGAGAGAATATCCGCAACCTGATCGGCGGAATGTTCTCGACGATTGCCTCGATTGATTTTGATATCCGTATCCAGGTCACGAACGGACTGCTTGTCTTGAATGAGCGGATCGACACATTGGTGATGGGCGAAAAGACGATCGCGCTACCCGTTTGCGGCGTCTTCGAGTTGACGGAAGAGGGCCTGATCAAGGCGTGGCGAGACTATTTCGATGCCGCTCAATTCGCTGGAGCGTAAGCTGCGGCACCCGCCAGCCCTCGGGCGTGGGCTGGCCCTGAAGACTTCAACGCGAGGTGGATGTGAGTCCTGAAGATCTGGTTGAAATCGAGTTGATCAAACAACTGAAGTACCGCTACATGCGCTGCGTGGACCGGAAACTCTGGAGTGACCTACCCGGGTGCTTTACCGAGGATGCCACCTGTGCCTACAGCGCCGGAAAGTACTCCCATGAGGGTCGTGATGTCATCTGTGATTGGCTTGAGCGGTCCATGAGTGCACCGACCTTCCATAGCAGCCAA
>NZGT01000108.1 GCA_002691025.1 Spirochaeta sp. | reverse complement strand
GAACCAAGGAAAGCCCCGACCCTGCCCAAAGCCAACCGAATCAGCCGCCCCCTCGGGGCAAGGATAGGCGTTGCCCGCGAAACCGGCGACTCCTAACCTGCTCCCCGAACTTCATCCCCCCCCACCCCCCGGAGCACGCCATCCAGGTTTTTGGAAATACTCGTGGCCTCAAAGCAAGGCAGGTTCGCGACCTTGAGCGACTGTTCCGCAGGCGTTTGCCCNCGGACCGGGTNGTCAGCCCGGAGTTCNCNCGCGAACTCACTGCGCTCAGTCTGGACCTGCGCCGCCAGGTCGGAGTCATGGTCGGCCGCCGCGGAGACATTCAGCATGTCATGGTCGGTGACGCCAAAGCCATTCAATTGCCGGACTGGGGCCGACTGAGAGCCGGACGGGGCCGGCTGAGAGGCTTGCGCTGTATCCATACCCACCTCGCCGATGAAGGGCTCAGCACGGATGACCTGACGGATCTGGCCGTCCTTCGCCTGGACGCCATGGTCAGTCTTTCCGTCCTGGAAGACGGCCTTCCCGGTCCAGCCCATGTCGCCTTTCTGGCCCCGGCCAACGACGAGGGGCGTTCGACCGAACTCCTGCCTCCGTGCCCTCCCCATGAACTCGATCTGGATTTCGGTCTCCATGTNCGAGANCTCGAAAATGAGCTCTCCCGGACCACGGGCGCGCTTGAAGTCGAAGAAGGTGAGCGCGCCCTGCTCGTTTCGGTCTCGGCCGGGCGCGACCGGGAAACCCTGGAAATCCATATCGATGAGCTGAAGGAACTGGCTCGCTCTGCGGGAGTCGAAGTGGTCGGCGTCGTCTCCCAGGCGCGTCGGCAGGTCGATCCGAAGACCGTTGTGGGATCTGGAAAGCTGTCTGATCTCGTCATTGAGTGTTTCCAGAAAGACATCGATCTCGTGGTTTTCGATCAGGATCTGAATCCGACCCAGGCTCGGAACCTCGCCGAGCGAATGGAGCTCCGGGTGATCGATCGCACGCAGCTGATCCTGGATATCTTTGCTCAGCGGGCCTCGACCCGTGACGGCAAACTGCAAGTGGAACTCGCTCAGCTTCGCTATCGCATGCCGCGGCTCGCCCAACGAGCCGACCTTTCGCTCTCGCGTTTGGCTGGCGGAATCGGAGGGCGGGGGCCAGGCGAAACAAAACTGGAGAGCGATCGTCGCCGCGTTCGGGAGCGCATCAACCGCCTGGAGCGCGACCTCGGCCGACTCGCCAACCAGCGGGCCGGGCGTAGACGGAAAAGAGAGCGTCGAGAGGTGCCGGTTCTCTCCATCGTCGGATACACCAATGCCGGTAAGAGCACCCTCCTGCGGGCCCTCACCCACTCCGAGGTCTTCGTCGAAGACAAGATGTTTGCCACCCTGGACCCCGTCTCGCGCAGATTGCGTTTCCCGCGGGAGCGCGAAGTCATCATCACGGACACGGTGGGCTTCATCCGAGATCTNCCCCCCGATCTGGTCGCCGCTTTTCACGCTACCCTTGAGGAGCTCAGTGACGCGAGTCTGCTGATTCATGTCGTGGACGCAAGCGCCGAAGACATTGATCGCAAAGTNGAAACGGTTCGGCGTGTTCTGGACGAGCTGGAACTCGGCGGCAAGAAAGAGCTCCTGGTCTTCAACCAAATCGATCGGCTCCCTGCAGGAATCCACAAGGAGCTTGAGCAACGTTATAATTGCGTGGCCGTTTCAGCCCTTCGCGGCGATGGACTGGTTGAGCTCCTGCAACGAGCCGAGGCCATGCTCTGGCAGGATGAAAGGCCCGGGACGCGATCCAAGTGGGGGACCGAGATGGAATCAGAGTCGATNAGAGAGGCACGNGAAAAGTGAATCGATCAGTCCGATCCAAACTGACCGGCACAGGCATGTACGTGCCTGAGCGCGTGGTCACCAATGCCGACCTCGCAAAGCTCATGGACACCACCGATGAGTGGATCCANCAGCGCACGGGCATCAAGGAACGTCGCTACGTCACGCCCGGTCAAACACCCGTGGATCTGGCGGGCCCCGCCTGCGAGATGGCGCTGGAGCAAGCCGGCCTCAAGGCCACGGATCTGGATTTCATTCTGCTCGCCACCCTCTCCCCACAACATGAATTCCCAGGCACCTCTTTCTTCCTGCACGAGCGTCTAGAGGCCGATAACGTGCCCTGTATCGACCTTAGAGCGCAATGCAGCGGTTTTCTCTACGCCCTCAATTTTGCCGATGGCNTGATCCAATCCGGGAAATGCAAACGCGTTCTCGTTGTGGGCTGCGAACTCCATTCCACCGGAATCGACCTCACCACCCGAGGCCGAGACGTCGCGATCATCTTTGGCGACGGTGCAGGGGCCTTGGTTCTCGAAGCCAATGAGGACAAGGATGATCCGCGAGGGCTGCTCGACATCCAACTTCATGCCCAGGGCAAGCACGCCCGCCGACTCTGGATCGAAGCCCCCGCCTCGGGCCACCAGCCCGTTCGTATCGATGAGCAGATGATCGAAGAAGGACGACACTTTCCTCAAATGGATGGTCGCTATGTCTTCAAGAACGCCGTCACCCGCATGCCCGAGGTGATGCTTGCGGCGCTGGAAGCCGCGAGTATCAAGATCGATGATGTAGGGCTCTTCCTCTTCCATCAAGCAAATCTCAGAATCAACGAGTTCGTGGCTCAAAAGATGGAAATCCCGGAGACTCACGTGCTCAACAACATCCAACGCTATGGAAACTGCTCCGCGGCCTCGATTCCCATGCTCCTGGCCGAGGCGTCGCAGCAAGGACGACTGGAGCCCGGTCAGATCGTCTCCATGACCGCCTTCGGTTCTGGTTTCACCTGGGGCAGCGCCGTCCTTCGCTGCTAGCCCTCAGCCGCCAGGACNTCCGCCGCTAGCCCTACGCCGCACTGCGTCGNNCCAAGGTNACCCCGAGGGGAATACCNNAAGAGCTNCTANNGTGCTCTTNACTTCCCTCAAGCCTCGTTGACGCGATGACGCAACGCGTCTATAATGCATTGCGTCGTAAGCTCGACCCTCAAGAAGAGGCCTCGAAGCCCAAAGAGGCCCTTCAATCCGAGATCACCGAGCGGAACCAAAACCACATCCTGGGCCTACACCAGGAAAGAACGAAAGGAAGACACATGACCGCTACAGCCAGCCTGCTCGACGAGGGACTCGATCGGGTCCAGACCGCTTGGAAGTCCATGGAAAAGGAAGTCCAGAAAGTCCAGAAGCAGTTTGAAGACCGCAGCGCGGACCTCAACAAGCGCGCCGAAAAGCAGATCAAGCAGCTCCAGAAGGACTTTGAAGCCTACCCTGGAATCAAGCGCGCTCGCTCTCTGGGCGATGACATCAAGAAGGAAATCGACGGTCGCATGAACTGGGTCAGTGAGCAGGTCGAGACCAGCGTGACCAACCTTCTGGCGGGAATGCAGATTGCTTCGCGCTCCGAGATCAACAAGCTCGACCGGAAGCTGAACCGCATCAATCGACGGCTCAAGGCCATCGACAAGGCGATGAACGAAAAAGCCGAAAAGACGGAATAGCCTCAATGCTTCGCAGTCCCGGGAGCCATTCCGTCTCCGGGTGATCGCGAAAGGGATTTTCCATCGAAAAGAAGGGTCCGGCTTTGACGCCGGGCCCTTCTTGCTTTGAAGTCGGGGAGTTTGAAGTTCCGCTACCTTCCCAAGCGCACGATGCAGTGCGATAGGCGACCCGAACGTGTCCGAATCCATTGATCCCCAGCAGGCTGATCCCGTCCACGAGAACTATCGGGAATTCGCACGCCTGGGTCGCGGAGGTCGACAAGACAGCCTTTCCTTCCGATTGATCCTCAGACTGCTGATTCGCTGTCTGCCCCTTGTCCGGCCCGTCAAAAAGCCCCTGATCGGATTGATCGTCTGCAGCAGCCTGGCCCTGGGGAGCCTGGCTTGGCCCGCCATCACCGCCGTCAACATCTTCTGGAACGGCGCAGTGGCCGGCGACCCTCTCACCTCGATCCAGGCCACCGCCATCGGGCTTCCGGATAGCGATTACACCGGCGTCGAAAAACTATCGCCCGAGGCTCGCCGAACCGTACTCCGTCACCTGGTCGTCAGCGTCACCCTCTTCGGCATCCTGATGGCCCCGATCGGAATCGGACTGGCCTACTGGCGAGTCTGGATTCTCCAGAAGATCAACCAACTCTTGAGACTCCAGATCGTGGACCGCCTCCAGACCCTCTCACTGCGTTTTCATTCAGAACAACGGGTCGGCGACTCCATGTATCGCATGTTCCAGGACAGCTCCATGGTGACCCAGCTGATCCAGGTCATCTTCCTCCAACCGATTCAATACATTTCCCGTTTTCTCTTCTCTCTGGCCCTGATCGCACTCTGGGATCCTCGGCTGGCCCTGCTCCTTCTCCTCGCATGGCCACCTCTCATCTTGATCGGTCGTTTCAGCTCACGCGGACTCCGCATGGGATTTCGACGCGCCCGCGAAGCCAACAGCGCCCTCACTTCCCGGGTCCAGGAGACACTGGAAGGACTCCGTATCATCAAGGCGTATGGCGCCGAAGAGCGCGAAGGAAGAAAGTTCGAAAAGGCTTCCAAAGACGCTTTTGCCCAGGCTTATGTGGCCCGGATCCGGTTCGTGAACTTCAGCGTCTTCATCTTCTGGTCTCTCGGCTTGTTCCTGCTCGCGGCCGTGGGCTGGGCGACACACCTGACCCAACAAGGGGCGCGTCTGTACGCCGAAGGCTTCTTCATCGCCCTGGGTTTTGCCAGCATCAACTCAGGAACCTGGGACCTGGGCTTCTACAACAGCTTCAAGGACCGTTTCGGGGCCGGCTCAGGCGCAGCGCGCTCCTCCATGGGGCTCTGGTCCATCATCCAGGACGTGGCCACGGGACTCGATCGCACTTTTGAACTCCTGGACCTCAAAGCCGAAGTCGTCGAGTCGCCCGAAGCCGTTCCCATGCAACAAGCCCGGAAATCCATCCACTATCGCAATGTGGGTTTCGGGTACGAAGAGCAGCGCCCGATCTTCAGCGGCGTGAACCTGGAGATCAAAGCCGGACAGATCGTTGCGCTCGTCGGCGCCACAGGCTCGGGCAAAACCACCCTGACCAATCTCCTCCTGAGACTCTATGACCCCGACGAGGGCCGAATCGAGATCGACGGAACGGACATACGGGATTTCACCCTGGAGAGCCTGCGAAGGCATATCTCCGTGTCCTTGCAGGAAAACATCCTCTTCAGTGCCAGTGTCGAGGACAACATCCGCTACGCCGCTCCCCAGGCCACACGGGAAGATGTGCAGGGTGCCGCAAATATCGCTTGTGCCAACGACTTCATCGGCGCCCTACCTCAGGGCTATGAAACCCTTCTCGGTGAACGAGGAGCGCGACTATCCACCGGCCAGCGCCAGAGGATCTCCATCGCACGTGCCCTGATCAAGGACTCCCCCATCTTGATCCTGGATGAACCCACAGCGAGCCTCGACGCTCAAACCGAACATGCCGTCCTCAATAACCTGACGGCCTGGGGCCAGGGGCGTTTCATCTTCCTGATCACACACCGACTCTCCACCATCCGAAAAGCGGATGTGATTGCCGTCATGTCCGAAGAAGGATTGTGTGAATTCGGTTCTCACACGGAACTCATGGCCCGCCCGGGCAGCGAATACCGAAGGCTGGTCGAAGCCGAAGAATCCGCGCTCGATGACGAGGTGCAAGAATCGTGAGCCGGCTATCCGACAAGAGTGATCAGATCACCACCGGTGCCGCCATCAGACTCTTCGCCCGGGCCCTCCGGTACGTCCGGCCATTTCGCTTTGATTTCGGCGTGAAGTGGTTGCTGGTCCTGTTGAGCTTCATCCCACTCCTGATCCTCCCCTGGCCGGCACGGATCCTCGTAGACCACATCATCCAAGGCGTTCCCTTCGGCGAGCAACCGCGACCTTTCCCCTTCTTCATCCAGCCCTTCGTCGATTTCATCTCGAGCATGTCCATTGAATCGGCACTGATCTACACCATCGGCGCGCAACTCGTCCTCCTGATCCTCACCGGATCGTTTGGCATCGACTCCGGCGAAACCGACCGAGCCTCGGATTTCGGAGTACCCGAAGGATGGGATACCGCCACGCGAACAGAAAACCAGGCCAACTCGGGGTTCAGTCTGGTGGGCGGAATCCTGGGCTTGATCGACTTTCGCTGGACCATCCGACTTTCGCAGAAATTGAATCACCACTACCGAAGCCGACTCTTCAAACGCGTCCAGACACTTCCCATGTCGGATCTCAGTGAGCAACGTATCGGAGATGCGATCTACCGGGTCATGTATGACACCACCGCCATCACGAATACCGCCTACCAGTTGATCCTGACGCCCGTGCTCTCCCCTCTCTTCATCCTCCTCCAGAGCTGGGTCATGGGTATGGTCTACGGCTGGAATTCGCCCATCTTCTACGCAGGGTTGCTTTTCGTCGTGGTCACCTTCCTGCCTTCGCTTCCCTTTGCCGGGCTGCAGAGACGCTTCAGCGGACGGAGCCGACAAACCGGTGCGACCACCACCTCGAGCCTTGAGGAGTCCATGTCGAACATGGTGGCTGTCCAGAGTCTCGGTGGAGAGAATCGTGAACGATCACGTTTTGATCGGGACAGCGAAGACTCCTTTCGTCAGTTCAGGATCCGAACCCTCGTGGAGCTCTGCACCGCGGGGGCAATCGGCGTCATCGGGGCTGGACTCGTCGCCTATATCTTCATCTACGTGGGCGACTCCATCATCGCCGGTGAACTCAGCGCAGGGGACTTCCTGGTGCTGCTCACCTTCTTCATCTCCATCGCGTCGGCCAGCATCGAACTGGGCAGCCTCTGGTTCCGACTGCAAGCCGATGCTCCGGGCTTCAGTCGGGTTTTCGATCTCATGGATGCGGAGTCGGAGAGCGAAAAAGAGAATCGACCGGCACTTCCCCGGCTTCGCACAGACGTGGTCTTGCAGGACATCCACTTTGCATACCCCGATTCCCCGGACACGCTGAGCGGAATCGATCAAGCGCTTCGCATGGGACAAATGACGGCCATTGTCGGACCGGCTGGAGCCGGCAAGACCACGTTGGCGTACTTGATTCCCCAATTCCTGACGCCCAGCCGCGGAAGAGTACTCTTCGATGGAAATGACATCTCTGAATACAAGCTGACCTCTCTTCGTCAGCAGATCGCTTTCGTCTTCCAGGAAACCATGCTCTTCGACGCCAGTATCGCTGAAAACCTTCGGCTGGGGCGTCCCGAAGCCAGCGCAGAAGACCTCCATGAAGCGGCCCGAACCGCAGGCGCGCTGAATTTCATCCAGGCTCTGCCCGAAGGCTTTGAAACCCCACTCGGACGAGCCGGAAGTAAACTTTCAGTCGGTCAGAAACAACGGCTCTCCATTGCCCGTGCACTCGTCTGCCAGACACCGGTTCTCATCCTCGACGAACCGACCTCGGCTCTAGATCCAGACACGGAGCGGAATCTCGTGGCCGCCCTTCGCGAAGCGAGTCGGGACCGTCTGGTCCTCGTCATCGCCCACCGACTTTCGACCATACGCGAAGCCGACCAGATCCTCTTCCTTGACGCGGGGCAGATCCAGGAACGCGGTAGTCACCACGAACTCATGTCCGTCGAAAACGGGCGCTACCGCGAATATGTCGAGATGCAGACTCGCGGAACAAGCTAGAAATCCTCGAGCCTGACACCGAAACGCTCCACGTACGGAGCCAGCTTCGCTCTACGCTCCTGGGCGTCTATTTCAAAGTCAGCCAGATCGTAGGCCACTCGTCCGTACATCCCACGCGGATGTTCGTCCACGAACCCCTGCATCGCTCTGCGGGAATCTTCCGTCAAAGGCTGCCCAGCCAGCGAATAGATCCGCTCGACCATTCCCATCTCATCTTCCATGAATTCATGGAAAAGCACATCCAGGGATTGATCTTCAGGGAGAAGATCCCTGTCACGAACACAAGAGCCAAGCATCGTCTCGATCCGGTCACTCCAGTATTGCCCCACCCGGACCGCATCCACCGGATCTCTTGAGAGTCGGGAACTGTAGGCGGACATGGTGGCGAAGGACGCCGTAATGGCCAGGGGGTCCCGATGCGTCACCGCAAAGCAAGCGTCGGGAAAGGTTCGAAGCAAGGGTGTGAACTGTTCAAGGTGTTGAGGCGACTTCAGCACCCATCGCTCCCCCTTGCCTCCTCGGAACTGAAGCACCTGGAGAACACGCTTCATGTATGCGTACCAGGGCGTCTGATCATGGCTGAGATACCAATCGCGCCAACTTTCGGAAACCACCAGCGCCTCGAAGAGCATGGTGCTTCCAGCAATAGCCAGAAGATGCACTTCTTCGTGCGCATGATCCGGCCACATATCATGCATGCGCTTGAAGAGAGGCATCATCTTGTCGCGCATCTCGATACCCATGGCAGCACGCTGCCAACGAGGATCTACATCAAAGTGACCCTCCTGCTCGCTCAGCGGGGGAACCGGCTCAAGGCTCTCCCACCACGAGAGGTAGCGAATGGCGGGGTCGGCCGAGATCAGATTGTGGAGGTGGGTGGTGCCTGTCCGGGGAAGACCCACGATGATGATGGGACGATCGATTTCTTCTTCGGCAATTTCAGGATGTCGTTTCCACTGATCTTCCACGAGCAGACGCGCGTCGAGGAACTGGCCGATCTGTCCCCAGATCGTCACCTCACCCAGGGGCGAGAGCCCCCCCTCCTCTCGAGACCCTTTCATGAAGACGGAGAGGGGTTCGGAAAAGATGTCTTCCCCGAAATCATCCAGTCCCACCCGCTCACTCGCCTGCTCGAGCGCGGCTTCCAGCGTCCACGGAATGGCAGCGGCCAGGGGCGCAACGCCTTCGATCATCTCGCGGACATCGGGCGAGAATTCGGGGGCATCAAAATCTGTAATGCGTACGTCCGGGGGTCGCTGACTCATGATGCGATCTTCCTCCATTTCCTCATTGGCCATCGGGCCTTGAAAGAGGTGTCAGTTGGACACCTGGTCATAGCCCAATTCGCGAAGCGCCTGACGGACCTTCTCGGCCTCCGCGGCCAGCGACTCGGGATCGACATTCGAAGCCGCATTGCCGAAGTCGAGATCCCGCGGCTCCCAGATCGGAACCACATGGAAATGAACGTGGGGGACCTCGAGTCCGGCCGTAAGCGTACCCACCTTGACGGGATCGTACGCACGGAAGAGTGCTCTTCCCACGCTCTGCGAAACCCGAGCGAGATGAGCGACCGTCTCCGAATCAAGGTCGAGCCAATGGTCCACTTCAACTCTCGGCACCACCAGCGTATGACCCGGCTTGAGTGGGCCAATCGAGAGGAAAGCGACACAAACCGGATCTTTCCAGACGAAGTGTCCCGGTAACTCGCCTTCAATGATCTTCGTAAACAAACTGGCCACTGCGCTCTCCTTGCAAATTCAAGGGGAAGGGTCNTCCCACCTCGACTGGGCAGAAACTAGCCTCTCGCCGCTGTCCGTCCCAGATGCCTGGAAATCNCTTTGCGGAAGCCNCACCCCNGAATCTTGAACCNGGAACTCTGTGCTACTCGTCTGGACCCCGATCAAGAGCCTGGACACGTTCCCGTTCTTGAAGCGGATGTATAGACATCAAGCCGATTCGGTGGATGCCTGGGCCGTTGAACCCGCATCAGCCGAAGCCAAGAGCAGGAGGAGTCAGGAATATGAGTCGCAAGGTCTACGTGGTTGGCGTTGGAATGACCAAGTTCGAGAAGCCCGGGGGGAAGGAGTGGGACTACCCCGACATGGCTCGCGAGGCGGGAACCAAAGCCATAGAGGATGCAGGAATCCAGTTCAGCGACATCGAGCAGGCCGCGGTGGGCTACTGCTACGGGGACTCCACCGCCGGCGAGCGAGCCTTCTATGAACTCGGCCACTCCGGTATTCCCATCTACAACGTGAACAACAACTGCTCCACCGGGTCGACGGCCCTCTTCATGGCCAAACAGTTCATCGAAGGAGGGCTCGCGGACTGCGTCATGGCCCTCGGCTTCGAAAAGATGGAGAAAGGCTCGCTGGGCATCAAATACACCGATCGAACCATGGCCCTCGACAAGCACTTCCAGGTCATGGTCGATCAGCGAGGCTTCGCAGAAGCGCCCGTCGCCCCGCAGATGTTCGGCAACGCCGGTCTAGAACACAATGAAAAGTACGGCACGACACCCGAACACTTCGCCAAGATCGGATACAAGAATCACAAGCATTCCGTCAACAACCCGTATTCCCAGTTCCAGGACGAATACAGTCTTGAAGACATCATGAATGCACCCAAGGTCTATGGACCGCTCACCAAGCTGCAATGCTGTCCGACGTCAGACGGTTCGGGTGCGGCCATCCTCGCCAGCGAAGACTTCGTGACGAAGCACGGCCTTGAGGATCAGGCTGTAGAAATCCTCGGAATGGCCATGACCACCGACTACCCCAGCTCCTATGAGGGCAGCATGATCAAGATGGTGGGCTCGGACATGACCAAAGCGGCCTCCCAGAAGGTCTACGAACAATCGGGTGTCGGCCCGGAGAACGTCGACGTCGTAGAACTCCACGACTGTTTCTCATGCAACGAGCTCCTCACCTACGAAGCCCTGGGACTTTGCGAGGAGGGCAAAGCAGGGGAATTCGTCGACTCCGAGGCGCAGACCTACGGTGGGCAGGTCGTGGTCAACCCGTCCGGTGGACTGATCTCGAAAGGACATCCTCTGGGTGCCACGGGTCTGGCACAGTGCGCTGAGCTGAATTGGCAACTCCGAGGACAAGCCGAAAAAAGGCAGGTCGACGGAGCCAAGGTGGCGCTCCAGCACAATCTGGGACTCGGAGGTGCGGCCGTGGTCGCCCTCTATCGAAAGAGGTAACACGACCCGGTTTATTGAAGTAAAAGAGGCCCCGGGGATGCATATCCCCGGGGCCTCTGTGATGATAGACGGCGCATGACGACAGAACCCCCGCCTCTATCCCTCGCCCCCCTACGCAAGTTCGCCTATGCGATCGGCGATCACTCCATCAATATCGCCCTCTCCACGCTCTCCCTGGTCTACTTCACCTTCCTGGTGACCGTAGCCGGCCTTGAACCCTGGCTGGCCGGTGTCATTGCCTGGTTGGCGAGACTGATCGATGCCATCAGTGATCCCTTGATGGGACGGATTTCAGATCAGACGCGTTGGAAGATCGGAAGAAGACGCCCGTTCTTCCTTCTGGGCATGCTTCCTCTGGGCCTTTTCTTCTCGCTGATCTGGACCACGCCCTTCTCCTCCCAGATCGAGATGTTCTTCTGGTATCTCTCGGTCTACATATCACTCTCCCTATCGATCACCGTCCTCTCGGTTCCCTACCTGGCCTTGATTCCCGAGATGGCCACCGACTATGACGAGCGCACCTCCGTGAACACCTATCGCGCCATCGCCGCCATTTCGGGAACCATGGTGGCCGCAGCCTTTTTCGGCATCGCTGACGCGCTGGGCGGCGAAAGCCGCGGATTTGCCCTGACCGGGCTGGTCATCGGCATCTGGATGATCCTTCCCTGGCCGTGGGTCTACATGGCAAGTTTCGAACGGAAACAGGAACCACGCCCCAGCAACGAAACCCACCTCTGGGCAGACGTCCGGGAACTTCTCCGAAACAAGACCTATCTCCGACTCTGCGGTCTCTTCATAGGGGGCCGGATTTCCATGGATCTACTCGGCCTCGCAGTCCCCCTCTATATCACGGTCTGGCTGGTGCGACCCGATGATGTGCACTGGACGCTTCTTTCCATGCTCAGCTGCGCCGTCCTCTTCATGCCCA
>NZGT01000107.1 GCA_002691025.1 Spirochaeta sp. | reverse complement strand
TGGCACGCCGGGAGGGATTCGAACCCCCGACCCTCAGGTTCGAAGCCTGATGCTCTATCCAGCTGAGCTACCGGCGCGCACGTGGTCCAACTTGCAATGGGCCAACCTTCGAACGTGGGTCACGCATCCGGGGATGCGTGGCCGGAGGCTACCAGATCGGGTGTGGGGCCGCACACGGCCGCGGAGCAGCCCTCGCGGGCCGAGATCGGGCTGGCCTCGATGAATCGCGGTCTTTCTTTTATGGGATAGACTGCTCGCATGACATCTGCGGCGGCTCCCAGGCCTCATTGGCAGGCAGTCGACTTCATCAAGGCGATCGCCATTCTCGCCGTGGTGGCCGCCCATTCGGGCATCTCTCGCTGGGGGAATGAAGGCGTCTACGACCTCGACTTCCTCCTGACCCAGATCTGGACGCCCTTTCATGTCCCGGCCTTCTTGATCGTTTCGGGCTTTCTCTATGCCTCGGTGGCGCCCATCGACGGCAAGACGATCGGCCGGCGGCTGAAACGCATCCTGGTCCCGTACGTGATCGCCAGCGTCACCGTGTTCCTCACCCTGGGTACCGCCTCCACTTTCCTGGTGGCTCTGATCCTGCTCGCCACCGCTTCCGCGCTCTCCATCTACTACTACGTGTTTCTGATGGTCTGCTTGATCCTCCTGCTCTGGCCGCTTTCGCGGATTCCCACCTGGGCGATCGGCGTGCTCCTGGTTTTGTGTTTTCTCGGCGAGCTGGCCCGCGTTGGCTGGCCCGCCACGCTGGCTTCAAAGAGCCCGACCCTGAGCATGCGAAACATCTTGGATCACTTCGTGCTGGGGTATTTCCTGGTGGGCTGGCTGGTCGCGCTTTCACTGACCGAGGTCCGACGGATCGTGGAACGCCACGCAAAGGCGCTCACCCTGGCCGCCTTCGTGGGGCTGATCTTCTTCGGGGCCGTCTATGGGCATCTCCTGCCCGGCCCGCACCAACTCGCTCGCATCGGCTACACGATCAGCGTGGTGGGGGCGGTGGCGCTTCTCACCCGGGCCCGCACCGCCTCGCGTGTGATCCTCTTCTTGTCGGAATCAAGCCTGGCCATCTATCTCTTTCACCGGATCTTCCAGCAGCTGACTCTCCCCTGGCTGATGCCTCTCCCGGACATAGTGCGGATCGGAGGTCAGTTCGCGGTGGGGCTCGGGGGATCCATCCTGCTGGTGGTCCTGGTTCGCCGTATCGCGGGCCCGGACCGGGCCCGGCGCCTCATCGGGAGCTGAGGGGACGCCCCCAAGGCCCCTCTCGGGCGCGGCGCCCCTCCCCTCCTCGGCGACTGCGGCTCGCCTTCCTTCTATATATCGTGACTTTCTGGCCTGCCCCGCGGGAGAGCCCTTGCGAATGAATGCCTGAGGGCTAAAAAAGGGCTTCGCGTGGGGCGTTAGCTCAGCTGGTTAGAGCGCCGTGCTCACACCGCGGAGGTCGGTGGTTCGAGTCCACTACGCCCCACCACGCGATTTTGCATTCGAGGCCGATCCACAGAGCCTTGAGTGGCCCGGTAGCTCAGCTGGATAGAGCACCAGCCTCCGAAGCTGGGGGTCGTGCGTTCGAATCGCACCCGGGTCACCACCTCGTTTCACCGAAGGCCCCGGCGAACCCGCCGTCTCTCGGTACGGAACCTACTCCAGCAGCTCGTACTGGGGCATGTAGGTGCATTCTGCAATGAAGGCTTCGATGTCATCGGGCCGTTCTACGCCCGCCAAACCGAGATCAAAGATCTTCTCCGCAATGCGAGCGGCCACCTTCGCCGAGCAATCCCGGATGCGGGTCCGCGAGGGATAGAGCAGACCGTCGTCGATCTCCTCTTGCGTCAAGGTCCCGGCCAGCGTGCGTCCGGCCACAAGGAACATGGCTTCCGTCACGCGCCGGGCCTTTGTGGCATAGAGGGCGAGGCCGAGCGCCGGAAAGATGTAGACGTTGTTGCCCTGAGCGGGTTCGATGGTCTTGCCTTTCACTTCAAGCGGAGGGAAAGGCGTCCCGCTGGCAAAGAGGCACCGCCCGTCTGTGGCCGCATAGGCCTCTTCGGCCGTGCACTCGCTTCGCGACGTGGGGTTCGAATAGGGGAAGATCACCGGCCTCTCGTTGATTTCGGCCATGGCCTTGAGGACCTTTTCGTTGAAGGCCCCTCCGACCGTCGAAACCCCGTAGATCGCGGTGGCCTTGAGACGCTTGATCGCTTCGACAAAGTCATCACACGCTGGCTGATCCACCGCGAAGGGCTTCTGGAAATCCAGCAGCGAATCCTTCCTATCCTCGGTCAGAAGTCCGTCGATATCGAAGAGCCAGACACGCTCGTGCGCCTCGGCTTCCGTCAAGCCGTCCTCCACCATGGCCATGACGAGCAATTCGGCGATCCCGCACCCCGCTGACCCTCCGCCCAGGAAGAGAACGCGCTGATCGGAGATCTTCTCCTTCTTCATGTGGGAAGCCGCCAGCAGGCCCGCTGCGGCGACCCCCGCCGTGCCCTGGATATCGTCGTTGAAGCAGCAAAGTCGGTCCCGGTACTTGGCCAGCAAAGGCGCCGCATGCTTGATGTTGAAATCCTCGAACTGAAGGCAGCAACCGGGAAAGACTTCTTCGACTGCGGAAACGAACTCCTCCAGGAAGTCGAAATACTCATCTCCCTCGATCCGCTTCTGCGAGAGGCCCGGATAAAGAGGATCGTTCCGAAGCTCCTCGTTGTCGGTCCCCAGATCGAGTGTGATGGGAAGCGTGTACTCGGGCGGCACTCCGGCCGCCGCAATATAGAGCGCCAGCTTTCCAACGGGAATCCCCATGCCGTTGGCCCCGAGATCGCCCAGACCCAGGATCCGGGAGCCGTCCGTCACCACGATGAAGCGAACATCCTTGGTGGGCCAGTTCCGAAGAACTTCCGCGATCCGCCCCTTCAGTTTGTGCGAGATGAAAATGCCCTTTGAGTTCCGGAAGATGTGACCGAACTCCTCGCAGGCATCACCCACGGTGGGGGTGTAGACAAGCGGCATGTATTTATTGGGATCGGAGACGATCAACGCATAGAAGAGGGTCCGGTCCGTGTCCTGAAGCTGCGAGAGGTAGATGTACCGCGCCAGGTCATTCGCGCAGGCGTCACATTGCGCGGCCGCTCGATCAATCCGTTGCTCCAATGTCTCCACCACAGGGGGGAGCAAGCCCTCAAGGCCATGGCGATCTCGCTCCTCGATCGTAAAGGCGGTGCCCTTGTTGAGATCCGGATTGTGAAGAATCTCAAACGCACTTCGAGTGGCCATCGGCAAATCTCCTGTTCATGGAATGAATCAACATCAAGACGATGAAGATTTCCTGTATACGATAGGAAAAGGCCCTCGGATCCAACACTCCCGGCTTTTGCCCCCGGCCAGGGTAATTGCTGCAGTGGGGTCCGCTCGCCCCAGGCCGCTGACTCGTCGAAGCGGCCCATATCAGCCTGCCCATGGCCGAGATACAACACTCCACGACTCAGAATGGGGGCTCAGCCCCTTTCAGTACACCGAGAAACGGCACGCTACTTGCTATTCCCCCCGGCAGGTAGGCTGCGTCGAGCCAACCGGGAGACAAGAGCAGTTCCAGTAGGGGGAAAGTCGTGATTCAAACAGTCTTCAATATGCAATACCACGCATCGGCCCTGGCTTCGGCCCGAGCCAAGCAGCAACACTCGGCCCAGGATCTGGTGCGACTCATCGATACAGCCAACGCACCCATTATCGGAATCGATGCCGACGGCATGATCAATGAATGGAATCAGACGGCCGCTCGTCTGACCGGATACCCCAAATACGAAGTGCTCGGCGAGAATCTCGTCGACCACTTTATTGCCGAAGATTCGAGGTCCTCTGTCAGGCGTGTGCTCGAGAACGCTCTAAAGGGCGAGGACACGGCCAACTACGAGATTCCGTTGGTCACCAGGCATGGGGAGCAGATCCATATCCTCTTGAATGCCACGGCGAGGCGATCCCAAGATGACTCCATCGAAGGCGTCATCGGCATCGGGCAGGACATCACCCAAAGACTGGAGCAGGAGTCCCAGCTACGACAGCGCGTCAAGCTGGAAGCCCTGGGTGGACTTACCGGAGGAATCGCCCACGATTTCAACAACCTGCTCACCATCATCATGGGCAATCTGTCCTTGATTGAGACCCGAACCGCCGATGAAAAGGAAATCATCGAAGATGCGCTGAAGGCGGCGCAAGACGGCTCAGAATTGGTCCGGAGCCTGCTTGCCTTCTCACGCAGGCAGCGCCTGCTCCCTCAGAACGTAGACGTGTTCCCAGTCCTGAATGAATTCCAGCGCGCCCTCACACGTATCCTGGGAGAGTCCATCACACTCGATCTATCCATCGAGCCCGGCGCCCGGACCCTCTTTGTGGATCGCCCCCAGCTGGAAACCGCCTTGCTGAACCTCTGCATCAACGCACGCGATGCGCTCGAGGGCAACGGCCATATCGTCATCCAGTGCAGATCCAGGACACTGACCCCGAATGAAATCGAGGATTTCCAGATCGAATCCTCCACCAAACGAGACTTCATCTCACTCCTGATTTCAGACAATGGGCCCGGCGTCCCGGAGGACATACTTGAAAAAATCCAGGAGCCTTTTTTTACCACCAAGGCCGCCGGCCAGGGATCCGGTCTCGGTTTGAGTTCTGTGGCCGGCTTCGCCAAACAGTCCGGGGGCGGCATGAAGATCCGCAGCAAGGAGGGGCATGGAACCTCCGTAGAACTGATTCTACCGATCGGAGGCGACGAGAGCGCGATGTGCGAAAGCACTTTCCTGGATGGGAAAAACGACAACGGGACAACAAATCAGGAACGGGATCCCCGGGCCATTTCCGTACTCATTGTCGATGATGAACCCCGAATCCGACAGGTCGCCGCGCGCTGGCTTCAAAGAGAAGGCTTCAAGGTCAGCGAAGCGTGCAACGCGGAAACCGCTCTCGAAATTCTGGAATCGATAAACGGAGAGATCGACATCCTGTTCAGTGACATCGTCATGCCCGGAGACCTTGACGGACAGGCCCTGGCCCTGGAAGTGTCCCGGCTGTACCCGAGCATCAAGATCCAGCTCGCAACCGGATACGATCACGTCAGGCAGTCAAAAAAGGAGCTTGAGGCCAGTCCTAGCATCCCGACCCTGGCCAAGCCCTACGACTTGAACGAGCTATCGGCCACCTTCCAGCGACTGGCCAGGGACTCGAGCCGCGTCATGGCCCATTGATGGAAGCGTGAAGCCGGCTCCGTACGCCTGTTCCAGATGGCGTCATGGAGTCGATTGAATGTCGGCCCTCCATCGCACACCGTTTTCCGGCCTGGACCCATCACGGACCTCGCCCGCATGACTGTGTAAGAAACTCTCGCTCCGAACTCGAAAGCGGAGGTGCGGAGCCCTGCATTCAATTCTAGGCTTCCTGACTTCACCGCGTTGCATCACCCAGGCGACCCCGCCCGCGATGCAGCCAAGGCCCGAAGAACCATGAGGAGTCAAAAACGGATGCCGAAGATCAAGGACCTTTCTCAACACTACACCCGGCCTGACTGGGTGCGCCGAATCAACGCCATGGGCGATTCCGTAGGCGGCTCCGAGAACCTGATCCCCCTGGACTCCGACTCCCTGCTCGACGAGGCCCGCAAATCCACAGGCGGTCTTGATGACTTCGGGGACTTCGACGGGGACTGGCAGAGCCGATTCGTCTCCCTCGTCTCTGAAATCGAATCCACAGGCCAACTCCATGCCCTAGGACGCCTGATGACGCGACAAGAACTCCTTCGCGGCCTGCGTACCCGGCTCCTCCTGACCGAGGCCCGAAAGGCCAGTCCCGCCATCGAAAATGAACTCATCACCGCTCCCATGGTGATCACGGGCCCGCCCCGCTCCGGCACCTCGATTCTTTTTGAACTCCTGACCCTCGACCCGAATGCCCGAGGCCCCCTGGCCTGGGAAGTCCTTCACCCTGTGCCCTTCGGTGAGGGGAGCCCAGCGGCGCGCCAAACCATGAGCGAGTGCGAACAGGAATTCTGGGCCGACGTGCAACCCGAGTTCGCCTCCATCCACGAACTCCGCTCTGATCTCCCGGTCGAATGTGTCACCCTGACCCTGCCTGGCTTCTCTGGCGGGCACTGGCCCATGATCGCCAACATCCCGAACTGGGTACCCGACTATCCCGCCACCATGGACTACCACCGGGCCCTGCTTCAAACCCTCCAACACAATCAATCGCCGCAGACCTGGATCCTGAAGACGCCGCTCTATCTCGTCTTCATCGATCTACTCTTCGCCACCTATCCGGACGCCTGGGTGATCCACACCCACCGAGACCCCCTCAAGACCGAGCCTTCGAGCCTGAGCACCCTGGCCACGGTTCGCTGGGAAAGAAGCGACAGCGCGGAGTTGCCGGAAGCGGGAGGCGCCGGGTTGGGCGACATGATGATCCACCTGGCCAACCGACGCTCGGCCGGTGAGTTGCCGGACCGCATTGTGGATTCCCACTTCAAGGAACTCATGGCCGATCCGGTGGCCGCCGTGGAGAAGCTCTATGGCCGCATGAACCGACCCTTCCTGGGAGAACACGCGGACGCGATTCGTCATTACATCGAATCAAAGCCCAAGGGCAAATTCGGCAAGCACAAGTATTCCGCCGAGGAGTGGGGCTTTGACCCGGCGGCCCTTCGAAAGAAGATGCTGCCCTACACCGACCACTACGGAATCACCCTGGAGGAATAAAAGGAGGCAACGGGAAGGCCACCACCGTCAAGAAAAGAATTCTTCGAGACGTTACGCCTCTTCTTTTGCCTGCTCTTCTTCCAGAGGCTTCCAATGGAAGAGCCCATAGATCATGGTCTGGACGAAGTGATACCCCATGCTTCCTCCGGCCTTCTCGAACACGTCCCGCTTCATGAAGTATTCCACGAGATGCGTAAGAAGGACGATAGGCAGCGCCCATGCCGCCACGAGATAGACCCATCCGCTACCCAGAAGCATCCCTAAAGCAATCGCCAGATAAAGAACCCATACGCTGTATCTTGAATTTCCCATAGACGGAATTCTAGTTGGCCTCGACGCCGGAATCCAGCCTGCCGACCCAATCAGATCCATGGTTGAGAACGAGCGCAGGCGGTACCTTGCCCATGTAGATCAGCCAAGGAGGGCAACCCCATGAGCGCACGAAGTCTCGAAGATCTCCAGGAAGAGCTGGGCCAGTTGCGGAACCGGGTTCAGGCCATGGAGGACCGGGAAGCAATCCGGGAGCTCACCGCCTCCTACATGCAAGCCATGCACGATGCGCGTTGGGACGACGCCCTCGCCTGCTTCGCCGATGAAGCCGAGTACGATCACGGCCTGCTCGGCGAACTCCGGGGCAAGGAAGATCTCAAAACCTTCTACACCGAGTTCATGCCCACCTTCGAGGAGGCCGGCGGTTGGGCCATGGACTTCCTGGCCGATCCCGTGATCGAAGTAAGGGCAGACCGGGGCGAAGGCCGCTGGTTCCTGCTTACCCTGCTCATCGATCCCGACACACAGAAGCCCGCCTGGAGCATGGCCACCCTCGAATACGAATACGAGCGCAAGCCCGAGGGCTGGAAGTTCGTGCGCAACCGCTGCATCCACGAGCACATTCTCGCCCCCTATGACAAGGGCTGGGGACCCGAAGGCGGCTCCAAACTCTCCGACGCCACGGAAACCATGCCGAATCACCACTTCGAAAAACTGAACGCCCAAGGTGGCAAGCAGAGGCCGGGGCGCACGTCCCGCTCGATTCGGGGCTGGACCGTCCCCACCCTCGAGCCGGAATAGACTGCGCTGTCGCCCCGCCAGAACGGCTCACTTAGGCCCTCTCTCCCCACGCAATGGAGCCACACCATGCCCAACCGCTCCTCGGTTCAAAGAAGACGATGCCGGCCCACTCACTTTGGGCTGGCCCTGCTCGCGCTCATTCCTCTTCTCGGTCCCCAGACTGCCGCCAGCGATCCCGAACCGCGACCTCTTCATGAAGTCAAGGAACGCGCCTGGGATTTCCCCAAGACCCCGGTGGCCCGGGAACAAATCGAACCCGGCATCTGGCGAGCCACCGGCGTGTCCAACAGCTATCTCGTGGAAGCTCAAGAAGGCTACGTGCTGATCGATTCGGGCCTTCCCCACCAGGCCAAAAAGCAGAAGGCCTTGCTTGAAGAGGTCATGCAGGAAAAACCTCTCCTCTACATCGTCCTGAGCCATAGCCACGTGGATCATGCCGGGGGCGCAAGGCTCTGGCGGGCCGATCACCCTGGAGCCCGAATCATTACGCACGAATCCTTTGTTCCCATGCAGAGGACCCTGGTCGAACTCGGACCCTACTTCGGAAAGCGGGGCGCCATGGCCATGCCCAACCTGGTTTCGGCGACCGCTCGCTCCCGTGACACCGACCCGCTTCTTACTGGCGGACACATCAAGCCCGACATCCTGATCGACGACGATGAGCCATTGAGACTGGATCTCGCGGGCAGGAACATCGAAGTCCTCCCCATGCCGGGCGGCGAAGGGGCCGACGGTCTCGGGGTCTGGTTACCGGATGAAGAGATCCTCTTCACGGGAGACCTCACCGGCCCACACTTTCCCGCCTTCCCGAATCTCTATTCGGTGCGCGGCGAGCGCTATCGGGAGTTCCTCCCCTATATCCGATCCGTGAGCAAAGCCATCGAACTCAATCCTCGCGTCATCGCCCATGGGCATTTCGATGTGATCCGGGACCGGGACTACATTCGCAAAGCCCTCACCCGGCAGCGGGATGCCGTGCAATATGTCCACGACCAGACCGTCGAGGGCATGAATCAAGGCAAAGGGCTCTACGAACTGATGGCCACCATCCAACTCCCACCCGAACTGGCCTTGAGCGAAGGCTACGGACGGGTCACATGGTCCGTCCGGGCTCTTTGGGAGACGTATACGGGGTGGTTTGATTTCGAGTCCACCACCAGCCTCTACCCCGTGACCGCGCGCCAGGTCTACCCCGACCTCGTAGCTGCTACCGGAGGCGTCGACCCGATCCTCGCCCTGGCCAGGCAACGCCTTGAGGGAGGGGAACCCGTCAAGGCTCTTCATCTGCTCGAAGTGGTCGAGTCGACCGAACCCGAAAACCCCGAAATGCTGGCCCTCAAGATACGTACCCTTGAGGCACTTCGAACACGCGCAATGCTGCAGCATCGCAACTTCTACGAGGTCTCATGGCTGGACGCACGCCTGGCCGAAACCAAGGCCAGCCTACCTGCGGCATCCCGATAGAAGCGGAGTCCCCATGCACAGACAAATCCTCTTGATCACTGCGGCCTTTCTATTCGTCCTGTCGGCAGGGTGTGGCGGCGACCCCTTTGCAGATCAGCCCGAGCACGTCAGCGAACGACATGTCCCGTTTGAAGGCACCGACAATTTCAGGGATCTGGGCGGCTACCCCACACAGGACGGACGACAGGTTCGCTGGGGTCTCTTCTATCGCTCGGGGCACCTTCATGATCTGACCCACCGTGACCTCGATTCCTTCAGCGACCTTGAAATCAATCTGGTCTGCGACTTTCGAAGCCCCAACGAGAAAGCCGAAGAACCGGACCGATACCCGGAGAGTCAACCACCCCGAGTCGCGGCACTTGAAATCTGGGACCCCAGCTTCACCTCCGAGGGATTCCGTGAGAAAATCGAATCCGGCGATATCGATGGAATGGATCTGGGTGAAATCCTGGTGGAAGGCAACCGACTCTTCGCCACGAAGTTCTCCCCTCTCTACGCCGAGATGTTCCAACTCATACAAGACCCGGAAAACCTGCCCGTCCTCGTTCACTGCACGGCCGGAAAAGACCGAGCCGGATTTGCCTCGGCCCTGATCCTCCGCGTTCTGGGCGTGCCCCTTGAGATCGTCTTCAACGACTTCCTCCTGAGTAATTTCTATACAGCCGACAGAATCGATCGAGCGGTCCTGATCACGCGGGCGGCCACGCTCTTTCAAGTCGACGCCGATCAACTGCGAAGCGTGATGGGTGTGGAGCGCCGCTACTTGCAGGCGGCCTTCGACGCCATCGAGCAGGAATACGGCTCCTTCGAGACGTATCGACGAGAGGCCTTGGGGATCAGCGACGAAGAACTCGAAACCTTTCGCAACATGAGCCTCGAGGACACAAGAGCCGGCTGAGCTTCGCCGCCCCCCCGCGCGCCCTGCCCGTCTGACCTCAGCCGATCCACTCTTTCGCCAACCGGGTCATCCCTTCCAATCGGGCCTCAAGAGGCACCGGTTCTTCACTGACAGGCGACCAGGGCATGACGACGAGGCCGTCGACCCCCATGGCCTCGAGCTCTGTCAAATATGGATCGGACAGGGCTTCGGCCTCAATCACATACTTCTTCGCTCTCCCCTCTGAGCGAAGATCCAGGTCGGAAAACATGCCCTTCAACATCTCGGTGGGGTGATTCATCCCGATCCACCCCGTGTACCGGGCGGCTCTTTCAATGGAAAGAGAAGAGTGCCCGCCGATCAGGATCTCCGGCGGGACTTCAGGGCGAGGCGAAACCCCGACCTCGTCGAAGTCATAGAACTCGCCGTGATACGAAAAGAGATCGTTTCGCCATAGGCCGTCCATGACTTCCAGGGACTCTCCGAAGCGACGACCGCGAGTCCTGGGGTCGTGGCCCAGAAGAGCGATCTCCTCTCTTTGCCATCCCGGAGTGATACCCAGGGAAAACCGCCCTTCACTCAGGTCAGAAAGGGCGGCCGCCTGCTTCGCCACACTGAATGGCTCACGCATCCCCATCACATATGCATAGGTCATGAAGCGGAGTCGCTCAGTCACCGCCGCCATGGTCGCCGTCGTCGTGATCGGCTCCGGGTAGTTGCGCAGCGGATCGTAAGGGATCTTCTGGATGGGGTGCAGGCTTTTCTGTTCCAGAGGCAGAGCAATATGATCCGACAAGGCCACGCCTTCGTAGCCCAGACTCTCGGCCGCTTTCGCAACGGCCTTCGCTTCCGACCCCCGATTCTGCTCGCCAAACCATCCCAGCCAGAATTGCAAGACCGCCTCCTCTCCGTACGCCCGACAAGACCCCGGTTTGCTTCCGCAAGATCTCACGCTCTCCCGGATCATATCGCGCGCCGGGGTCGAAATCCCACCCCGCCCAGGACCTGCCCCCTTTCAAGTGGGGCCTTCCTCTGCGCCATGATAAGATCGTCCTCCATGTGGACTTCGAAGCAAGAGTCTCTCTTCGGCATGAAGAGCAGAAGGAAATCATCTTGAAACGAGTGATGGTCATCATGGGGACCCGGCCTGAAGCCATCAAGCTTGCGCCCGTGATTCACGCCCTGAAACGAGCCGAAGACTTCCAGCCCATCGTGATGGCCACCGGCCAGCACAAGGACATGCTCGCATCGGTGGTGGCGCGCTTTGATCTACCCGTCGACCATGAGCTGGATGTGATGCGACCCGACCAGACGCTCAGCGGACTGACCGCGCGACTGCTAGCGGCAATAGATCCCGTTCTGGAAGCCGAGTCCCCGGACATCACCCTGGTCCAGGGAGACACCACGTCGGTCCTTGTGGGTGCCCTCGCCAGTTTCTACCGAGGCATTCCCGTAGGCCATGTCGAAGCGGGCCTGCGCACCGGGCAGATGATGGCCCCTTTTCCGGAAGAGGCGAACCGACTGCTGGCCACTCGACTCGCGCATCTCCATTTTGCACCCACTCAAAGAGCCCACGGAAAACTCCTCGAAGAGCAGATCGATCCCGCCACCGTCTTCGTGACCGGCAATACTGTCATCGACGCCCTCCAGATGGAACTCGCCCGACAAAACCAGGAAAGCGAAGACCCGAGCATCCATTCGCAGTTGGCCGAGGAACTGGGATCCGACTGGAAGGAGCACCCCTTTGTGCTCATCACAGGTCACAGGCGAGAGAGTTTCGGCCCCGGCTTTGAAGAGATCTGCTCTGCGATCCACGACCTCGCTACTCGCTTCCCCGACTTCCGGTTCATCTATCCCGTGCATCTGAACCCGCGCGTGCGTGAACCCGTCCAGAGGACTCTCTCGGATGTCGAAAACGTGCGACTCATCGAACCCACCCCCTACGGCCCCTTCGTGGCCCTCCTCAATGCCTGCCATCTGGTCCTGACAGATTCAGGCGGGGTCCAGGAAGAAGCCCCCTCGTTGGGCAAACCCGTGCTGGTCATGCGGGAAACCACGGAACGACCGGAAGGGATCGAGGCCGGCACGGTGCGCCTGGTGGGGACTCAGCGTGAGCGAATCGTCGATGAAGTCAGCCGACTGGTCTCGGATGAAAACGCATACCGGGAAATGGCCGAGGCCGCGAACCCATACGGAGACGGAAAAGCCTCGGGACGCATCCTCGATGCCTTGCGCGGCTTCTTCGAGGGACAGATTCCTCGCGCGTGGTGAGGGGCTGCCACAAAAAAGGAGCGCCTCTTCCATGCTGAAGCGAGCGGTCATCACCCTCGTTCTTTCTGGGCTCGGCCTGGCCTGCTCTGATCCCGGACCGCGTTTCGACCCCATCACCATGGATCCTCCAGTCAGGCAGGAACCTGGCCCGCTTCTGTGGGAGGGAAGCTTTGAGAGCGCGGGCCAGGCCATGAATGCCATCGTGTACGAAGCCGGGGGCCCGGGCCCCCATCCCACCGCCCTCTTGCTTCACGGCTTTCCCGGCAACGAAAGAAACCTGGACCTCGCCCAGGCCTTGCGACGCGCAGGCTGGAATGTCGTGTTCTTCCACTACCGGGGAGCCTGGGGAAGCGAAGGCTCCTTTTCCTTCTCAGGCGCCCTGGCCGATGTACTCGAAGTCACGCGCACGATCACGCAAACAGAGTGGGCCCAGTCGCATCGAGTGGACACGCAAAAAATTGCCGTGGTGGGACACAGCATGGGGGGGTTCCTTGCACTTGCAGCGGCTTCTCGCACCTCGGAAATCCAGTGTGCCGTCTCCATGGCCGGGCCGAACCTGGGCAGCCTGATTTCGCCCGAAGCCGATCCGGAATCGCTGTCGCTGATCGGAGCCCAGTTCGAGGAATGGGCTCAGGGCCGACTGGTGGGAGCCAGTGGCCCCGCTCTCATTTTGGACCTGACCCAGAATGGGCATGACCTGGAGCTGATCCGGCACGCGCCCGGTCTTCAAAAAACTCCGGTTCTCTTGCTGGCGGGCGAATCGGATCGCGTCGTACCGGGGGGAACGATCCAAGAGCTATACAAAAGCTATCGGAAGGCCGGGAATGAAGACATCAAGCTCATCCCCCTCCAAGGCGACCACTCATTTTCTGGACAAAGAATCGAGTTGGCTCGTCATGTCCTTGCTTTTCTCGACGAGCGGTGCCGCTAACAGATTCACTGCCCTAGGGGAATACGGAGAGTCTGCGCGCGCACCCACAATCCGGGTGGACTCGGCCTTTCAGTCCTCTTATCCTTAGCGTTTCATGCGTACGAAACCCCTGCTTTGGATGGCGCTCTTGATCCTGACGCTTTCCTATTCGGAAACGAGCACAGCCGCCTCGCCCGCTCACCCTCGACCCGAACCCGCGTACCCCGAGATCCCCCGCGAGGAGAGCGGCGAAGCCCGGAACGCGCTGTTCTTCCACGGAAACGCGAGCGCCGTTCAGCTCATCGCCGATGCCAAATCAACGAAGACGACTCGACCCGCTCGAGCTCCCGGAGAACGCCCCCTCCCCGCTTTCTCGGGGCGCACCCTGGCGGGGACCCGGCTCTCCATGACCAGTCTGCTCGGAAAGAGGGTTCTCTTCTTCTTCTTCAACCCGGACGTCAAGGGAGCGGGAACCGTAGCGACGGCCGCGGCTCAAATCGCCAAACTCGGGCAGGCCAACAACTTCCGGGTCGTGGGAGTGGGCGTCGGCAGCACCACCAACAAGGTCCGTGCTTTTGCCAAGCAGCATGATCTGGATTTTTCCGTGATCGACGATTCGAACGCTGAAATCTCCAGTCTACTCCGAATACCCGCCCCTCTTTTCATGGTCGGAGCCGATTCGGAAGGCTACATGAGCTTCGTCCTGCCGGGTTTTGATACGAGCGGTGAAGATCCCGTGGAACGGATTGTCGACAAGATCAAGGAATCCCTCCGTATCCGGATCGAAACCGTGTCGGCTGGACCGCTCATCGACCACCCCAAAGCGCCCCTGTTCAAGACCGAGGACATCAACGGAAAGCCCTTCGATCTGGCTTCGCTCAAGGGAAAGCCCATCGTCCTGATCTTCTTCCTGCACACATGCCCGCACTGCCACCATGCATTGGAATTCTTTCGCGATCAGATCAAGAAGATTCCCGAGGCCAAGCGGCCCGCNCTGGTCGGCATCTCGCTCCAGAATCGTCCGAGCACGGTTCGAAATGCCATGGCCCGGGAGAACCTCGATTTCTTCACCCCTCTNATGGACCCTGGGCAGGAGATCCTCCAGGCCTATGGANTCGCGGGCGGAGTCCCGGACATCAGCATGATCAACAGCGAGGGACGAATCATCTATCGAAGCAACGGCTGGCGAGACGGTCGTGACCCGGCGCTGATGCGGATGTATCTGGCCAAGATCGCAGGCGAACGAATCCCCATGCTGCTGAGCAAGAAGGGGTATGCCGGAAACGACGTATGCAGCGTCTGCCACGAACAAGAAGCCGCAACCTGGGAACTCACGAGCCACGCCCAGGCCTATGGAACCCTGGTCACCCACGGCAAGGAGAGGGACGGGGAATGCGTGTCCTGCCATGTGGTGGGATTCGACGAACCCGGCGGATTCTCCTTTGCTCGACCCGAAAAATATCTNGAAAATGTGGGCTGCGAATCCTGCCACGGTCGCGGGGGGCCCCATCTGTCACCCGACTTCCTGGCCGACGGCGGCTATGAGAATGCCTGTGTGCAGTGCCACGACACGAAACACTCGCTGGGCTTTGACTTCGCCACTTTTCTTCCCAATGTCTCCCACACCATGATCGCCAACATGACGGCGGAGCAACGGGCGGAGCGCTTCGGGGCCGAAGCCAGCTTTTCTCGCCCTCTTCTTCCGACCCAGGCCGACTACGTGGGTTCCAACGCCTGTGAGAGTTGCCATACGGCCGAATTCGCCACATGGAAAGACAGCCCCCACGCCAAGGCTGTCGCCACTTTGGAAGCCAAGAAAAAAGCCGGGGACGCGGAGTGTCTGGTCTGTCACACCACGGGCTACGGCCGGCCGGGTGGCTTTCCCAAGGACGGTCTGGTGGCCGCCCACGCCGACCTGGCCAGCGTAGGCTGCGAGTCCTGTCACGGACCGGGCGGNGANCATATCGCCGCCGATGCACCGAAATTCGGAACGATCCTGAGCCTCGGCGACAAGTGTGATTCGTGTGTCATCCTCCAGATCTGTGGAAGTTGCCACGATGACGAAAACGACCCCGACTTCACCTTTGAAGTGGAGGCCCACATTGAACGGCAAAGGCACGGCACCACCGAACCGGGTACAGGAAAACCGCTGGGTCCCACCGCGGCCCGAGGCCAGGAGCACGAGCGATTGGCCGAGGCACTTCGCTGGATCCAGTCCCCGAGCTGAGCCGCCCCCTCCAGAAACCGAGGCTTTGACCCCTTGACCCCCCCCTCTTCAGACCCCCTCCATCTCATCTCCATGGCCAAGCTGCTGCTCTCTGAAGCCATGGAGGAAGGGCTGGACTACGTCGAGCCTCACAGCGCGGAAGAGCCAGAGGCAAACTTCGAAGCAGCCCCTGCGCCGATTACGCCGCCACCCCCGGAGACATTCAAGGAGGCGCCTGCGGCGCCTGCTTCCCTGGAGTCCCCCACCCCTGAAACAGGCAGGCGGAGTCTGCTCGAAGTGCGCGAGGACCTGGGTGATTGCACTCGTTGNGACCTGAGCCAGGAACGAAAGAAGATCGTTTTTGGGGATGGCAACCCGGAAGCCGATCTCATGTTCATCGGTGAAGGGCCTGGCGCCAATGAAGATGAGCAAGGGCTTCCCTTCGTCGGCCGGGCCGGNGAACTCCTGACCCAGATGATCGAAAAGGGAATGGGCCTGTCACGAGACGAAGTCTACATCTGCAACATCGTGAAGTGCCGCTGCCCGGGCAACCGGAACCCACTGCCGCAAGAAGTCGCGGCCTGTCGCCCCTTCCTGGACGGGCAGATCGAGGCCGTCCAGCCCAAGGTGATCGTGAGCCTCGGAAAGCCCGCCACGGGACTGCTCCTTGATCGCGAAGTCGCCATTACACGGGTTCGAGGGACCTGGCACGACTACAAGGGCATTGCCCTGATGCCGACCTTGCACCCCGCCTACGTGCTGCGTCAGTACACGCAGGAAAACCGCCGAGCGGTCTGGCAGGACCTCCAAGCGGCCCTCACGCGTCTGGCTGGAATCTGATCCCAGCCGACCCTGAAGACAACCNACCGGGGAGCGGACGCTCTAGAAGGGCGTCTCCGGCACCGCGGCGGTCTGCGCAGCCCTGTATTCATCCAGCGCCTTCCGGACCGACTCGTCGGAGCCAGCGAGAACGGCCGCGGCAAAAAGCCCTGCATTCTTGGCTCCGGCCTTCCCGATCCCGAACGTCGCAACCGGAATCCCACCCGGCATCTGGACCGTGGCCAGAAGAGCGTCGACACCATCCAACGCTGAACTATCGAGAGGCACACCCAAGACCGGCAAGGGCGTCAATGCGGCGGTCACACCCGCGAGGTGCGCTGCAAAACCCGCCCCACAGATAAAGAGCTCGATGCCCCGATCGGAAGCCGTGGTCACATAGTCGTGATGACGCTGCGGCGTACGGTGCGCCGAAATGACCCTGACATCGCTCTGCACACCGAGCTTCTCAAGAGTCTCTGCGGCGGGCTTCATGGATTCCCAGTCGTTCTTGCTGCCCATAAGAATTGCTACACGAGGAGTATTTGTATTCGACATGAAAAAAAACATAGCACGCCATCAGCGCTCGCTGCCGCCCCAACGTAGCCGTAAAGGCCAATTTGGGATAGTTATGCGGGGGCCACACGGAGACGAATCCTTGACTGAACGCCCCAACCCAGAAATCGCGATCTGCGGAATCCTGCTGCACCCCGCTGGACACACCCGATCGCCCGCCATGCACAATGCGGCCTACCGCGCGTGCGACCTTCGGGCGGTGTACCACGCTTTTGACGTCAAACCGGAGCGCCTGGCGTTGGCCCTCGATGAAGCCCGCGCACGAGGCATGAAACAGCTCGCCGTCTCGATCCCCCACAAAGAGGCCGTCATGGAGCATCTCGATCAGGTGGACGAGACGGCGCGAAGCATCGGAGCATGCAACACGGTGACACTCCGAGAGGGAGCTCTGGTGGGCCAGAATACCGACTGGACGGGCGCCCTGGAGGCGGTGCGACGGGAGATCGAACCCGAGGGTCGAGAGGCCGTGGTGCTGGGCGCCGGAGGCGCGGCCCGAGCCGTGGTCTATGGCCTCCTCCAAGCGGGTGCCCGGGTCTCGATCCTGAACCGGACCGAGGCTCGAGCCGGTGAACTCGCCACACAACTCGGTGCCCACGGCTCCGGAAAACTGGATGAACTCGGTGACCTACAGCCTGAGATCATCATCAATACGACATCGGTCGGCCTACGCAGTGATGTTTCGCCGGTTTCCGAGAGCGCCCTTCCCGCCTCAGCCGTCGTCATGGACGCCGTCTATGACCCGGAAAAGACCCGGCTGCTACGCGACGCGGAAGCCAGAGGCGCACGCCCTCTGAGTGGGAAATGGATGCTGATCCATCAAGCCGCCGAGCAGTTCTCGCTCTGGACCGGCATCGAAGCGCCGATTTCGGTCATGGGCCGAGCCTTTGACGCAGCCGGCCCCTGAGACGCCCCGGGAGAACTCGGACCTGCCAAGCCCAAGGGTGTTGAACGCCCTGCCCGGAAAATCGCTACACACCGGGCTGAAAGCACGGCTCGGGGCGAATCAGCCCGCGTAGCCCCACTTCGCTTTGTTCGCCTCTACGTCATCCGGTGACGGCACATCCACATCATCGTCGCGCTCGGGAACTTCAAACTCATCCCGCTCGTCAATGATCTTGGCGTTCAAGGCGACGTCAGGTTGGAAGATTTCGGGGACCTGCTCATCTTCAAAGATGGCTTCCCAAGGACATTCGGGCTCGCAGACACCACAGCTGATGCACTCATCCGGATCGATATAGAGCTGGTTGGGCCATTCCGCGCTCTCATCCGTCCGCTTGACGATACAGTCGACCGGGCAGACTTCCACGCAGGCCATATCGACCTTATCCCGACAGAGGCTCGTAATCACCCAGGTCATGAAGTCTCCCTATCCAATGCTCGAAATTTTCCTGCTCTGACCATTTCTTAAAAGTACCAACAAGAAGACAGATCCGACAGCCTTCCTGCCCACACACATGGCACTTACTTGATCTTCGTTTCCTTGTACACAACGTGCTTTCGAACTACGGGGTCGTACTTCTTCAACTCAAGCTTGTTGGGCGTATTTACCCGGTTCTTGTGAGTAGTGTAGTAGTGACCCGTACCGGCCGTCGACTCCAACTTGATCTTTTCTGACTTGCTCTTCGCCATGACTGCTCCTAGGACCCTGAATACATCTGCCGGAAATGCTCGATCGCACGCCCGAAAGGATCCGAAAAAATTTCAACCCGCTGTAGGATCGGGAACCAGATCGCCACCACGAGAGAAGACGCGTACGCGCTCCCCGTCTCGCTCTTCGATGCGGACTCGACTGGGCTTACTGTCTGTCGGATGAACCACCATTACGTTGGAGAGGTCAATATAGCCCTCGTCCTCAACGATACCGCCCTGTTGGGCGCCGGCACGACCCGGCTTGAGGTGTCGCTTCTGGATCCGGACCTTCTCGACGCGAATCCGCCCCGCCTCCGAATCCACAGCCAGAACGCGACCCTGTTTTCCACGGTCGGCTCCTTGAATCACCTCAACAAGATCACCTTTTCGAATGCGCTGCATGTCTTCCTCCGGTCCGCCAAGCGGTGCGAATGTATCGAACAGAGGAGGCTTCTAGTCAAGGCCCCCGTGGGGCTAATCGCCTCTTCCTGCTGTATAGTGCGAAACAAAGGTCCATTCGAGGCCGAAAACGCCGCCCTCAGAACCCTGCCCTCTTCCCGGGGTCACGCGCCGGGCTTCTCGCGCGACTCGGTGGGGTGCCCCGCCGCCTGCCAGGCCCCGTAGCCACCCTCGATATGACAGACGGGGGCCAAGCCCATTTCCTGAACCGCGCGAGCCGCCAGCACCCAGTCGCGCCGCACGATCGCCTCGCCCGCCCACGAATGTGAAGAGCCTGACCATTTTGAGAGCAGGAATACCCCAGTTATCTCCCTCAGTCAGACAAGGGTTGTAATAGACCCT
>NZGT01000106.1 GCA_002691025.1 Spirochaeta sp. | reverse complement strand
AGAGAACATACTCCCGCATCCGAGGGCCCGGCGGGCCGCTCCACGGAATCCCATAGCGGCGCTCATTGTGGCCTTTGACCTGGGCGCCCAGCCCGAGCTGGAAACGTCCACCGGAAAGACGCTGGAGATCCCAGGCCATCTGGGCCGTCACCATGGGGCTCCGTGGGAAAGCGACCGCGATGCCTGTCACCAGGCTGACTCGCTCGGTGTGCTCCGCCGCGATCAGGAGCGGAAAGAAAGGGTCGTGACCTGCCGTTTCCGAGGAAAGAATCTCATCAAAGCCGAGGCTCTCCATCAAACGAGCCGACTCGGCCAGGCCGGAGACTCCCAACGAGGAAGACTCCTGGGAGAAGCTGTACTCCTCGATCAGCGCAATGCTCGCTCTCATCGTGTGACTCCGATGATCGTGAGTCTAACGTCGTGCAGAGCCTTTCGGAAGACCGCCCGCCGAGCTCCGGACCGTCACGGTGCGATGGACTGATTCAACTCCGAGTCACTCAGTGGTCGGGGAGCGCACAGGTGTCCCCTGTCCCCACACCGACACCCGAGAAATCCGTAAAACGTGCCCTTGAGAGAGTTTGAAAATCACCGAAACGACTGCAATAGCGTTCACGGCCCAAGCTCAACAAAATGGCATACGAAGAGCCTTCCGCGGGCAGGAGGGACTCCAGGTCTGCGTCTCGACACTTGACTCGCAATGCCCGGCCCTTCTTGATCATGACATGCTCACAGACCCCATCCGGATTCCTGTACCGGTACCCTTCCGACCTCCGCCCCATGGCCCGCCAATGCTCACAAGGCAGATCCACTTCGCCGCTATCAAAGCCGGATTCATCATCGAAGATGCGAAAGGAAGCCTTCACGGTCCCGACCGGATCCTCATTGCACCGAGGATCATCAGAAGAGGATCGTTCGGGAACAACCTGGGCGACCTCTTGCGTCTTGATCTGGAGGGAGTCCTGCCCTCCGCCCTTCTTGAAACGTCCCTTGAGCCGAAGACCGTCCAGGAAGAAGGAAGGACGACTCGCCACCTCAAGATCCAGCCAATACTGGAAATCCGATGAGTACTGGGCGCATTCCCCTGAATCACAGTCGGATCCATCCTGGCAGAGTTTGAAAGGATCCTCCGCGCAGTGGGCCGGAAGGTTCGCCGAGGCGTGACACCCGAGACAGTTGGAGCGCTCATAGGACTCCATGGAACTGTTTCCCAGGAAGGGTCGGGAAGAACGATTCGAGTGGCCCACGACCGGGCCTTCCAACTGCACCTGGGGGTTGATGCCGTTCCGGTCGATGGTCCCGGACGGTGCAAAGAAGGCGGCCTGGACGTTCTCGCATCCATCGAAGTCCTTTGGAGACCATTGCGACGAAATGAGTTCGTAGTGGGACCACACGGAACTCCCGTCGCCTTCCTCGTTGATGACACCCTGGCAGGCTGCATTCCATTGGCTGCTCGCCGGGTAGTTGTCGACACAGACTCCATCATCGGGTTCGCAATCAGCATCCGTCATGCACAGGGCGGTCGCATCCTGCGAACAGACTCCGTGGCGAACGGGGATCTGCCGACAAATCTGGGATTTCCCCTTCACGGACGCGGGAGGCAGGTCGAGGCACCATGCCAGATCGTCCGGGTCATCCGGGTTTACACACTGACCCGGGAGCACGGCATTGCCTGAAGTGAAATCAGCGTTGCAATCATTGCAAGCGTCTGACTCTGCGCATCCCTTCGAGTTGAAGTTGTAGTCCCGGTCCAGCTCCGTGGGACAAACGGAATTGGCTCCTGCGGAGCCGGGCCCACCCTTCGGAAAAGCGATCTGAGCGGCGCAGTCGGGTGCATTGTCCTCGTGCTCCCAGGTCGACCACACCCAGCCGGGTTGCAGAAGCGTCTTCCGCACCACGTGCAAACCGACCAAGGCCATTTCCTTGAGCTCGCACGCATCCTCTCCGGTAGACATCTGCTCACCGGGGCTGAAGACGAGGAGATTTTCCATGTGCATGGTCGCCCGCTCGGATTCACTGAGCTCCTCGGCTTCCATCCAGGCCGCTTTCAAGACCATGGATCCCATCTCACGATCGGCGGGATCTCCACCCGTATAGCTCCCTTGGCCGCAGGAAAGATTCAGATCTTCATCCAGCCCCTGGAGCACGAGCGGGTCATACAATCTCCGTCTCTTGACCTCTTTGTAGAAGGCCGGGCTGAGAAGGATCTCGTAGCGCAGGAAGTTTCCGTTTCGATCAATCACCGGCTGGTTGGACAACTTTCCCCGGTCCGCTTCAAGAAAGGAGTCATTCACCTTTCCCACCTGCTGAAGAGCACGATATCGCCAATGACCTTTGATCTCCTGGCAGACGGCCGGGTAGGACCGGGATCCGGATCGACCGGGTTTCCGCTGATTCAAGAGGTCGGCCGTCGAGGACCAGGAGGCCCACTGCGGTCGGTTGTCTCCCGAAAGGGAGATCTGGCCGCCCACGCGAGGGGCGCTCAGCCCCAGAAACGTCTGCCAGGAAAATTGCGCCACGGTCCCCGAGGTCACTTCGCCACTATCCCCCTCCGCAATATCGCCGGGCAGTGCGTACTCGATCGAACAGACGGGCTCCGACTGACTCACGTCCGACCCGATCGCGCCGTGAGGAATGAGCAGTCCCTGAAGGAGGCCGAGCACGAGCAAAGGCCACAAGCCCACTCGCCCGAAACCGACCGGTTTCAGCGTGGGGTCGAGGGCACAAGACGTGGGTGTACTGTGAAGGCTCACCTTGGTACTCCGATACAGGCGTCCATCCATTCTCTGCGATATCGCGTGCGCAATCAATTGCTTTCTAGACGCGCTGAAGACCCGGGCGCGGAAACGCTCCTGAAGAGAGAACCGGAGAAAACCCCCTTCCGGCCCATACATGTTTTGCCGGAGAGCCGACCGGCATTCAGGAGGATCCCCGCCCAGGGAGGTGGATTTCCTGCCTTGAGCAGGCCTGCGGTTGCTTCAGACCCGCAGATCGACCTCCGTCACACCGAACGGGAAAATCGCGAGTCGCTTGCCCGCAATCAGGCGCACCGGTGCGAAACGAGCCAGTTGAGCGGCCGTGAATCGTGCGGCTTCACCCCACCAGGCATGGCTGAACCCGACTCGAGGCGGCAACTCCTGGAAACGCTGGACCGTCCTGATCTCCCGCATCCTCTCGCGCTCTATCTCGAGAAATGCCGATCCCAGAAGCTCCGGGTCACCGCGTTCAAGAGCGGGAACCAGATGGTTGGCCGCCACGATCACATCACGAAGAGCGAGATTGATCCCCTGAGCTCCAACCGGCGACATGGTATGGGCAGCATCACCTAGCAGAAGAGCGCCGGGCACACTCCAGCTTTCCACACAGTCGGAGACCGCATCCAGGAGAAAGGGCTTGTGGATGCTCCCTCTTTCGGCCTCCAGATGGGACGCCAGGTCCGGTGAAACATGGGTCTTCATCTCATCAATCCACTGATCGACCCCTTCCTCCTTCAGTTGATGAAATGCACCCTTCACGATGATCCAGGCAAGCTGAAGAAAGCCATCCCACGTGCGATACCCCAGCAGGAAATGTCCCCGCCCCATGTAGAGACGCCCCCCGGTCCAATTCGTGGGGCATGGGAGTTTCAGCCAGATGACGTCAAGCGGCGGACTTGAATGCTTCACTCGAAAGCCGCCCTTCTTTCTTACGATCGACGCGCGACCATCGGCGCCAACCACCAGATCCGCCCGAATCCGCTCTTCTCCTTGTCTGGTTCTCGCTCGTACTCCCACAACGCGGCCATCTTCCTCGATCAGTCCCTTGACCGAAGCGCCCTGCTCCATCCTGAAGCCCTGATTCTTCGCCGCTTCGGAGACCAGCATTTCCAGGAGCTTGGGCTGGGAGACGGCCCGAGGGAGGTGACGTTCAAAACGTTTGCCGTAGAGTGCCTGATCGAAGATGAGACTCCCGTTCATATAGAGTGAAACCGAACCCTGTTCCTGGCTGGGTACCCCCTCCATGGCATCCTGGAGCCCCATCTGCTCCAGAGCCTCGAGCCCACTCGGCATCAGGACCTCTCCCCGGAACTCACGGGAAAATCCCTGCTCTCGCTCGAGAAGAGTGACTTCGATCCCTCTTCGCGCAAGCAGGTAGGCAAGGCTCGCGCCCGCAGGCCCGGCTCCAACAATGACTACGTTTGCCAAATGAACGTTTCTCCTTTTCGTCGCAACAGCGCCGTTCTGGAACCGGATGAAACCACACGCCGCTTGCTAGCTGAGGGCGCCACCGCAACTCGAACCGGATCCGGCTGTACACCCAAAGCAATGAGAGGCAACGCTGATGGAATTTCCTTCGAGTTGACCCAGGTCATCAATCTGCCAGATGTCCTGCGCCGCCCCGGGAACAGGCATGTCACAGGCCTGATTGAAATCACAGTCAAAGAGACGACCGCGGTGGTCGACACTCACAAGACTTCGGCACATGAGATCCGGGAGCGTGTCCGGGTTGAAATGATTGACAAGAAGCGACATGTACTCGTCGTATTCGCCGTCGCGCGTCAGGGAATGGGCAAAACGCTTGATGGGCATATTGGTCAGGGTCAGGAGTCGGTCGAAAACAATGCCATGCTCCTGCCCCAGACTCGCCCTGAACTCGCCCTCCAAGTCGCTCTGATTCGGGGGAAGAAAGGCTCCACCCGGGTTGTAGACCAGGTTGAGGATATGCTCATCCTGGCCCTTCCCATAACCGAGAGCATTCAATTCCTGCAGGGCCTTGATACTCCGATCAAATACATTCCGTCCGCGCTGGTCCTCGACATTCTCAGGCGTGTAGCAGGGGAGCGAAGCGACGACTTCCACCTGGCATTCGGCCAGGAACTCGGCGGTGTCTTCTTGTCCCGGTTCAAAAAGTACGGTGAGATTGCATCGGTCGATGACTCGACGGCCCAGGGAGCGAGCGCCCCGAACCAGATCGCGAAAACCTTCGTGGAGTTCAGGAGCCCCCCCGGTCAGATCCAGCACCTCGACCTCGGGATTCAGTGAAAGCAACTCGAGAATGCGCTCACAACCCGCGTCAGAAAGTCGCTCGGTGCGAAGAGGACCCGATTCCACATGGCAGTGATGGCAGGCCAGATTGCAGCGTTTTCCGATATTCACCTGCAGGGTCTTCACCGGTCCCCGCCTCAGATCGGCCAGGGGCGAAGCCAGCAAACGAGCGCTCAGATCCTCCTCCTTGCGAACCGGACTGAGCGAGTCTGAGGGTGAAACGGACATACGGGCGTGGCTCCATGATTTCCGGGCGGAGGCATGACCGCCTCCAAGAGTGTTACCCCGTCGTCGCCCCTCTGCACAGGCAGAGAGAGAGAATGCCCCCCTCACTCAGCCCATTCTCTGCGGGTGGACCTGGCCTCGCCCTACGAACTCGCCTCGATGCATCTACCGCGCCTCCAGTCCAGCCCCGCGGGTATTCTGGATTCGCGATTCGTCGACGTTGTGCAATGGTGTGACCGAGCCAGGGAATGCATCCCGGATGATCCTCGATGCCCCGCTCCGACCCCAAACTGAGGAATCTCTCATTGCCGAATCGATTCGATCTGACGGGACGCGTCTCCTTGGTGACGGGTGCAACCAAGGGACTTGGCCGAGCCATGGTCCAGGGGTTGGCAGAAGCTGGAAGCGATGTCGTTGTCGTCAGCCGCAAAGAAGAACTGTGCGCGTCTGTGGCCGCGGAAATTGAAGAGACGACAGGTCGTCGCGCCCTTCCCTATGCGTGTCACATAGGCGAGTGGGATGCTCTCCCGGGTCTCGTGGATCGTGTCTATGATGAATTCGGTCGTCTCGACGTGCTCGTCAACAACGCAGGCATCAACCCCGCCATGGTCCCCATCGTCGACATGACCGAGTCGTTTTTCGACAAACTCGCCGCGGTCAACCTCAAGGGCCCGATCCGACTGGCCGCCCTGGTCGCCCCTCGCATGGGAGCTCAAGGAGGAGGCAGCATCATCAACGTCACTACACTCGGAGCCTATGCGGCCGGACCGGGTGTCGGAACCTATACGGGCCTCAAGGCGGCTTTACTCAACTTCACGAGAACCATGGCTTCAGAATGGGTTTCGCTGGGTGTCCGTGTCAACGCGCTGGCTCCGGGTCCGTTCATGACCGAAATGATGAAGGGAACGACTCAACACGACCCTGGCTTTGCGAAATTGACTGCCGATGCGACCTTGATGAAACGCATCGCTGACCCCGAGGAAATCGTTGGTCTTGCACTTTTCCTGGCCAGCGATGCCTCTTCCTATGTGACGGGCGAAGACTACTCTGTGGGTGGAGGCATGAGAAGCAACTAGAGACCCCTCTGGATGCCACACTCGCCTTGATCAAGAATCTCTCACCAGAAAGACCTCGAATCCACCCATGAGGAACCCGGGCCCTTGAGAAAACATCGTGCTCTCTTTGCACTCCTTGCCCTGGTTTCCGTGCTTGGAGTCCTGGCTTCTGGCCTTTCGGCTGAAGAAACAAAAGCTGCAGGCTCAAGACCCCGTATTGGCCTCGCTCTGAGCGGAGGGGGAGCCCGAGGCGCGGCCCATGTAGGCGTATTGCTCGAGTTGGAAAAAATGAGGATCCCCATCGACTTTGTCGCCGGGACCAGCATGGGAGCCGTGGTCGGTGGACTCTACGCCTCTGGACTCGATCCCGCTGAGCTCCAGATCATCCTGGAGACGCTGGACTGGGATGCACTCTTTGAGGACAAGACCCAACGAAGAGATCTGGCGTTCCGACGAAAGCAGGACGATCGACGCTTTCAATCCACCTTCCAACTGAGTTTCAAGAATGGGAAATTCCAACTCCCGACAGGCTTGATCGGCGGCCAACGACTGAATCAGACCCTGGACGTACTCGTCCTGCCGGTCGCCGAGATCCACGACTTCAACAAACTCCCCACACCCTTTCGAGCCGTCGCGACCAACATCGAGACGGGTCAACCCATGGCGCTCTCCCACGGCGATCTATCCACAGCCATTCGCGCCAGTATGTCGATCCCCGGCGTCTTCGTCCCCGTCGATCTGGATGGAACGCTTCTGGTCGATGGGGGAAACAGCATGAATCTCCCTATCCAAGTCACCCAGGAGATGGGGGCCGACATCATCATTGCGGTCGACATCGCAACCCCACTCAGGGAGATGGGCGAACTCAATTCTGCCATTGCGATTACCGCCCAGACCATCACGATGCAGATCCAGGACAATACAAGAACGCAGATCAGCCGACTGAGCGACCGGGACGTCCTTCTTCAGCCGGCCCTTCCCGACGTTCAGACCATGTCCTTCGACAAGGTCAAAAAAGCCTCTGCTGCAGGAGTCGAAGCCACCCGATTGAAAGCCGATCAACTCAAGGCGCTCGCACTCACCGAGGAGGAATGGTCCAAGCGCCAGGCCAATCGCAAGAAACCTTCCCGGGCTCTGCCGCTCATCACATCCATCCAGATCGAAAACAATTCCACGGTCTCCGACAGTGTGATCCGAAGCAAGATCCGTGTTCCCCTGAATGAGCCTCTGGATATCAAGCGACTCCGATATGACATCGACGTTCTCTACGGCCTCGACATCTTCGAGATCGTCGAGTTTGAGCTCGACTCCGTCGGTCCGAACGAAAACGAATTGCTGATTCGCGTCACAGAACGCCTCACGGGGCCCAATCGCATCCGCTTCGGCGTGAATCTTGAAACCGACTTTGACACCGGCAGCCTCTTCAATATCGGCATCAGTGCCACTCGCCTCCCCTTCAATCGTCTGGATGCCGAATGGCGTAACCAATTCTCGATCGGAGAAGAACCCGCCGCAAGCACCGAGTTCTGGCAGCCACTCGACCCGAATGCCACCTTCTTCATTGCCCCCAAGCTCGCCTTCGGAGCCGGAAACCTTCGCTTCTATGGTGAGAATGGAGACGAAATCTCCAAGTTCCGGACGTGGGGCCTGGCTGCTTCGCTGGCCGTGGGAAGTCAGCTAGGCACATGGGGAGAAGTCCGCACAGGGGTGCGGTACCAGAAGTCCAGGGCCAGGCTTCAGGTCGGTGATCCGACAGTCCTCCCCATTCGAGAGATCAGCGACACCGACTTCTTTCTCCGTTTTGCAGTGGACACCCTGGATAGCGCCAAGTTTCCCACCACAGGAACTCTCATCTTGGGCGAAGCCTCATTCCAGTTCAAATCCCTTGGCGCCGTCGAGAATTTCCAGACTCTTTCTGTCATGGCCACCCAGGCCTTCACTTTCAAAAAGACCACTCTCCTCTTTGAAACCCAGATCTCGACCGTATTCCAAGATGTGCGAGAAGTGGGCACCCTGATGCCTCTCGGGGGGTTCCTCCGACTCTCGGGTCTTTCGCCCAATGAGCTGAGAGGTCCTCACATGGGCCTCTTCCGGGTTCGGGGCTACCACAAGGTCTCCGAACTCGGCTTGCTCTCCTTCCGGCTCCCGACCTACATCGGCGCCTCCCTTGAAGCCGGCAATGTATGGCAGTCTGCCAGTGCGATCAGCGGTTCATCCCTCCTTTGGGGAGGCAGTGTCTACCTGGCCCTGGATACGCCTTTGTCCCCTCTCTATCTCGCATACGGGTATACGGAGGGCGGACGTAATGCCGTCTACCTGTTCATCGGTCAGGTCTTCTGACGATCCGCACATTTCCAGCTCCGGATGGAAAGTGCCTTTTCCCATCATCATCTTCTATAATCCAGCCTTGAGCATCCGGAGGATCCAAAATGCATGATCTGGTAATTCGAGGCGGGCTGATGGTCGATGGAACGGGTGCCGAACCCGTAGAAGCGGACGTCGCCATAGACGATGGATTGATTACCGCCGTGGGTCCCGACCTGGGAGAAGCCCGTCATGAGATCGATGCACGAGGTCGATGGGTGACGCCCGGCTTTGTCGACATCCATACCCACTATGACGCACAAGCGACCTGGGATCCCCACCTCCTCCCTTCAGGCTGGCACGGTGTCACCACGACCGTTTTCGGAAACTGCGGAGTGGGCTTTGCTCCAGCCAAACCAGACCGACGCGAATGGCTCATCGGCTTGATGGAAGGCGTCGAAGACATCCCCGGCGCAGCTCTGAGTGAGGGAATCCAGTGGAACTGGGAGACCTTCCCCGAGTACCTGGACGCTCTCGAATCCACGCCCTTGGCCATGGACATCGGGACACACGTTCCCCACGGAGCGGTTCGCGCCTACGTGATGGGAGAACGAGGAGCGCGTAACGAAGCCGCTACGGGAGATGACATCCAGAAGATGTACCAGATCGTTCGAGAGGGTCTTGAGGCCGGTGCACTCGGTTTTTCCACCAGTCGCACCCTCGGCCATCGCGCCTCAGACGGAGAACCGGTTCCTGGGACCTTCGCCAACGAAGATGAACTCTTCGGCATCGGTCAGGCACTGGGCGACACGGGCCTCGGTGTATTTGAATTGGCCGCCGCCGGTGCAGCCGGTGAGGTGGGCGGAGATGCTCCCGACGATGCGCTGAGGGAAATCGAATGGATGCACCGGCTCTCTGCGGAAATCGCACGTCCGGTGTCGTTTGCTCTTCTCCAACTCGATTCCCAGCCTGACCAGTGGCGCGAACTCCTTGACATCTGCGAGAAGACGAAGGTAGACGGGGCCAACGTGGTCGCTCAGTTCGCAGCGCGACCTTTCGGCATCCTGTCGGGCCACCAGACCGAGGCGAATCTCTTCTTGAACCGGCCCGCTTATGCCGAAATCGCTCATCTTCCCCTGCCGGAAAGAGTGNCNCGACTCAAGGACCCGGCCGTCCGGGAGAGGATCCTGGGNAGCGAAAGAGTCGAGGACGGACCCGTNCTGGGCGCGATCCTGGACGTCCCCGANATGCTCTGGAAGGTCTTCCCGATGGGTGATCCGCCCGACTACGAGCCGCCGCCCGAGTCGAGCATCGCAGGAATCGCTGAAAAAGAGAATCGCCCCGCCCAGGAAGTCCTCTACGACTACATGCTCAAGGACGAAGGCCGAGAACTCCTTCTTCTCACCTTCTTCAACTACAGCGATGGTGACCTGGGCCCCAGCCTCGAAATGATCGAGCACGATCAGACGGTGCTGAGCCTCGGCGACGGAGGAGCGCACTGCGGCATCATCTGTGATGCCTCGCTCACGACGTTCATGCTCGCCCACTGGGTTCGGGACCGTTCACGTGGCCCCCGCGTTCCTCTCGAACAGTCCATCCACCGCATGACCCAACATACAGCGCAACTCTACGGACTCCTTGATCGAGGCGTATTGGCACCCGGATACAAGGCCGATGTGAATATCATCGATCCCGAAAAGGTGCAGCTCCGCAGGCCCGAAATGGCCCACGATCTTCCGAGTGGAGCCCGTCGGCTCCTGCAACGTGCGGACGGCTACTGCGCCACTCTCGTTTCCGGTGAAGTCGTCATGCAGGATGGAAACCCCACTGAGGCAAGGCCAGGACGGCTGATCCGAGGCCATCAAGGCGCGCCGCCTTCCTGACTCCTGATTCCTGGAAGCGAACCTATACAGGNAAACCACCCAAGGNCAGTTCGATGGCCCGGGCGTAAAGACAATTCCNGGCTTCAATTCACGAACCAACCTTGACCGCAAAACNTGTACCGACTGAAAGGTCAAACCCAGTGGAGTTCGAGACATACGCCGGACCCGCCGCGTGGACCGCCAGCGACTTCGAGGGCACGGGGTGGATTCACACCCTGTCCGCAGACCAGCGCGACGAAATCACTCGCGCGGCCCAGAAGCTACCCGAAGACGAATCAGATTGGCTCACGCTTCGCGGCGAGGATATCGACCTCCCCCTCCTGCGGCCGGAAATGGACCGCCTTCGCGAGGAACTGGAAACCGGCTGCGGGTTCGCCCTCGTGCGAGGTATCGATCTGCCACCCACCGATGTGGACTACGCCTACGGAGTCAACTGGCTGCTCGCACTCGGGTTAGGCGATGTCATTGCGCAAAATGCGAACGGAGAAGTCATCGGTGCCGTGACGCAAGTCGTCGAAGCCGGTGACAATGGGCTCGACACACGCGGATATGTATCCAATGCGGACCTTCGTTTCCATTGCGACGGAGGAGACGTGGCCAGCTTGCTCTGCGTCCGTCAAGCCCCGGAAGGTGGATCGAATTCCCTCTCCAGCATGATCTCCGTACACAACACCATGGTCCAGGAATGTCCCCAGCATCTGGAAACCCTCTACCGGGGATTGCCCATGTACATGCGAAAAGAAGGAGCCATGCAGGGGAGTGAACTGCCCAGACGCCCTCTCTTCTATCCCCAAGCAGATTCTCTTCTGGCCTGGGCCAATCTCAGACTCATGGAGCTCCCCTATGAAGCGTCAGGGACATCGATGCCGGATCCCGANCGGGAAGCACTCGATGCCTTNGAAGAAATCGCAGAGCGCGACCATCACAAACTCACCTTCAAGCTTGAGCCCGGCGACCTTCTGCTTACCCACAACTTCACCTGCCTGCATAAGCGGTCCGGATTCATCAACCACCCGGACCCGGATAAATCGAGATTGATGTTGCGTCTCTGGTACAACATCGCCGGAGGACGAGTGGAAGCCATACAGCCGGCACAGGAGCGACGGGGATACTTTACCCAGAACCCCTACGTGATCCGTCAGCCGCAGCCTGCATAGACCTTGGACCTCTTCGCTCGTTTTCCAGATCAAGGGAAAGATCCGCTTTCCACAAAGCAGAAGAATCTTCCCGACTCGATCAATGTGGAACTGCGATACAAGTGCTGCAGGAAGTAGGGGGAATTCGAGAACATCGATTCCTGACACGGAGTGACCTCATCACTTTCCGGATCCGGTCGGTCCCACGGTGGTCGTTCAAGGATCAGGACGCCATCCATTTCCCGTAGTTCTCGGGTAAGAGCCTGCTCGTAGCCGCGCATTTCAAGCCAGTAGTACCAATCCAGCGATACGTCGCTCTGGGTCCCCGTCAGGTAGTGGAGAAGAGGAAAGCTGCGCAGCACCGTAAAGCTCCGTTCGGGTTTGCGTGTATGCCGTTCGTGAAAACTTTTGAGCTCGCTCATCTGTGCATGAAACTGCGGCGTACCCCAAAGCCTTCCAAAGCGTGGGAAGACTTCGTGGAGGGGTTCAGTCTGATGCTCGATCGGCTGAAGCAGATANGGCTCCCTCACCCGTACCTGAGCGAACCAGAAAAGCGATACCACGGCCAGTAATGCGGCCAGGAAGCCCGCTGAAAGAAAACCCGTTCCGGAACGGAAACGACCCGTCAGAGCGACCCCCAAGGCCGCAAGCCCCAGCACAGGCGTAGAGGCGCCCCAGCTCAGGGAAGCACAGAACCCGGTCAACGCGACCCAACCGGCCAGCCCAGCACGAATCCGTTCTTCGTGAAGCGCAAGCGGGGACGCTTCTGGCTCGAGCCCCAGACCGAGCAGACGACCCGCCCCCTGCCCCACCAGGAAGGCGAGCAGCGTGTAGCTGAATTGATCTGTCGAGAGCCAGAATGCCAGCCCCGAAATTGCGACAACCTCCATCACGGGACCGACTGAGACCGAACGGGACGCGCGTCCAGACCTGCGCTCCAGCCAAGGCCACAAAAAGCCCGGAAGTGCGGCCCAGGCGGGCCCCGAAAAATAGATCATCCAACTCGTCGCTTTCGGGGGCATCCGAAAGGGAGCCAGGACCGCTTGTTCAACGAATCCGGAAAATGCACCCTGAAACAAAAGCACTCCGCTTTGCACCAGCGCGAGAGCCAACCCTGGCAGAAGCGAGGCTGAGAGCAGAACCCAGTCTCTCCCCATTCCTGCCGACTGGATGTTCCCGCCGTACTGAACCACCCGCGGACGGCTCCTACTCCTTAGAAACCCGAGCCCGACACACAGGGCGAAAACCACAGGAAGCAGGACGAAGGGCTGCTTGCACAGAGCCGATGCGGCCAGTGCAAGAGAGCAGAACGAACGCCATACGACCTGATTCCGTCGAACAGAAGACGAAGTCGACTCCCCGGCCCCGTCAGACTCCATTCGCTCAGTGGACATCAGCCAACAGGCCAAAGCGATCGACGAAAAGAATACGCCGTCCACCGTATACCAGGGCATGATGGGAAAACTGCCAAGCGCAAAGATATAGAAGGCCAGAGTCAGGAAAAAAGCACGTCCAGGGTCGGAAACCAGACCCACCCGCAGAGCCGCGGCCGCTGGCAAAGCCGCCGCCAGGGCCATCTGGACGAAATAGCCCAATCGACTCGCCGGAAAAGACCAGGTCTCGGGTAGCCACAACCAACCGGTATGGAGATAGATCGAAAGAGGTGGACGGAGATGAATGAAATCGACGTAGGGAACCTGACCGCCCCACAGACGCCAGCTATACGCCAGTACGAAACCCGGGTCATAAGGCACATAGGAGTGAAAGCCCAGGAAACCGAAGAACACACACGCCAGTGCAAGGCAGGCGACAACAACGAATGTCGGAGTATGTGTCCGCATGGCCAGAGTCGAGTCCGAACTACTCCGTGTGAAGGTCGAGGTAATCGGCCATAGCCGCCTCAATGACTTTCTCTGCGCGCTCACGCCCGTAGGGAGCGTCGATCTCGACGGTCTCCGGCTCTCCAGGGAGCACCTTGTAGTTTGCAAAGTAGTGTCGCAGCCGATTGACCATGGCGGCGGGCAATCCCGAGATGTCCCGCACCTCTCCCCAGACGGCATCATTCTCGAGCACGGCGACGATCTTGTCGTCGGCCTCCCCGTTATCGATCATCGGGAAGCCTCCGATGACCCGAGCCTCCAACAACACTTCGGCTCGAGCAATCGGTCGGTCGCTGAACACACAGATATCAAGCGGGTCGCCATCNCCCCNGATAGAGCCCGGCAACAAAGCGGCCACACGCTCACCGCAATAGGTCTGCGGAATGAATCCATACAANTTCGGAGGAAGCGATGAAGTTCGCAGCGGTCGGTCTACTTTCAGGAAACCTGTCTGTTTATCCAGTTCATACTTCACTCGATCAAAGGGCGTGATCTCGATGAAGGCATTGACCAACTCCGGCGGGCTGGGGCCGACTTCAAGACCATGCCAGGGGTGGGGTCGCGCCCATCGCACCGTTTGACGAGAACTCATACGCCTTTGATCTCCATTGTCTTGAGGTATCGGCACCTCNAGNCCAGTGTACAGGCGATGCCAAAACCCCGACAGTGACCTCTGCATATCCAGCGAGGAAGGCCTCCGCCCAACGCCCACGCGAGTCCTTGAAATCAACGAGAATAGCGATACCGCTCCATCATTGAGCCCATAGACGGCCCCGAGCCCGGCGCTGGATCGGGCAGTGTTGCAATCCGTCTCGCTATTTCCAACAGAAAGGACCCTGCACCGGAATCTCCTGAAGACCCACTCAGCCCCGATGAATCGGATCCGGTGACAGCACCGGCAGATCCCTTCAGACTCGACTCCCGCCATCGATTGATCTGCTGCGCCTGGCGAGCCGTGGTTCCGATCCGAGGAGGATCAGTGTTCTCGAATACCGCCTTGTTGCGAAAATCAATCGCCCAATCCCGACTCGCAAGATACCGGACTATTTCGACGGCCAGGAGCATGTACCCATAGCTGCTCTGCCAACTCTGCTCGGATGTCTCTACCTGGTTCTCGTTTCCAAGTACCAGCATGTGAATGCTGGTTTCATCGATGGCATCCAGAAGTTGAAGAAGCAGCCTGTTCAAGGGGAGCCACGCCGGATCGTCCGGGACCAGGCAGAGTCGTTGATCTGCCTCCGTCAGGGCCTCCATCCACTCCACCAGCCAGACCCCGTACTCGCTTCGACTCGCGATGGCCTCATCCAGGATCCCGGACACGTCTTCTCGACCTTCTCTCGAANACTCCCGGGACAGGGTTTCGAGACGCGCATCGAAGANCTGCATCATGGACAGCTCGCGCGCCGCCATCGCACGAACAGATCGACCCGGCTCAAGCAGACAGGACTCAAGGCGNGGGTCCCGAAAACCCAGATCGATTCGGCTTTTCGATTCCAGCAGGAGTTCGATCAAGCGAAAGGCTCTCGGTATCTCGCTTGAATACTGGGCCGTTATCCGCCCTGAAAGAGTCTGCTCTCCCCATTCCTCAAGAATGGAGACATGCAGAAAGCTCTCACTGATCCAGCTCCAGTGGTGACGNGCAAGAGCATCAAGACCGGCGGAACTAACAGCCGGAGCAGACACGCCACCCCTTCCCTGAAGCCGAGACGCTCGCTTTCAAGTCTTCGGCATATCCATGGCGTCTGAGCCCTCCGGCAACCAGTTCCCATGAAAACCAAAGGGAACTCGCCGGGGCATGTGCACCCGGGCTGTTTCANTCAGATCATGCCCATCCAGGATGACCAGATCTGTATGGGCCCCNTCGGCATCACTCACCATGGAAACAATCCAGCCATCGTTCTCCGCGCTCCCGGANGGATCCGGAACAAAGGTCGCCTCGCCCGTGATCTCGCCGTCTCGGAANGGATGGGTTTTCTGGGTGCCTGTCTCAAGGTCATACAACGTCACGGAATCAAAGCGAGGACCATCNGGATCGCTCTTGACGAAGCTCCCGGCGAGACCGAAACGATGCTTTTCNCCNTCCACTTCGGCCCTGACTCGAGGGAATTCACCCGGCAGATCGCCAATGCGCTCCTGCTTGACGTTTCCTGCCTCGGGATCGATGGTGAANCGCGTCAAGAATCCGTCCGGATCGGGAACGGCCTCATCGTCGACACCAAAATCCATCTCATTGAAGCGAAAACCGTCGACGATGATCTTTCCATCCTCTTCATATGAGTTCATGAAGTGGACACAGAAACCGTTCTCGATCTCGTACCAGCGGATATCGCTCCCCCGGTCCTCTCGGCCCATGACACCGATCCGAGTGCCATTTTCGGGCTCCCAGCGAACCATCGGCCCCGTCCCCATCAAGAAGGACTGGAAGTCCATCACTGCGGGGGCATCAAAGAAGATCGCGTGATCTTTCGTGAATGTAAAATCGTGCATCATCGTGGGCTTGGGAACCTCGATGTCCTCAACCTGCAACAGCTCCCCTTCCCGGCTGAAGCGCATGTATTTGAGATTCGGCACATAACCAAACGCCAGGAGTTCTCCAGTCCGCGGATCATAGTGCGGGTGAGCCGAGAGGCTCCCCTGCAGTTTGCCACCAAAGTTTTCCTCCCCCACCGTTTCCAGATCAGGAGTCACCACCGTCGGCGCCGCGCCCTCCATGAGGCAGAGGATCTTACCGGCGTGACGAATCACATTGGTGTTCGCCGTATTCTTCATTCCACCCGCCTCCGCCGCGAGGCTGGAGTCCGTCAAATTGAGCGTATTCATGCCGCCAAAAATGGCACGACCGGCAGATTCTTCTGCCTCCAGTCCACGGCTCCTGATCCAACGATTGCGATAGCTGGCTTTTCCGTTTTCGATATTGATCCCATGCAGCATGCCATCCCCATCAAACCAGTGATACTGGCCGAGAGGTTCGAACATCGGGTTGGGCCCATTGCGAAGGTAGAGACCCGAGATTTCGGGCGGGATGGCCCCGGTCACTTCCAACTCGGCCACATCCAACTCATCCTCGATCGGACCGAAATTCCCCCTGAGCATCGGGCTGTCACACTTGTTTTCTACTCGCGCCATGATCTCGATTCTCCTCACAAACCCGATGTCGGGATGAAATCCTCTATTGGATGACAAGCCCAAGTGTACAAAACGCACTCAGGCTCGTCTTGATTTTTTTTGATGAAGTCACCCCGGGTAGCAAGAAGCGGCCCTCCTCCTTCCCCAGACTGCCCCCTGCAGCCCGCATGCACCCTTCCCGGAAATCAAGAAGACAAGAACGGATCGAGAGTCGCGACCCAAAGTTCCCACCCGGATCTCCACACGTGTCCCAATCTCCTGGAATTGTTCTTCCGCAAGCCAACCACTCATGGCCAACTCATTCAAAACACGTCTAGTGAACACAAATTATTTGCCGTCAATAAACAGAGTTTTCTACCACTGCATCGATGATGCGAACTGAAGTTGAATAACAAAGTCGTCACCACGATTTCAGTTTCACGAAACATGAACACTTTTTAATGCAAAGCAAAAACAAGCTATCGATCAAAAGAAGATATCTGTTTCCCAAAAAACATTTTTTATTCCGAAGCACTTCTTCAAGAGGTCACCGTACACTCGGCAATGCCCCGGCTCACACAGCCCGAACATCATTCGGGTAAGCCCAACCGAGGAGGTGTACGATGACGAAGCGACTTCTCTCTTTTTCTTTTTTTCTCGCCGTATGGCTTTGTGCATACGAATCCCTGGCCGGTACGACGACCACGGTCAACATCACGAGCAGTGGACAGCAACGTCAGTTCATTGCCTACGTGCCGGACTCATACAATGCGTCCGTATCCACACCGCTTCTCTTCATGATGCACGGCCTCACGAGTTCCGCNTCTGAAGCAGCCAATCCGAACGGTCGCTATCGCTGGCAGGACCTTGCTGATCAAGAGAACTTCATCGTCTTGTTTCCCAACTCCTACCAAGACGACAGCTGGGACATGAACTCGGCTGATGCAAACTTTGTTCGAGACATGATTTCCTGGGCCATCAGCAACTACAATATCCGCACAACACAGATCTTCACGACGGGTCATTCGATGGGCGGGTTCTTCAGCTACTACATTGCGGCTCAGCTGAGGAATGACACGAANAAAGTCNCGGCTTTTGCGGAATTTGCCGGAGGATTGGTTGCAGGATTCTGGCCTACTCCCGTTCCAGGAAGTACGCCGGAGTTGAAGGGCATGCTNCTCCACTCATCCGGCGATTCNGTGGTGCCCTACTCGAGCAGCGTGGCCCTGAACAACGCANTNNTGAACGCAGGGCACTCACCTGAGCTCGTGACCCTGCGCTCAAGCCTCNATCACAACTGGGACCGGAGCTACAACCAGACCCAGTGGGACTTCTTCATGGCGAGCGCACCCGCTCCCGTCCCTGTCCCGGCCATGACGCCCATCGGCATACTCAGCCTGGTGGCTCTATGCATCGGATTCGGGATCCTGGAGCTGTCCATGAGGCGGAAAATCTAGGCGCCAGGACCTAGGACAGCCGTGCACGCCTGGCGAGAGAATGAGCTGAGGCCAGGCCCAGGAGTCCAAGGCCTACAAGCACAGCCGTGTTGGGCTCGGGGACAACGGTGGCGCAGCTATTCAACCGGACATCGTTGGTATCGATTTTCGCCCCGACCAGCTGAGTACAACCCTGAGCGTTGCTGAGGTGGATTTCTCCTTCGTCACTCAAATCCCAGAACGCCACTCCNTTGAGAATCGTATCATTGAAGTTGAAGTGCTGATTGTTGTCATCCTTGTCANTGAAGAAGAGAACNTTGTTGAGACCCATTCCCCCGTTTCCAACAATGATGTTGGATTGAGTCACGAGAAAGTTTGCCTCATCGGGAACNCGNACAATGGCAAAGGCNCCCTCTGGNCCNTCNAAAAGAAGATTTCTTTCCTCGAGCAGGAGATCATTGTCGTTGGTATCGATATCGATNACCGTAAGCCCGACGCTGAGATTGATGACCAGATCCGTATCCCACTTTCCATCATTGAAAGTGAGCGTGAAGTCTCCGGCCAGACTCGGGATGTCAGCCGCTACGCTGGCCAGTTGTGCATTCAAACCCGACAGATCGACTCCGCCATTGATCCCGTTTGAATTCGACAAAGTGCTCCCGTTGAAGTCAGTGTTCGATGCGCCGTCATTGCAGCTTCCNCTCGAGCCGGCGCAGTCCACGCCGGTGTCACCCCAGATCTCCATATTGGAGAAGTCGAAACTGCCATTGGAATCCGTGAGAGCAATGTCACCGTTGCCTTGAATGCCCACCGCAACCGGNAGGGCATTACCCGGCAGACTCTCTGTATCGAACCAGGGACTGGCACTGCTGTTGGCTCCGAGTTCCCAATTACTGGCTTTGGCACCGACAGCGGTGCTCTGGGGCCCGGTCCCGATCAAAAGATACTCAGCCGCGTAGTTGGGAACCGCACCGGCTCCCGAAGACCCGAGAAAGAGACTCACACACACCACCCAGAAACCGACTGTCCGATGCCCTGATCCCATCACTCTTCTCCTCGAAATCCAGATCCGCCCAAGATGACTGGGGCTCCCCTTGGATAATTCTATACATGAACCAAACGCAGTTCAGGAACAAAAAGCGGGAACCCCATCATGCATTCCCCTGGAATTGCTGAAATAATTCCACTTTCGCAATCCGAAAGGCGGCGCGAGCCAGACCGGGCCGATGAGCCGAGAGGCGTCAGNCCAGATGCTTGAGGATCGCCTGGTTGACGGCTTCGGGCTCTTCAAGCGCAACCGCATGACCCGATGTCTCGACCCTGAGCAATTGAGCATCGGGAATCGATTGGGCCACCGCCGCTGCGTCCGGTGTCAGGAGATCTTGTCCTGCAGCCACCACCAGGGTCGGCACGGAAAGCCCGGAGAGATCCGAACTTCTCGAACCCGACCAGGANTCCAAGCCTGCCGTCATTCGCCCCAGTGTCTTCGCAGGCACTCGGGCACCCATCTGCGCAAGACCTCGCAGGGTGCGGTTTCGGGCCCCGGCATCTGANAGGAATTCACTGGAAAAGAGCCAGGGCAACAAGGCCATGGCGAGGGTTTCCGAACTCGCTTCGTCCGCGAGCCTTTGCCAGGCCGCCCCCACAGACAGAAGACGAGGTGTCGCTTCGACAAAGGGCGTAATCAGGGTCAAGGTCTTGACTCGGCCAGGCTGGGTCAAGGCCAACTCAATCGCCGCTGCGGCCCCGAGGCTGGCTCCGATTACGTGGGCTTCGCCCTCAAAAACCTGGGCGGCATCGGCTGCCGTCTGCTCTACGGGGNAGATCTCCTCGTCAGGTGCATCNGAGAGAGACACTCCGCGCGGGTTTACACCGTGCACATGGAATTGCTCCGTCAANACNGCAGTTTGNCGTGCAAAAGACGAGATGTCCGANCCCAGACCCGGNAGNAGNAGGACTGTATCTCCCGTGCCCGCTTTGATNACTTCAAGAGAGACNCCNCCNGNCAGGGGNACCAGCGCTTCACGTGCGGCCGCATAAGCCTCTACATCCTGNTTCGTGACTCTTCCATGAGGCCCCGTACCCGGAACATCCTGAGGATCGATTCCGAGCTTTCGAGCTGCGGCCCGAGCCGCGGGCACCACCGGCTTCTCNGCACGCGTCACTGGATCTTTCGGCGCTGACTTGTTTTCTGCAGCCGGCGCCGACTTGACCTGCAAGCCGCCGGAATCTCCGTCCTGAGACTCACTATTGGCTCGTGCAAANGCTTCCGAATCAAAAGCCTCNTCGGCTGTTTCNGTAATCGCTGCCANCANGGTGCCNCACGGAACCGTCTCNCCTTCTTCGACGAAGACNTGCCTGAAAANACCAGAACCCGGTGACTCGATCTCGACTTCGGACTTCTCCGATTCGATGATCAAGATGATCTCACCTTTTTCGACCGACTCTCCGGTGGAATGCGACCACTCGATCACGATTCCTTCTTCCATGGTCATTCCCAGCCGCGGCATACTGATGGCAATCGGCATTGGACTCACCCCATCTCGCCAACGGCATCAAGCACATCTTGCGCCGAGGGAAGAAAAGCCTGCTCCAGCACCTGACTGAAAGGCACGGGAGTGTGGGGAGCAGTCACACACTTGACNGGTGCTTGAAGNAAATCGAANCCCTGANCCACACACAANGCCGCGACATCACGNGCAATCGAGCANCGCGGCGTCGATTCATCGATCACGACCATGCGCCCGGTCTTGGCCAATGATTCCAGTATGGAGGTCTCGTCCAGTGGAGACAGGGAGCGGAGATCGATCACCTCTGCGCTGGTCCCTGCCCCCTGCAAGGCCGCTGCGGCATCCATCGCCACCTGTACGGTAGAACCAAAGCCAACCAGGGATACATCCGTTCCCTCTTGCACGATCCTGGCCTGACCCAATGGAATCTCATAATCACCCTCAGGAACTTCACCCACCACATTGAGGATGCCCTTGGCTTCACAGAAGACGACCGGGTCATCATCCCGAATGGAAGCCAGAAGCAACCCCTTGGCATCTTCCGGTGTGGAAGGAACCACTGTCTTCAACCCCGGGATGCCCGTGGTCATCCAGTAAAGGGACTGGGAATGCTGAGCTGCCGCCTGCATACCCGCCCCGCAGACAGTTCGAATGGTAACAGGAACCTTCACCTTGCCACCGAACATATAACGAAGCTTCGAAGCCTGGTTGAGAAGCGGGTCAAGCGAGGTGCCCAGGAAATCCATGAACATCAGCTCAGCAATGGGTCGCAACCCNGTGGCAGCTGCACCGACCGCTGTCCCGATCAGNCCCATCTCGGCGATCGGCGTATCACGCACTCGATTCATCCCGAATTCGCCGACCAGACCCCGGGTCGTTCCGAGTACGCCCCCCATTTCCTCAGTGCCATCTTGAGACCGNTCACCGCCACCGGCGACATCCTCTCCCATCAAGATCACNTTGGGGTCACTCCGCATAGCAAGAGCGATNGCTTCATTGATCGCTGCACCCGTGGACAACTTACGCGTCATTTCCTGCCCCCTCGCCGTACGTCACATACACGTCAGTGAGCACATCTTCCACGTCGGGCAGAGGTGCGGCTTCGGCCGCTTCGGCTGCCTCGGTCATGANATGNGCGACCTCTCCGTCCACGGTACGAAAATCGTCTGACTCAAGCAGGCCCGCCTCGGTGACCCTGTTTTCAAAGAGATCGAGTGGATCCCTGTTCTGGATCCAATCTTCCGCTTCCTCTTTGTTCCGGTATGGATTCTGGTCGCCGACATAGTGTCCATAGAATCGATAGGTCTTGCATTCAAGGAGCGTGGGGCCTTCTCCCTGCCTCGCCAACTCGATGGCTTCGCCTGCTTTTTCGTACACGTCGAAGAAATCCATGCCATCGGCAATCACGGCGCGCATACCATAGGAAGCCGCCCTTTCGACGATATCCTTTACTGGGACAACGAAATCAGTCGGAGTGAACTCACCGAAACCGTTGTTCTCACAGACATAGACCACAGGCAGCTTCCAATTCGCAGCCATGGTCAGTGACTCATGGAACTGCCCCTGATTGGTCGCCCCGTCACCGAAAAAACCCACCGCNACGTTCGGGGTTCCCTGCACCTGCGCGGTCAAAGCCGCCCCCGTCACCAGGGGNAGACCTCCTCCTACAATGCCGTTGGCGCCCAGCATTCCCTTGTCCACATCTGCAATATGCATGGAACCACCTTTTCCCCGGTTGGTCCCGGTGGAGCGTCCGAAAAGCTCCGCCATCATTGCATGNACATCTACACCCTTCGCGATGCAGTGGCCGTGGCCGCGATGCGTGGACCCGAGAAGGTCCTCGTCACTCAAATGAGAGCAGACACCCACGGCAATGGCTTCCTCACCCGCATAGAGATGCATGAATCCACCGATCTTCCCCTGAGAAACCAGTTCGCTCAACTTCTCTTCGAAAGACCGGATCGTCCTCAACTTCCGATAGACCTCCAGAAGTTCTGACCCCGACAGGTCCATACTGTGACTCCTTATCTCTTGAACACTGGAGCGCATGACACCGGCGCCCGGCTCGAATATCAATCCGGCCCCAAGGATGGNACAGATCGAGAATTCAGCAATGAGTCATTCGGCAACAAGCCGGACATTCACCGGAATTCCGCTTTGACGCGCCATCCCGGAAATCGGATCGAAATTCCGGGCACTGTCCACGAGGCGATTCGTACTGGAACCGGAGATTCGCTCGTCGCCATCGTTTTCCGGACCTCCCCCGAATGCATGCGCCATGGAAATCACGGAAGGCTTCAACTCGTCCGTTGACTCAATCACGCCNCGNATCCGGCCGCTCTCTGACTCGATTTCGATCAGATCACCCGTCGAGGCGCCCATGGCCTCGACATCCGCTTCATTCATGTAGGCNAAATTGGTCGAACCGCGTTTGGCCAGGCCATCGAGNTCCTGCCCGGATGAGTTGTAGACGTGGCCCAACCTNCGNCAGATCAATCGATGACTGAAACTGGCCGTATCATTGGCGTAGCCCGCGTCGTCNCTCAACCCNTCGCCGCGGACCTCTTCAAGTTCTTCAGCGATNCCGGGAGGACACAGGGACAAGCGATCTCGAGCCTCCGGATCAGCCGGNTGNACCAGACTCTCGGCTTCAGGATAGAGAGCTCCNCCCGAATGATCTCGGATCTTCTCNAGAGGCACTCGCGATTCGCCCAGCATGAGCTTCAAGATTTCGAACTTCGTCGGCTTTCGATCCAGCGGGACCCGGCCCCCTGCCAGGTCAATGGGCGTGCCAAGACGGCTGGCCATCTCCCAATAGAATTCCCATTCTTCAATCACATCCAGGTCAGGATCGACCACCGCCGGCGTATAGTGGCCATACGGTTGCTCGTACCACGAGTCAGCNAGCACCAAGGTGTCTTCGCGCTCCAGTGAAAGCCTGGGAGCNAGGATGTAGTCTGCCCTGCGAGCGCTGGCAGACATCTTGCGATCAATACTGACAAAAAGATCCAGACCATCCAGAGCGCGGATCGTCTTCTCTTGATCCGGAAAAGCCACCACCGGGTTTCCGCCTACNGTCACGAAGGCACGGACCTGCCCCTCGCCGGGCGTGAGCATCTCATCGGGCAGAGCCGCACAGGGCATTTCTTCAAAGACCTCGCCCAACCCCCGAGTCCGAAGCTGAGGCCCTTTCCCGAAAACCGGATCCGGCGCCAGGGCCTGNGCACGCCTGGGCGTGGCAGGGCCGAGAAGCCCGGGATTGGGAACCCTCTCCCCCTCACGATTGAAACGACCGCAAAGAACATTGAGNGCAATTGTCAGATGTTCCGAAAGATTCGGGCGCATGGACATATTGTGCCCGGTCCCCGCCGTGGCGGTGCCTCGCGGACCACGCGCAAAAAGGCGCGCGGCTTCAACGATGAGTTCACGGGGCACATCGGCTCGCTTCTCGACATATTCAAGATCAAAGGGTTTCACTGCCTCATGCAAGGCTTCGACGCCTTCGACCCAACGAGAGCAGAATTCCTCATCATGGAGCTTTTCATCCAGTATGACTTTCACGATACCGGAAAGCAGGGTCGGATCTTCACCCGGCTTGACTTGCAGATGGATATCAGCGCGTCGAGCCGTTTCTGTACGACGAGGATCAACGCAGATGATCTTGATACCCCTCTTCTGGTTGTCTCGCAGACGTTTATCAGAGCTGAACGGCGGGAGCCCACCGAAAGGAGCGTAGTTCGAGACCACCGTGTTGTTGCCGATCATCATGGAGACATCTGAATCCTCGAATCCATGTGGCCCCGCCTCCCATGTACCCACACGTGAAGGCGCAATGAACTTGGCGGGTTGATCGATCGTGACACTGGTGTAGTACGAGGGGGACCCGATGCCCACATGAAAAGCCTTGCTCACCAGAAGAGCCGCAGAGTTCTGGAAAGCATGCGTCCCACTGTAACTGGCCACCGACTGAGGCCCGTGTTCCTTGATGATCTCGCGCAAGCGATCCGCGATTTCATCCAATGCCTGGGCGGTGGAAATCTCTTCAAACCCACCCTCGGCATTACGCTTGAGGGATGCGGTAATGCGTTCCGGCCCATTGAGGACATCCGGCAGCTGACGTCCCTTCACACACGTATAACCGCCATACACCGGGTCGGAGGCATCGCCCCGAACTCGGGTCACCTTGCCATCTTCCACCTCTACTTCGAGGGCGCAGTACGCATGACAAAACCGGCAGTATGATTTGTGGGTCTGCAGCGACTTATGCTCTTGATCACTCATGTTCCGTGCACCTCGTATTGAGAAGGTTCCATCTCATCAAAGCGGGACTACATTCGGATCTGCGACCGGAAATTCGCTTTCCGTCACGCGTCTATCATACCCCAGACGAGGCACGAAAATGGCGGCAAAAGGCTGCCTCCACCTTCGAGGAAAGCGCCCGGAGCATCCCCGCAAGAAAGCACACATCGGACCTCGGTCAGTCGTCGCTTCCGTACGCGAGAGTTCGGTGGGTACGACCTCCTGCCACGAGAAGGTTCTGGCCGGTCACCCAGGCGGTGGCCGAAGAAGCAAAAAATACGACCGCCGCCGCAATGTCCTGCGGCGTTCCGAACCGGCCCAGCGGCACAGCATCGGCGTACTCCTTCAATCGATCAGGGTCCTCAAGCATCTCGACAAAGGCTTCCGTCGGAACCGGCCCCGGCGACACCGCGTTGACACGAATCCCCTTGGGCGCCAACTCAGCCGCAAGCGTCTCCGTCAGGTTGAGCATACCCGCCTTCGCGGCCGCATACGGACCGGTTCGAGGTGATGCCCGCGTTCCCGCACCCGAGGCGATATTGATGATGGCACCGCCACGCTCCATACGAGACGCAGCCGCTTTCGCGCCTTGAAACGCTGTGGTGAGATTCAACTCCAATTGATCCCGGAAGTGATCATCCGGTGTATCCAGCAATTCCAGCGTTCCCTTCTCGTCGTTTCCACCCACATTGCTGACCCAGATATCAAGAGCACCCAACTTCGCAACGGTCTCTGCCGCGATCTTTTCGGAAGTGTCGCCGCGAATATCGCCCACCATCGCAAGAGCGCGCCGCCCGCACGCTTCCACGCCCCGGACGGTTTCGGCTACATCGGCCTCGCGTCGCGCATTGATGACCACGTCCGCACCCGCCTGGGCTAGACCGATCGCGATCCCCCGCCCGATTCCCTGCCCGGACCCGGTCACGACGGCCACCTTCCCGTCTACTCGAAATAGCTCGCTGACTTCTACAGACATAGTGACTGGAACTCTACCCGCTCAATAGAGAAAACCAACCCGGGCCAGCGATTCGAGAAGAAACTGGAAGAAGTCGTCCACCACGCCTCTGATGCGGGAACAAAAGACCCTGAATCCAAATCCAGGATGAATTTCTCCGAACCATCGCGCTCTCATTCGCGCTGACCGGATTTTACCGCCACAATCATTGTGATCGCCGAACACCGCCTTACCCTATCCACTCGACCAACGAGGGAAAAGCAAACCCATGTCAGAATTCCAGATCCACCCGATGACACCGACGCTGGGCGCCGAAATCTCGGGGATTGACCTCAACAAGCCCCAGAGCGAAGCAACCATGCAGAAGCTCGAGCAGGCCTTTGTCGAATCAAAGGTCCTCTTCTTCCGGAACCAGGACATCACAACAGAAGAGCATCTGCGCTTTGCTCGTTTTTTTGGCGAATTGGAGATCCATCCTTTCGCTCCAAAAAAGGAAGGCTTTCCGGAAGTACTCGTGATCCAGCATGACGAGAACAATCGAGGTCGGGAAAACACCTGGCACTCGGATGTGACCTGGCGGAAAAAGCCTTCTCTTGGCTCCATTCTTCGCGCACTCGAGGTTCCCGATTTCGGAGGCGACACCCTCTTCTCGGATATGAATGCTGCCTATGAAGGCCTCGATGACGAAACCAAAGAACGTATCGAGGGCAAGGTCGCTGTCCACGACTTCGCGAACTTCCGAAGGGCGCTCATAAAAAGAGGAGCAACCCCGGAACAAGTCGAGGAATTCAACCAGAAATACCCCAACCCCGAACATCCCGTGGTTCGCACACACCCGGTGACGGGACTCAGGAGTATCTACGTCAACATCGCCTTCACGCAATTCATCAAGGACATGAGTGAAGACGAAAGCCGCAGGACCTTGAGAAAGCTCTACGCGCAAGCGCAGATACCCGAATACCAATGTCGTTTTCGTTGGGAAAAGGACTCCATCGCCTTTTGGGACAATCGAGCAGTGCAACACTACGCAGTCTCGGACTACTTCCCAAAGCGGCGTATCGTCGAACGAGTCACGATCTGCGGCGACGAACCCCGCTAACGGACGCTCCACCATCCGGACCCGCTTTCCAGACCCGCTTTCCAGACCCGTCTCAAGCTGACTTCAAGCGATGCTGGAAAGCGTCACGCAACCGGTCTGAGCCTCAAAAGCAAGAGCGCTCCATTGAGCAGGCAGCCATCACCGCTGCACCCTGAATCGTGATACATGGCACAGAACCGGTCCCGCCTTTCGCTTAGCGTGCCCTCCATGAATGCTCTTGTACACCGGGTAGCCGGATGCGAGAAGCCGAGATTGGAGGCCCATGTCGCTCCTCACCCTGACCTTTTCGACCTTCCTCGCACTGATCCAGAAAAGCGCGACGCGTCTACTGATTCTGCCTCTGGGACTCTCTGTCACCGCATGCGACTTTGGCACCCCCACGTGCAAAGTCGAGTACAGCCTCCTCGATGACTGGGGCAGCGGCTTCGATGCACAGATCAGGCTGAGCCATGAACTCGAAGAGTCGATCTCAGGATGGGACTTGACCTTTCCAAAGCACTTGAACCAGGAGATGGTCCATGTTGAGAATGCAGTTCTCTCACCTGATCCGACGACGCACCGTCTGCAGGCGCTCGATGGTGCCCTGCTGGCTCCCGACACGAACCACGAGTTGATCATTCGCATGCATCAGTCGGGACCTCGCCAGACTCCAGATCGCTTTCGACTCAATGGAGAAATCTGTGAAGGGGGCTCCATAGAACGATTGACTTTTCTCGACCAACTGGGTCAACTCGTTGAAGTCCTGGTACCCGAAAACCCAGCCACGACCGAAAGATATTCCGGAGATCGTTTCAGCCTCCAAATGGATTCCGAAAGGATCGAACTCGGCTTTACAGAAGTCCATCAGGGGATCGCCCGGTTCTTTGTGAGGAACTCAGACTGGGCAGATCTTCAAGTGGAGGCCCCTGGAATCTCCCGCCATACCCGGATGCACAGGGTAGAAGGTGGCAACCAATACATGGTCTTCGGACTGAACCCCGGCGACAGTATTCGATACCGGTTTCTAGTCGGCATCAACGGGCAGACCTGGACTCAGTGGCACGAAGCCAGCTACTCCGGCCTCGATGGCGAAATCGCGTCATACGGAATTCCCCGACTGATCGAAACCGGAGGGGGCAAGCTCCGCTTCGAGTTGGAAGGGCACCCCTGGGCCGAGATCCATACGCAGATCGGTCAGAGCTTTCTCGCTAGAAGATTGGACATCACGGAAAGCGGGCACCGACTCGAGATCGATGGTCTCAACCCTGGAGACCGGATCGACTACCGTTGGGTGGTCGGAATCGAGGAAAACCCGGGGCAATACGACACCGATTGGAGCACCTACCTATACGGAGGCCAGGCGGAAGCCAACCTCCCCCCCTCCATTCCCGAACCCGACACCACGATTCCTTTTGACCCAGACCCGCCGGATGAGAACGAAGATGATCCCAATCCCATAGAGGCAGGAGAAGAGGCAGACCCGTCAACGGACGAGCCCATCGAAAGCACACCCGACCCGGATCCCACAGCACCGGGAGAGAACGACGAGGAAAGCGAGACCTACGGCTCAACCCTCTACCGCTTCAAGAGTGACCTTCTCTATCTCTTTGCCCCCTCCTCCCCGAATGACTCAGGGAGTCTGGAATTCGAAAACGGTCAGGGTGGGCGCTTCAATCGTGTTGCCGTCGGATCCACGCCCTTGATCTACGAGGCCCGCGGACTGGAGGGACTCTATGACCCCCGCCAGGGTACGACAGGCTTCCAGATCTGGATGGACGGCTGGCTGACAGGGATCGCGTATCTGCAGGCCCGAGTCTTCTACGACTTCGAAGGCGATGGTGTGGTGGATCGAGAGGAACGATATGTGGCCGCGCCCGCTCATGCCCAACGTGGACTCGACCTCTACGACTCTCAATATGCTCCCCTGCTCGAAAGTCAGGGCAATTACAGAAACTTCGAATCGGGAACGATCCGGCTCGAACTCTCCAACCCACACTCAAACGGTGGCCCGGATGTCTTCGTCCAGGCCGATGGCCGCGAACGGGCTCGATCCTTCATCAATCCCCCCTTCGAGTTCGGTGCAATGGAAGAGAGCCGAACACAACCCGACAAGACCCGTGTCATTTTTCCAGAGGGCGTCTTGTGCTCCCTCTCCCAGTCAACCTCTCGCTGTGGGCCTTCCTTCAATCCTGCAGCCCCCTTCTTTTCTGCTGGACAAATGGAAACCGTGAAACGCGATGGGCTCAGTGCTTTCCGAGCACCCGGTGCCCACGGCGCCTGCGCCAGTTGTCACGTTCCCGACGCTTTCGATCTAGCGGTGATCGGATACTCGGACGAGGACATCCGGCGCCGAGCCCTTGAGCATGTCGACTCCGCGAAAGCCGAGCAGATCGTGCAACTGGTGCATGCGCAACGGCAGTCCCATGATCTCACACGCATTCTCCACCCCGCTCGCTTCCGCCCTCTGCAACCCGGCTTTGAGCCACTCCCCGGTGAAACCCCCCAGGATCGGGATCTCGCCTTTCTGCAGTTTCTTCATGACGAAATCGGACTTCTTCTGGTCACCGATCAGATTGATTCGCGCGAAAAGGCGCTGGAGGCCCAGCGCCAACTCCTCTCACTCGATGGCACGAATCTCCGCATTGGCGTCCGGCTCGACCGATGGAGCGAAGACGAGTTTCATGGCCTCAGCCATCAAGGCCAGGATCCCCTCGATGGGTCGGGAACCGTTGGACAGAATGGCAGTGTGGCGGAATGGCTCCCCAATATGGCGATCCGGCCGGAGGATCCCGATCATTTCTATGGAGTTTTCGACCATTATTCGGAAGACCCGACAGATCAGAATTTCTGGACGTTCTACGACAGCATCCTGGAGTCAACCCAAAGCGAAGAAAACCTGGGCTCAGCAGACGACGCCCGCGCGTTTGAGTGGATGACCACGAAATACCAGTCGATCCAGGTCATGGGACATATGCTTAGACAGAAAACCCTCGACTACCCCGATCGTGCCATCGATCAGAAGGAGCGAGACCCGATCGTATCACGAGAAATCGCAGTGGCTCGGCAACCCATCTGGCACGTGGGGGACCTGATTCGCCAGCGACCGCTCAACTGTGATCATCCCGACGGATGCACCGTCTTTCCGCCTTTCGTTCGAAACGAAACAGATACGGACAAGCTCGAGCTTCAATCGCGCATTCTGGAACGCGCGTGGTTCTGGGCGGGATGGATGCTCGATCCGAGCCTCATGACGCTGGATGAGGCCTTTGAAACCGTATCGGGCGACTACTTCTACCCCCTCCATCAAGGACACTGGGGGGGGCACTACGCCTTCATCCTGGCCAAGATGTCCGTGGAAAAGGCCAATACGGAAGGCTGGTCCAGAGCCATTGGCCCCGGCGTCGCCGGTCACGGCAAGTGGGCCAGCATCCGCCCCTTTCTCGTCTACAAACACAGCGAATTCCAACGGCCCATGTTTGGAGAATACGACCCTCGGCATGAACTCCAACAAAGGCTTCTGACCAACACCGCCCGCATGTGGCTCTACCTGGTTCATGAAGATGTAGAGCGAACAGGAACTGCTTTCGACCGCTCAGGCACCGCCAAGGCAATCAACTTCGCTCGGCTGAATTGGCTCGAAGGAACCGATCCGGGAGGGCCGCGTCAGGACGTCGAACGGATTTTTTCTGAAACCGTCGAAATGTTGAGAGAAGCCACCGAACTGAGACAGCAGCATCATACCGATGACCTCTACGACTACCTACCCGTCGCAGAGGTTCCCCTCGACTGAAGAGCCTCAACAAGGCGACAAACAGGAAGACCTGGCTGGGCGTCACCCCGCTTCGATGGCGGCTCCAAGCCGATAAAGTGTGGATTCGTCCCAGTAACGACCAATCAACATACAGCCCACCGGCAGGCCATCCACACTACCGCACGGAACACTGAGAGCCGGATGGCCCGTCACATCAAATTGCATGGTGTTTCCGATTCCGCCTCCACCGGCCGCATAGAGCTCAAAGAAATCTGCATCCTGGGAAGGGAGCTTCGGGGCGGTGACCGGAGTCGTAGGCATAACGATGGCATCCAGGTTCTCCATCGCCCGGTCGTATGTCGCCATGGCGGCCGACCGCAGACGGAGTGCCTTGGCGTACAGACCCCGCCCCTCGACATTGTCGAAGAGTGCCCCTCCAAGCAGCATGGCCTTCACGTTGACCGGCATCGTGTCCGCATGGTCGGGCCATCGCGCGAAAGCCTCGGGGAGACCGGACAACACAGGCATGTTTGCATGGGTCGCAAAGCCGCCTCCCCGAACCACCTCAAAACCACCCAGAAGCAAGAGCGGAACCCCCACCGCACCGATCCAGAGATGCTCAGGAATCGAAATCACCTCAACCTCTGCACCGTTCTGCGTAAGCAGTTCAGCAGCCTCCTTCACACGGGCCTCCACGCCCGGATCCGTATCCTCGGGAAACCCCTCGGTCACCACACCGACACGCAGCCCAGCCACACCTTCTCTTTCATCGAGCCTATATCCGCCTTCTGGCACTCCCTGCTGGCGAGTATCCACACCATCCGGCCCCGCCAACACCTGGAGGAGCAGCGCGTTGTCGGCCACCGTCGCCGTCATCGGCCCTGTGTGATCCAGATGGGCATCAATCGAGAGGATTCCTGTGTAAGGGACGAGTCCGTGGGTGGGCTTCATTCCCACAATGCCGCAAAAAGAGGCCGGGAATCGGATCGATCCTCCCTGGTCACCCCCGATGGCAAGGTCCACATCACCCGAGGCCACCAAAGCACCACACCCAGACGAAGACCCCCCCGCCGTGCGCGAAGCATCATGGGGGTTCCGCACAAAGCCGCCGGCTGCGGTATGACTCCCAGCCGAAAGCGAAAGATACTCGCAGGCTGCTTTCCCGAGGATGGTCGCGCCTTCATCCAATACGCGTCGGACCACGGTCGCATCCTCCTCAGGGACATACCCCTTCAAGAATGAAGTACCGCCCTCCATGGGAAGCCCCGCCACCGCAATGTTGTCCTTGACTGCAACGGTCCTCCCCTCAAGAAGGCCTTCGTCACGCTCGCGAAGGGTGGTCTGGCAGACCCACGCTCCATTCGGATTATCCTCGGTTGCGGGAACATGATGAGAACGTGGCGGAACCGAAGCCTTCGAAACCTCAGGCATCGCTTTGACGAAATCAAACCCGGCCGCGAGGTCCGCAATGACGGAATCGATGGCCTCAAGTTCTTCCCCTTCGATATGGAAACCCAGTTCGGCTCCGAGCTTTCTCAGGCCTTCTTTGCTAAAGCGGGTCGTGGGCATATGAGGACTCCTTTTGAATAATCACCGAGCTTGCTGGATTTGGATTGGATCCAGCAAGTCCCCCGGTTGCTAAAAATACCAGAAGCATCCCCGATGGAGAAATCCGGGGTAAGCCGGACTCAACGGATTCAGGCCCCTTCAACAGGCTACGAGCGAATTTGAATTCTGGATGCGCTTCGGGCTATCTTCCGCCGATGGCGAAACTCCTGAGCCTACTCAAGCAGATCGACTCGGCGCCCGGAACCGATGACTCTTTTCTCTTCCAGGGCGTATCTGACTTCTACGTCACAGCACGAAAACCCGAGGCCTAGCCTGAAAAGATGCCTCGAATCAGTGTCATCATCCCCTCCTACAATCATGCACGCTTCATCGAAGAAGCCATCGACTCGGTTCTGAACCAGACCTACTCGGACATCGAACTGATCGTGGTCGATGACGGCTCAAGCGATGATAGCCCGGCCGTGATTCGCGAAGCACTGAGCAAGGTGCCCGCCTCAAAAGCTACGCTCATCGAGCAGGAAAACACCGGTACGGCTGGCGCCATAGCCCGGGGCGTCTCCGAGTCACAAGGTGCTCTTCTTTCAATCCTGAACTCCGACGATCGATACGCACCCGAACGATTTGAGCGCCTGCTCGCTGTCAGTCCAGAGCAAGGTGATTTCCTTTCATTTTCAGGCGCCCGCATGATAGATGCAGCGGGCTTCCCTTTGCCGGAGAACTCCTACGTCGTCAAAGGCTATCGACATGGGCTCTATGAGGCAGCGCGCTGCCCCACAGTCGGCTTTGCACTCCTTCGTAACAACTTCGCTACAAGCAGTGGAAACGCACTCTTTACCCGCTCTCTGTACGAACAGGTCGGCGGATTCGCCCCCTATGAGTTAGCCAGCGATTGGGATTTCTTCCTCCGCTCCATGCTTGAAGTCGAACCCATCTTCATCGACGAACCGCTTTTTGAATACCGAACCCACGGTGCCAATACTCGATTCTCGATCAGCGGAAACTCGGCGAGTCAAGAAGGCAATACGATCATCAATGCCTATTTCGCCGCAGCCTCCTCGGCCAGGACGCGGAATCCCATGGCACCCTGCGAAGCCAATTGGCCAGTCTACTTCGACCTCTTTGTCTCCCGATACCACGCGTGGTTCGGTTCAGGCCCCATTCGCGAATGGATGGATGATCCGCCGGAGCCTCTACCCGAAAAGCAGGCCATGAACCGATGGGGAAGCTGGACCGGTGTCGCCGATTTTGAGCGTAGCGATGATTGCGACTATCTGACGGCGGGCGACTACCAACCGGGAGAGCGCGTGGCCCTCGCCCTTGCACGAGAAGTGGTGGTCGGCCAAGCGCACCCACTCGACGAGGAGGAAGGCCCCGGAGAGGACACATGGCTCGAAACATTCGGCCGAGCTCGCCCTGGCCACCCGGAATTCGTGCGGGATCCATGGCCTTTCCAGATAGATCGCAGTCAAGTCCCCTTGGCGGAAAAACCATCCCTGGTACGGCGGCTCGTACGCAAGAGCGAAAGCATATTGAGTAAAAGCACCACGAGCCTCCTGCCGGGTCGTTTCGCTCGACGCCTGCACGAAATGGTGCTGCTTCTTCGCTCTGGCCTGTTCCATGCCGATTACTACCGATTCCAATCTGGTCTCAAAGGCCACTCAATCAAACTGTGTTGGCACTACCTGAAACAAGCAGGAGTTTCCGGCTTCAGCCCGCACCCTCTTTTCGATCGGGAATTCTACCTGCGAATGAATCCGGGGCTGGTCGGATCTGATACCGACCCCGTGATCCACTATCTCGAATACGGAGGCCATGANGGACGCGGGGCACACCCCTTCTTCGATTCCGCCTTCTACCTGCGTCTCTATCCTGACGTCGCGGCCTTCGGCATGAACCCTCTCAGCCACTACATCAAGAATGGGGCTGACGAAGGCCGGATTCCTCACATCCGCTTCGATCCCGTTTTCTATGCCGAGGAGCATGATACGGGTGGGCACCTGCCCCTGTTCCACTATGTCCTCGAAGGCTCNAGGAAGGGCTACCCGATCAATCGGCGTCATCGGATGCGACGAGCGCTCGAGTTGGCGCGGAAAGACGGGGATGACCTCCCCATGCGTACCGAAAGCGCCATGCTCCGTCGGAAAATCCGGATTTCGGGCTGCTTCGANGAGANCCTNTACAGCCCGGTCCTCGCAGAGAACTACGCAGACTCATACATCCATGATCCCCTGCGCAACTTTCTCGAGCTTGGGGCCGCCGAAGGAGTCCCCCTGTGCAGTTTCGAAAGGATGGAAGAGAAGCTCGAGACCCTGGACATCAACGATCCTTCTCAACCCGAGCTTCGTTACCTCAAGAAAAGCTCTTCGACCCCTGCAGGCGCTTCGGTGGCCATATACGTCAGCAGCCTTGGAAATACGTTCTTCCGCGAAATCGCTGAACTACTGGCTCACGGGTTCAAGCGAGCCGGCGCACATGTGTACCTGGCTGATGAAAATCAACGAATGCCCCTGGCCGACTCGCACATTGTAGTAGCTCCCCANGAGTTCTTCCTGCTGGGTCGAGGNCCCGAGCGACTCAAGGTGGAATTCCTGCGCCAATGTTCCATCTGGGTCGCCGAACAGCCGGGAAGTGAGTTCTTCTCGATGTGCCTGTGGTTTGCGCGCTTTGCAAGAGGAATCCTTGACATCAATCCGCTCACAGCCCTTCTCTGGGGTGAGCTCGGCTTTCGCGCGCGGGCCTTGCCCCTGGGCTTCGTGGATGATTTCCAGCCCTACCAGGACCAGCAGTCCATTCTCGATCCATCGATCCGGGCGGGACAACGCCCCGAATTCCAGGCCTACACCGGAACCATCGATGACGACTGGAGTCAACGCCCTCTCGACATCTTCTACAATGCCGTTCTGACGGAAAGGCGCGACGAGTTCATCGCCAAGAACAGCTATCTATTCAGCGAACTCGACTGTGCCTTCTTCATGCCCACACCCAANCGACCGCTCTCAAAAAACGTAGCCTCTGCTNTATCGGGAGCNGATGCTACGGCATTCGGTCAACGAGCCAAGATCCAGCTGAATATACATCGTGGTGATTTTCCCTACTTCGAGTGGCATCGACTGGTCGTACGGGGGATCTGGCAGAAAACAGTGGTCATCACCGAGCCCTCCCTGCCGGTNCCGGGTTTCGTCGCGGGAGAGCACTATCTTGAAGCGGAGCTGGACGACATGCCAAGTCTGATCGAATGGCTGCTGAAAAGCGANGATGGGAAGGTCGAGGCCGAAGCCATCCGNCAGCGGGCATTTGAGGAGCTTGTGAGCCGTTACGACCTCGTCTCCATGACGAGCGCCTTCCTTGAGGAAGACCTTGCATGGATAAAGTAGACCGGGACGATTCGTTGAAGATTGAGAAATTCTCGCGAAAAATGCTTCATGAGTCGGGCGACCCGAGCCTGGCCGAAGTCAGTGTCTGTATCACCCTGCACCAATATGAAGACTACATAGTAGATACCCTTGAAAGCGTCTACGAGCAGGACTTTCCCGACCTTGGCCTCGTGATCGTGGATGATTGTTCAAAAGATGCCGGCCCGAAGCGAGCCCAACAGTGGCTGGAACGCTTCGGCGACCGCTTTGCCTATGCGGCCCTGGCGAGCCACATCCAGAATCAAGGACTCGCGGCCTCTCGAAACGCGGCTTTCGAACTCAGCCCGAGCGAGTTCATCCTCACCCTGGATGCCGACAACCAGATCTATCCTCGCTGCGTGAGCCGCCTGTACGCCAGCCTCAAGAGCAGTCCGTATGGCTTCGCNTATTCGATCATTGAACAATTCGGAGGGCGCAGGGGCCTTATGGGAAGTGACAGTTGGAGCCCTGAACTCCTGAAGACAGGAAACTATATCGATGCCATGGCATTGATCAAGAAATCCGTGTGGGAAGGAATCGGCGGCTATTCAAAGATGAATGTCGGGGGCTGGGAAGACTACGATTTCTGGTGCCGACTCGTCGAAGCCGGGATAGATGGCCTCCACATCCCAGAGGTGCTCGCCCGGTATCGCTTGCACTCCGAGTCGATGCTCCGCACCGAAACCGACAAAGATCGAAATGACCAGCGCGTCAAGAAGGAAATGCAATCGCGTCACCCCTGGCTGGATCTATGACATCGGACAAGCGCCCTCATCCCGAAGACAAGCAGAGCGGGGTTCAAGAGGATTCCACCTTTGAAGTCCTGAGAGAGTTCCAGAATTCCCCAGACGCTTCAGCCGAGGTCACCGTCTGTGTAAGTCTTTTCAATTACGAAGCCTACATAGAGTCTTGTCTGGACTCTGTCGCTGCACAGACCCTGCCCTCTCTGGGCCTGATCATCGTAGACGATGCATCGACTGACGCGGGACGCGAGTGCGTTGCGAATTGGCTCGAAGCAAACGAGTCTCGCTTCCTGCATTCTTCCTTGCTGAAGCACACCACCAATCAGGGGCTCCCGGCCACTCGGAATACTGCCATTCGACAGAGTCGAAGTGAATATGTCTTCATTCTCGATGCCGACAATGAACTTCGACCTCGCTGTCTTGAAGCCTTGCTGCACGCCGCGGGATCCAGCAAAGCTGACTTCGCTTATTCGATCATCGAGCAATTCGGCGACATCCAGGGACTGATTGGCACCGATGCCTGGAGCCCCAAGCGACTCGCACGAGGAAACTACATCGATGCCATGGCTCTTCTCAGACGGGACACATGGGAGACGGTTGGGGGGTACAGGAAGATGAAAACTCCCGGATGGGAAGATTTCGATTTCTGGTGCCGCTGTGTTGAAGCGGAACTCCATGGACTTCTTGTTCCCGAAATCCTATGCCGGTATCGGGTCCACTCGCGTTCCATGCTGAGACAATCCACCGATACTCTCTTGCAACACATACGGGTCTGGGACGAAGTGCGCCGAGCCCACCCATGGATCGAATCAGCATGAGGTCCTTGGATTGATGACAAGCTGGAGATCATCACGCATCGCGCGACAAATACTCCGCATTCCGCCGATTGGCCGAATACCCCTGGGTCTCTTCATACGTCAGCGACAACGAGCGACTCGGCTCTACTCCCTCCTCAAGGAATACGGTGAACGAGTCCAGAGCTGGTGGTCCGTGGGCCGCCAGCTTCCGGCTGGGCTCTGGGCGCCAAAACTCTTGAACCTCTATTTCAATCCATGGGTCGTCCTGGGAAGGGTCGCCTGCAGACCTCAGGCAACAGACGACCCGGACCTTCTATCCGTCACGAAACACAGCGCAGCTCCAACAACCGCTGGACATCCCGGATCCGAGGTCCGAATTTGCGTGTACGTGAACAGCCAGGGCAACTTCTTCCACTCTGAGATCGCGGAACTGCTCTCACAAGGCCTGCAAGCCAGCGGATGCTTCCATGTGGAGAGACGGAATGAATGCGATGAACCCGATGATACGTCCCTGAGCCTGGTGGTATCGCCTCACGAATTCTATAGCCTGGGAAGAGGCAAGCACTTCCTGCAGGATCGATATCGGAGCTTCCGAAAGCGATCGAACCTTTTTCTTGCCGAGCAACCCGGCAGCAAACATTTCTCTGCCTGCCTTCCCTTTGTGGCAGAAGCCAGACGGACTTTTGACATCAACTACCAGAGTGCTTCTCTTCTTCGAGAACTGGGTGTCGACGCGCATTTTCTTCCTGTCGGACACATGGCAGCTGAAACCGTCCTGAATGGCGATCAGGAAATTACGACAGAAGACCTCCGCAAACGAGGCCTCGCCGTTGACTGGGGCCATGCGCAATCAGGTCCGTCTCGTCCCATTGACATCGCCTTTACCGGCGTTCTGACCAGGCGACGAGCGGAGTTCTTCAGCCGAAATGCCGACGTCTTTTCCCGTCACCGCTGCGTCTTGGCTCTGCCCACGGCCGCGGAGCCCCTGGTCGGTGACATTTCATCAACCCTGACCACCCATGAAGCCACCGCTTTGTCACAGCGCTCAAAGATCCTGTTGAACATCCACCGGAATGAAGCCGCCTACTTTGAATGGCACCGCATCATGATTCGTGGCCTCTGGCAGAAGGCTCTCGTCGTGAGCGAACCCTCTCCCCTGCCTCCAGGATTGAAACCCGGCGAGCATCTGATGGAAGCGCCCCTTGAAGAGATTCCCGAGTTGCTCAATTGGCTGCTTGAAACACCAGAAGGTCGATCCAAAGCTGAATCAGTCCGTTTGGCCGGTCACCGATTCCTTGTCGACCACTATGATCTTGGCCAACAGATCAAAAACCTTGAACCGATCCTGAACGACACTGGAAACTGAAAGAAGTCGAACCGAGCCTTGCCTTCCAGGTGGCACGCACTCTTCCGTGATTCAGGAAGACGATGTGCTCCGGATGATACCACCGGGCCTGGCACCGGTTTCCACACCATCTTGAAACGTGACCTGCCCCCCGACCAGGGTCGCCACATATCCATCCGCACTCTGCAGCAGCCGCGGGGCTCCCGTCGGAAGATCATTCTCGACTCGGGGAATATGCATTTTGATCGAATCCAGATCGATGATATTCAGATCGGCCCGACGTCCCTTTTCAATCAACCCACGATCCGAGAATCCATAGAGATCGGCCGGCTCCTGGGTCAGCATCCGAATGGCTTCCTCTACCGGAAAGCGTGTGCCTCGAGTCCGGTCCCGAACCCAGTGCTGAAGCATGAAGGTCGGATAGCCCGCATCACACAGAACCGTGACATGGGCGCCCCCATCCGCTCCGCCCATGAAGGTGGCTTCATGACGCATCATCTGCTCCACCGCGCCAAGATCACCTTCCGCATAATTACCCATGTAGACGTGGAGGAATCCCTCACCAATCTCACACATGGCGTCATATACGACTTTCTCTGCGGGCTCGCCTGAGCGTTGGATCCTTCTTCCAAGACTCTGTGCCGGATCAGGCTCGAATTCGTATTCGTCATCAACGATGTAGGTTGCATCGAGACTTTGCATCACAATCAGATGACCATTCTGCAAAAGAGGGGACTGGACAGGCTCAGCCAGAATACGGTCTCTGAGCAACGGGTCCCTCAATCGATTCAGTCGCTCTTTCAAGGGAAGCTCCGCCACCTCGAGATAGCTCGGGCGATCCATGAAGATATTGAAGCTATTCCAGCTCATGAGCATTCCGCCGGGCCGGTTGGCCGTCATCCCGACCAACTTCGCGCCCTCCGCATTCGCTCGCTCCAACTTCTCCAGCAGTTCCTGCCAAAGGCCGATCTGGACATTGTTCTGGGCCAGGGTGAATGAAACCGTGCAGCCGGTCTCGAGACTGATCTCACGATAAAGATCCACCTCGGCGCGGAATCCGTCCGGGTTCTCACCCATCAATCCGTCCGGGACAACCTGAAGCAGATTCGATCCTCCCGCCTGGGTGGCTCGCACCAAGGCAAGAACCTCTTCTTTGGCCGCAAAGGTGCCCGGAACCGCCTCTCCATTCGTCGAAACGTGAAGGGCAATCCGGTTTGTGGAGAACGCCACGGCTCCCGCCGCCACCGCGGCCTCGGTGAGAGCGGCCATCTCGTCGATTTCACGGCGGGTTGCCGTCCGGTTGACATCACCCTCACGACCCAGCACATAGGCTCGAATCGCACCGTGCGGGACTTGAGTCGCCAACTCGATGGTCCGTGGCATGCTCTCAAGCACATCCAGATATTCGGAAAAGCTCTCCCACGACCAATCGATTCCGTCCGCCAATGCGGAACCCGGGATGTCCTCTACTCCCTCCATCAAGGCAATCAGGAAGTCCTCGGACCCCGGGCGAACAGGCGCGAAGCCGACGCCACAATTCCCCATCACGGCTGTCGTAATGCCGTGCTCCGATGAAGGAGAAAGACGGGCATCCCAGGTCGCCTGCCCGTCATAGTGGGTGTGAGGATCCACAAAGCCCGGCGTCACGAGCATTCCTGCCGCATCGATACACCGGTCCACCTGAGCGATATCCACCGACCCAGGAGCTTCGACACCACGAATAAAGCCCTCATCGAGCAGGATATCGGCTTCTCGCTTGGCGCTTCCCGAACCATCGACCAGGGTTCCGCCTTGAATCAAGGTATCCACACTGCTCCCTTCGCTGGTTTCCATNNAGACGATAGTCAGACCNGAGAGGATTGCCACCTCGATGCAAAGAGTACGATTACCCCGTGCNGGCATTCTCTNCGCATGACAAGACGGCTGGGTCCGAACAAAGCAGATCAGCTGAGCGGCTAGATCCTACCTTCCGCTTCCTGCCAGAGCAGGACGTGAAAGCGTTTGTTGGTCCGAATCACTTGCCACCCCGCCGCATTCGCCATCCGAAGAGAGTTATGGTTATCGACGGGAATGGTTGCATAATCAGGAAGACCTTCAGACCGGGTGAAGGCGGCTGTCTGTCGGAGCGATTCCTGGCCGAGCCCAAGGTTGTGGGTATCCGGCAGGGTCCAGATCCCAGTGACCGCACGCGAAGGATAGAAAAGTCTCAGCAGCAGATAACCAGATAGCTTTTCCTCTACAAAAATTCCAAATGGCAGATAGGAGGCCCGGTTGAGAGCAGTCGTGGCAGCCGAACTGTCCACCGGATGCGGAGGCCCATACCGTCCCTTCAGGCCAGCAAGCATTTCCGCAAAAGCCGACTGATCGGAAGGAGCCAGGAATCGGATTCGGGCCGCAAGGCCTCCCCGAGTCTCGAAGGGGACGTTCAGCCGAGAGGCTCTTTTTCGAAGAGCNCCGAACCGGAAGCGAGCGAATANTTCATTGGAAAGGTCATAGACCTTGAAAATGAAGCTTCCTTTTTCGTTGAGTCGATAGATCGCCTCCTCGGCTCCATCCTGGACTCGCTGAAATAGCGTCGGGGCATCTTGGGGCACGCTTTCCTTCATCATCAAGTCTCTCGCCCATCCGGGCATGTGCTCGCCAGGGCCTGCAAGGATACAGACTCACCCGATTCAGCGAGCCTCTTCATCACGGTCTTCATATAGTGACTTCTTGAAGCAAAAGGAGCCCCCAGAGCAGGCGTCTTTGCCAAAGCCGCTTCGAGTTCAGTCCCCTCGAAATTCGAAAACTCGATCTGNTGAAAGAGTGCATGAAGAGTGCTCTTCCTGGATCCGTACCCAGAGACCATTCCATTGAAGAAGCGAGTACCGAGTATCCGAAGAAAGGTGGAGTAGAAGGGGATCCTGAGTGGAGAGAGGGTNGAAAATGGAATCTCCAGTATTCGGCCCGTGGCCTGAGCCCCACTGCCTTGTCGGTGATGGAGAACCTTACGATCGGGGCGATAGGGCTCGTTTGGAGCCAGTGCAGCCCAGGGCGAACCGAGCTGATAGTGCTCTCTCTTGATGAACATCTTTCCGTAGATCATGAACAGCCACATCAAGGGCGACGGAAAGACAGAAGAGTCATAAAGATATTCACGTTCTTCCAGAAGCTCCAGGATCTCCAGGTCAATCTCGCAAGAAGGCGTCCGAAAGCCAACCGGAGCCTCTCCGAGTGCGTCGGCGATGGCAGCGTGTCCGGTATCGATTTCCTCTGCTTTTTGCTCACGTGAAAGCTGTCTGAAATTGTACGGATGGCTGAAGGAATGGTTGCCCACCTCGTGACCCTGATCAAAGGCCCGCTTGAGCATGCTGCGATTTTCCGGCCGAGCCAGATCACGCCCAATCGCAAAAAAAGTAGCCTGGATCCCACACTCAGCGAAGAGATCAAGAAAACGCGGAAGCGCCTCTGTGTAGAAGCTAGGGGGATCTCCATCGACGCGGGTATCGACCAGGCTCTGATAATCCTGATAGTTATCAAGATCGATACTGATACAGACTTTCATCGGCCGGAACCCAATCGGCTAATCGAGGAAAAGGGGCACCTTCCTTTTCCAACCATCAGCGAGAGCGTCTGTTTCTCCAAAAGGTTCCCCAATAAGAGAGCAACGGATCCGTTCCTGTATCGGCTCTCACTTTCAAGATAGCGCCTTTTGGCTTTCTTCTCATGAGCCACCGTCCTCAGCGAGGATCGATAGCGACCTCTCACACCCGCTTGCACGCAAAAAAAAGCAGGGAGTTGCAAATATGCAACTCCCTGCTCCATATCGATCCGATTGTGACCACGCATCGACCTCGGGTCATAATTCCCGATATCGCGAAATCACGACTCGACGGTCATGATTCCACGCATCATCAAGTTGTGACCGGGGAACGTGCAGACGTAGACATAGGTCCCAGGAGCCGGAGCCGTGAACTCCACCGTCTCGGATTCGCCGGGCCCCAGAAGCTTGGTCTTCGCGAGCACTTTGTCTTCGTAAGCGGCCGGAAAATACTCGGTGTCATATGCCTGAGCGGCCGCCATGGTGAAGGCGTCCACATCTTCGCCCGCCGGCAGGACGACAACATTGTGTCCCATTACGGTCTTGGGCAGAGCGCCTACGTGCTTGAGGGTAAGCTTTACGGTCTCCCCCGACTTGACCGTGAAGGCCGTGACGTTGTACGTCATTTGATCCGTGCCTTCGATGACCACTTCCGACGCCTGCGCATTTCCCGCTGCAAGCATGGTTGCCATTGCCACTACCGTTGCCACCACAGTCCACATCTTCATTGTCTCTTTAGCCTTCTTCTCTTTCTCTATGTTTCACATTGTTTGACTGCTGTTCTCCGAAGGTCGTTGAGTTCCGGAGGCAGACGCTGTTTTTTTGCACTCGAGCCATATGAAATTAGCACAAAGGTGCCCCCCGAGGTAAGTCGGCGCCCGTACAGCGAAAACTGTTCATTCAGTGGATCGGCTCTCGCCGGTTGAAGGTCAGTATGCCGCCGAAAAGCACGATGGAGACTCTTTTCAGAGCGACAGCGAAACCGATGAAAAACCCCAAAAGAAGACTGAAACACGAATGGGGTGAAATCGAAACCCCGCCCGTTTCCGTTGGCCATGCTTGGAGATAGAATCGGATTTCACCGAAGTGGTTTCGCTCAATTCGATCTGGATTGCACTGAGCGTAGAGACCCGACATCCACCTTTTCGTGACTTCACACCCCGATGGATAGAACGCAGCCAGAAGATTCTTCACCTTGAAGTACCCAGGAGACACCATGCACCCCTCGATTCATGCCCAGAGCCATCCCGACAAGCCTGCCTGCATCATGGCCGGAAGCGGTCGGACCCTGAGCTATCGCGAACTCGACGAACGCTCCAATCAGGCTGCTCAGCTCTTCCGCTCACTCGGCCTCCGGCGCGGAGATCACATCGCGCTCTGCCTTGAAAACCACGAAGAATTCTACGTGATCTGCTGGGCCGCACAGCGGAGTGGTCTCTATTTCACCACCATCAGCACAAGGCTCACTCCGCCCGAGGTGGAGTACATCGTCAACGATTGTGATGCCAAGGTCTTCGTGACCTCCACACAGAAGCAGGAAATTGCCCAGGGACTTTCCGATCTCTGCCCGAACCTACTCGCCCGCTACATGGTGGGCGAACCTCTTTCCGGATATGAGGACTGGAAAGACGCCTTGGCGGGCCAGCCCAAGACACCCCTCGAAGACGAGTCCGAGGGAGCACCCATGGTGTACTCGTCGGGAACCACCGGACGCCCGAAAGGCGTCAAGCACGCACTCTCTGAGGCTCCCCTGGGCTCTCCCAATCCCCTCTCTGAGGTCCTCAGGGTCCTTTACGGTGCGGACGAAGATTCCATCTACCTTTCGCCTGCCCCTCTTTATCACGCAGCTCCTCTCAACTACACGCTCGGCTGTCATCGGCTTGGCTTGACCGTGGTGGTCATGGAGAACTTCGATGCCATCGAGTCCCTTGCTGCGATCGAGAAATTCAAGGTCACGCACAGCCAGTGGGTTCCCACGATGTTCGTCCGGATGCTCAAGCTTCCCGAAGAGGAAAGAGCGCACTTTGACCTATCCAGCCTGAAGGTCGCCATCCACGCCGCCGCGCCCTGCCCCATTCCGGTAAAAGAAGCCATGATCGAATGGTGGGGGCCAGTCATCTATGAATACTATGCTGGCAGCGAAGGCAACGGGTTCTGCGCTCTCAATTCCGAGGAGTGGCTCGAGCACAAGGGGTCTGTGGGACGACCGCTCACCGCCATTGCCCATATCCTCGACGACGATTTCAATGAACTCCCCACACGCAAGGCGGGAACCATCTACTTCGAAAGTGAAGCCACGTTTGAATATCATAATTCGCCAGAGAAGACCGCAGACAGCCGAAGCCCACAGGGCTATACGACCCTGGGCGACATCGGTTACCTCGATGAAGACGGTTTCTTGTACCTGACAGACCGCAAAGCCCATATGATCATTTCGGGCGGGGTCAACATCTACCCGCAGGAGACCGAAAACATCCTGATCACAAATCCCAAAGTCGCTGACGTCGCAGTCATCGGTGTCCCCAATGAAGACTTTGGCGAGGAAGTCAAAGCGGTGGTCCAACTCATGGACCCGAGTCAGGCCAGCGACGAGCTTGCCCAGGAATTGATTGACTTCTGTCGCGAGAAGATCGCGGCCATCAAATGCCCTCGCTCTGTCGATTTCGAGGAAGAACTGCCCCGACACCCAACAGGGAAACTCTACAAGCGCCTGCTTCGCGATCGCTACTGGGGAAACAAGAACAGTCGAATCGTCTAACCGCCAGCAAGGAGGATTGCATGCCCAAGGGCAAACCCTTCGTCATCTACAAAGACGAATGCCCCGTCGAAATCCGGCCGGACAATGCCAATCCTCATGTGCGCTGGTGGACCCTGGTGAGCAGTGACCGTCGAGAAAGCGATTCGCTCACTCTGGGAATTGCCGAAATCAAACCGGGAGATGCATCCGCCATGCGATTCCACTGGCACGACCCTTCCGAGATCTACTTCGTCCTCTCTGGAGAAGGCATCGTCAAGATCGATGACGAGGAACACCCCATCAGTCCAGGCGCCACGATCTTCATTCCGGGGAAGTGCTGGCACGCCACCCGGAATACCGGATCAGAGCCGCTTCAACTCCTCTACGCCTTCGGCGTATCTTCCTTCGAGGAAGTGGAATACCACTACAAGAAGCGAGCTTGATCGATCGCTCTGGAGGCACTGAAAGAGCTCAGCGGGTCTGCGCAGTACGACGAAGTCGGCCGGACAAGCCCATCAAGCCCAGGCCCAGCAGAAGAGCGCTCCCGGGCTCCGGCACGGGAAGACCTGTCTCGGTGGGTACGAAACTGAGCCCCTCGACATCGTTGAAGCCAATGGGCCCCAGGTCCGTATAGCCATCCCCGGATGTATTGAGTTCCCAGACGCTGTTGTGCTCATCACTGAAAGCGAGCAACCGCTGGTTCATGAAGTCCCACGCCAGGGATTCTATCCGCACGTCTCCGCCGATATCATTGACGATACTGAGACTGAGAAGAGTCGGAATCAGGCCGGACCGATCCAGAGTCGCCATGAGCAGGATGTCATCCGTTTCATTGGCGCCCCCATCGTCTTCAATCAGATAGAGGTTCCCGTTCTCATCAAAGGAGAGGTCTTCGAGATCATCGGTTCCATCTATGGAGTTCGCAATCACGGTGGCCACGCCGGTATACTTATCAATCATCACGAGGTCGTCTCGACCGCCGTTCTCGTTCACCGCCCAGAAATCGCCGGTCAATGGATCAATATCAAGACCATTGATTTCACCCGAAGAAATTCCAGAGACCGGCCCCAGGGACTGCAGGACGTTATAACCACCAGACCCAGCAGCATCATCCGGAGACACGGCGAGCGAACCATCCTCATTGAAGATCCTGATGCGATATAGATGAGGCCCCGTAAAGGTTCCTCCTCCTGGAAAGTCGACGGTTGCATTGCCCACCGTATAACCGAAACCCTGTTTATCGATCACAAAGGACTCAAGATCCGCGAAGACATCACCATATTCAGGGTCGGTGTCCGGAAAAGCCCGAGACACACCTCCATCGTTGATGGACAGTCGGCCGTAGTCCGTCACGGTCATCGTGGAGTCATAGTCTTCGATGCTCAGGAGGTTGCCCGTATCTTCATCGATTCCCCACGCAATCGGGACGTTGGAGGAGGCCGTCGCCGATACCGAGGCGAAGGTCAGGCCTACCAGGGCCACGAACGGAGCCACTCTCCACGAGAACCTGGCAGGGAATTTGATGGCTCTATCCACAGAATATGAACCGAACCATCCAAGAAAAGTCGTGTCTATCATGATTTCCTCTTACTACCTTCAAATTCTCAAGACCACGCGAGACGACGCCACCGGGAATACCGCTTCGCCTACTCGATCCGCAAAGGCCCTCATGACCCTTTTACGATATTTGGACCATTCCTTCAACAAAAACAGGACCCAAGCACCTTCGTGTGCTGAGATCAGCACGGTCTCAGCCCCCGAAACGCGATGAATCGCCTCCAGGCATTCCTCTGCCCGATAGGATGCCTATGACCCATGGCCATACGAATCGAGCCGTGTGACGGCCTCGTTCCACCTTCGACAACAAGATGTCGTGGGCCTCAGGCACACGGAAAGCCGAGATCGAGTTCTCGACTGATGATGTCCGCTCGGTCTTAGAGAAGGTACATCTCGATGCGTTGAACGAGGCGACGGTACATTCCGAAGGCCGCGGCCAGAACCAGGATTCCAAAGCCGCTCACCCAGGCCAGGACCACCCTCTCGTGCTCGCCTGTAATCGCCAACAGTGTAATCGAGAGAAGCGGCACTCCACCCGCCGCGAGGACATAGGCCCCTCCCAGTTGACGCAAGCGCATTAGACTTGAGCGGTCTGCCTCCTGGCCAACCCCGCCAAGCCCTGGATAGATACGACGAAGCGAATACTCCGTCATGGAAAAGAACGGAAACACAGCAGCCACCAACCCACACAGGACAAGCGAGGCAAAAAAGTGCAGCGTCCCTTCGGCGGTGACAACACCCGTCATCATCTCAAGTAGAAGGGGATACAGGATGCCCGCCAGGATCCAGCTGAAAATCCCGATCAAGGCGATCACATGCCCCAGAAGCAGGGCTCGCTGACGAGACTCCATGGAAGCCGCTCCAGGAAAGCCGAATCGAAGCGGCCCCAATGCCTTCCAGGCGAAAAACAGATCCAACGCCAGGGAACAGCTGAAAGAAATCGGATTATACCAGAGGACGATGGTTTCAAAGGCGGGACGGATATAGTCGACAACGACTTGAGCGGAGTTGTACGTATAATTGGCACTCGCCAGGATGGCATTCGGAATGACGGCACAAACAAAGATCATGAAGACCGATTCTGCAACACTGGGACGAGAGGTAGGCACGTGCGGCTCCGGCTCCGAAGAATTTTCTCCAGATGAGGAGTGGACCTCCGCAACAAAACGAAAGCCACGGCCTCGAACCGTCTCGATGACGACCTGCCGCTGGGCGTCATCCCCCACAGACGACCGGAGTTCATAGATGAGATTGCTTAGAGACCCTTCACTGATGACGGTATCAGCCCAGAAGGTGTCAAGTAGTTCGTCCTTCGTAACCAGGCGATCGCGATGTCGAACGAGGTAGACCAGCAGGTCGAGCACCTTCGGCTTGATTTCGACAAGTTCTCCTGATCTCGACAACTCAAATCGAGTTGGATCAAGCGAGAAGTCGCCAAAAGCGATGATTTTGGTTCCCGGTTCCACCTGACGGAGTCTAGCGGCTGTCCCTCCTCGTCGCAGAGAATCGACAAAAGGTCCGACCTGAAGCTCGTCGGCAAATATAGAAACAGGCTTCCTGAGCAGCACGAACCCTCTTTGATCAGTTCATTTTCGCGATCGGCTCGATAATTTCTTACAGTGATTAGGCCTCGATTGACAGCCTATTTGAAACCACCCGGATCAAATCGCAAGCAAGGTCGATATTGACATTCGATGAATCTTGAAGATGAACTCTCGCCCAAGCGCTCGTATGTAGGAATCCTCGAGGGACTCGGTGCAGGCCTTCTTGCGCTCTTGCTCTCGGTGAGCCTCGCGCGCGTCATGACACTGGAGAACTTCGGAGAGTTGTCGAGCGCCCGAGGACTGCTCTGGATCGCGGAGGTCATCGCTTCACTCGGCATGGGTTCTCTGGCCACACGGATCTATCGAGCGAAACAAAGTGATTCCAATGAAGTCCGCGCCCGGGGCCTGAGGAGAGTGGCCCCGCTCCTCATCATCCTGGTCTCCACGACATTTTTCGCAGTACTGGTGGGGTTGCACGAATCGATCGGTACCCAGAGCGCCGTGAAAATGTTGTCCTTTGTAGCGGTGGTCGGGATACTTCCGCTGGTCTGCCTGCTGACATTCTTCACAGCCAGCGCGGCCGCGCACGGGGCCGGAGTCGCCGCCAATGCGATTTCCCAGTGGGGCATACGCATTGCCTTCCTCGCAACGCTCGGACTCTTCCTTTTGCAGTTCGAACGCCCGCTCACCGTCATCCAAGCCGCGGCGGCCTGGGCCATTGCCACAGCCGTGTGCGTCCTCAGTCTCTGGTTCCTGGTACTTCGGGTCGAACCGAAATACCTGCACCACGGGGGACGCGAATACGAGGTCCCGAGTTGGCTGAAAGTCGGGCTGGCCTTCGCGCTCGCCTCATTGGGGACCAAGGTCATTCGATCGGGCGGTGTCGTGGTACTCGGTTGGTTTCACGCAGACACGAGCGCGGCGGGGCGACTCACCGCAGCCATCGCCATTGCGACGCTGCTGATGACGGCGACGGGGAGCCTGATGATGATCTATCGCCCCGCATTGGTAGGTGCCATCGAGCGCAGTGATCTCGCGAGCTCAAAAAGAATCTTCCGACTCTGGCGACGCAGCGTCCTCCTGATGATGCTTCCTACATACGTAGCGATGATCGCTTTTGCTCCATCCCTTCTTGAATTCTTCGGACGAGGCTATTCCGATGCCTACTGGGCCCTCATAGTCTGCGCAACCGGGAACTTGATCTTCTCCTTTCTCGCTCTGGGGATCCCCCTCTACCAGTTCACTGGCCACGAAACCAAGACAGTCGTCCTCATGTCCACGCTAGCCGCGCTCTGCGTGGGCGGGATGGTCATTCTCGGCTCCCTATGGGCCGAGACCGGAGTCGCCTTGGCGACGGTCGTGACCTTGAACTTCGGCGCCGGCCTCGTATCCGTACTCGGCTGGCGTGCGACACGAAGCTGGAAAGTTCCTCTCACCCCGCCCTCGGAGACGATGCGGGTTCAAAGTGAATAGAAGCGGCCCGCTTGAATCCAGAAACCCGTGCGCCCGATACCTTCCATCCGGACACTTTGAACCACGAGCCCTCTGCCACAAACAGCAAAACAGAGCAGCCCCCTGCTAGAATGAAGAAAATGGAAAACCACAGCAACGCGATCGAAGAGAACCAACACCCCCCCGCTCGAAGAGGCCTTCTTGCTTTTTTTGCGCTGATCTCGCTGATCACCCTCAGCCTGGGCGGATGGCTCACAGCCCTTGGCTTTGGCCCCTGGTACGATGACCTCCTGAAGCCGCCTTTCCAGCCCCCGGGTTGGCTTTTCTCTCCAGCCTGGACCATCCTTTTCACCTTGCTCGCAGTCGCCACCTGGCGCATCGCACGGTATGGCGAAATCGCTCGCCTCGCACTCCGGGTCTACGCTTTTCAACTCCTCTTCAACGTCCTGTGGTCGCTCCTCTTCTTCACTCTTCACCGGCCCGGATGGGCGCTGGTTGACATCGCCATCCTGAATGTGCTCGTCGTCGCGATGGTGGTCCTCTATGGCCGCATCGACAGACTCGCCGGCTGGTTCATCGTGCCCTACGTACTCTGGCTTGGTCTCGCGACCTCAATCAACATCTGGATCGTATTCAACAACTAGCTCAGGGCGGCCCGTTCCTGTCCGAACGAAACCGACGACTCTGCGTCGAACCGCAGCCTGACCGAGACCGGACTTCGGAAAAAACTCCGATCTACTTCGCACTCTCGCCGATCGGCGCCACGAGATTCTTCCTCTTCTGGGCTGGCATTCTTCCGATGGCCACTTCGGGGGGTAGCGTATCGGGGAGCCCCTCGATCATTTCGGGCGACGCGTAATAGCCGAGTGCATAGTTCCCCATGGTGTATCCCAGCAGGTCCGTCAGCTCCGGAGGAAGATCCCGCGCTATCTCCGGAGGGCAGGATAGAAACTGATTCTCTTCCTGACGCAACCAACTCAAACAGTAGGTGACGTTGAGGCCCAGTCTTGTCTGTGTCGAGCGATTCTCCTGTCCTCCATGAATCACGGACCCGCCATAACACAGAACCGAGCCCTGCGTCATCGACACCTGTACCCCTTCCTCATGAGATGTCGGATTCCGGTCCAAAGGCCACTCGTGACTGCCCGGAATCACCCGGGTCGCTCCATTTTCCTCGGTAAAATCCGTCAACGCCCAGATCGTATTGAATTGGGGGTCGATGGACTTCGGAATATATCCTCCCCACGCGACTCGATCCCGATGAAGAGTCTGGGCTGACTCGCCCGGCATGATCGCAATGCTCTGGGTAAGATGGAGCTGAATTCGTTCGCAGTGCGGAGTCAAGAATTTCTCGGCCGTCTCCAGGATCCGAGGGTGCGTGATGACAGGCCGGGTTTCCGGGGACCGAGCCACCAATCCGCCCGTCCTCTTCGTCCGGCGACCACTGAAGGAATCAGGACCGGTCTCGGAGCGATCAATCCAGGGCTTCAGGTCAGCATTGAGCCGAGATAGCGTTTCCTCACCCAGCATGTCCCGAATGACACACGCTCCATCCCTTTGCATCACCTTGATGATCTCGTCGGGCGTGCAATCGGGCGGCAATGTTTCAATACTCATTCGCTTGTTCCTTCATCTGGCCGTCTCATACGGGGAGATCTAGAGGCCCGAAAGACGCTTCATTTCTTCGGTTGTCAGCGCGCGATCATAAAGGTAGACATGGCTGATTTTACCTTCCATGCCGAAGTCGGGACACCCGTCCCACCCGATATAGAGGTTCTGCGCGGACGACGGCCTTGCAAGCATCTCGCCTGCAATCTCAAAATCCGTCACGAGAAACCCTTCTCCTTCGCCCTGGTGGCCCGGACCGTACCCCGTCTGGACCCGGTACCGATCTGTCGGCAATCCGTTCAGGTAGAATTGACCTCGATCTTCTTTCCTGACGAAGCCGACGTGGAACCACTCGCCGATGGGAATGTTCTTCCCAGACCAGCCACAAGGCGGTGTCGTTGAGTTTGAGAAGAAGGAAGTCTCATCCGGATTCACACCCGAAATCATCAACTCGTAGTGGATGTAATCCGCATCGATGTATTCCTTGGGGCACCTGGAGAGCACGGCATCCCAGCGAGGCTTGCGGGTTGCATTGTCGGCAAACTTGAAGAGCCAGGCTGAAATCGAGATGTCGTCTTGAATGTCCAGACGCGGGTCGGACTCAATCTCGACGCCCTTCCCTTCGGGTCGGAACTCCAAAGCCGCTCCGTCCCTCCCCTCGCTCCAGATCGGCCCATCGATCCTTCCATGGAGTCCGTTTCCGGAGAGGTCCCTGACGGTAGTCCCCTCTCCTTCGTCCATGGGCCAGTGCCCGATCAGACCCTCATGCTGCATCCTGGCTCCCGTCCCTTCTTATCTGTTGAGAAGATGACCCACTCCAATCCATTCGCGCTAGCCCGAAGGTGTAGCTTGGGGGATCTGAAAGACTGGACATCCCCGGCACGATGACACGACACCGAAGACCCCTTTCTCTAGGCTAGACTTCATCCTCTCCTCGGCCTTTGCCGAAAACATCACAAGGAGTGTGAGATGCCCACGCATGAAAGCAGCCCCGAAGGGGCCGTCATCCAAACCCGGCGCGAGGGTCATACCCTCTTCATTTCAATGCAGCGTCCCGCCAAACGAAACGCGATCAACCGGCTGATGGCCGATGGAATCGATGCCGCGCTCAATGAGTTGGACGACGATGACTCACTCTGGGTCGGCGTCCTCAGTGGGACCGACTCGATTTTTTCCGCAGGAAGTGACCTCACCTGCGACGGCGACTACGTGACCGAACGCGGCGGCGAGTATGGGATCATCCGGCGCGTCCGGAAAAAACCCCTCATTGCGGCCGTCGAAGGACCCGCTTTGGGCGGGGGGTTTGAAATCGCATTGGCTTGCGACCTCATTGTCGCTTCCGCGAATGCACGTTTCGGCTTGCCGGAAGTCTCCATCGGCGTCATCCCCACGTGCGCCGCTCTATTCAGGGCTCCCAATGCGCTCCCCCTCAACCTCGCGCGCGAACTGATACTCACGGGAGAGCCCATGGACGCAAAACGGGCCTATGAAGCCGGCGTCGTCAACCACCTCACCCAGCCCGGAAAGGCCCTTGAGCAAGCCAAGGCACTCGCCGACCGAATCCTCCGCAACGCGCCCCTCTCCGTCCAGAACTGCCTGCACGCTGTCAATCAGCATGCAGCGGAAAGTGATGACATGGGTTGGAAACTCACCGAACAGGCCTTCAAAGGCATCGAAGGGACGGAGGATCTCGAAGAAGGGGTGCGTTCCTTCCTCGAAAAAAGGCCGCCCCAGTGGAAAGCCCGCTAGGCGACACGCGGCTCACCCGAAGACGAGAACGCTGCTGCAGACCGCCTTGGAAACGCAGATCGGGACCACACCCTTTCCTGGCGCCCTCCGGGATCACAATTCATCTTTTGAATTGGAATGGCTGCACAAAGCGCGGAAAGATCCTCTTCCCTCGCCTATACTCAGCCGGTGCATTTCAAGCCTTCTATCCATCGGGGTTTGAAGGAAGAGAACGGAAGCAGAGGAGTGACCCATTTGAGCGATGCAATAAACGAGCAGGAACAGGCTGAATTCGTCGAGTTCCGGAGTCCCGAGCAGGAGCAGGCCGACGCAGGACGAAACGTCCCCGCGGCCGACCAACTCGCTCTTGCCGACATCAACCCTCTCAACGCGAATCTCTTCGGCGAGAACCGCTGGCAAGGACACTTTGAGCGACTTCGTCGCGAAGACCCTGTGCACTTCAATGAAATCCAGTCAGCGGGTCGATACTGGTCCATCACGAAATACGACGACATCAAAACGGTCAGTACAAATTGGGAGACTTTTTCTTCGGCCCACGGCATCACACTGGGTTTCCCCGTAGGATCGGAAGCGCCTACATTCTTCCAACAAACCAATCCTGCTTTCATCGCGCAGGATCCGCCTCAACAGACAGAGCAGCGGAAAACCGTCCGGCCCTCCGTGGCTCCGCGCAATCTGGCCCGGCTCGAGCCCCTCATTCGAGAGCGAACCTGTCAGCTTCTGGACTCTCTCCCTGAAGGAGAAACCTTTGATTGGGTCAACACCGTCTCCATCGAATTGACCACCGCCATGCTCGCCACCCTCTTCGACTTCCCGTATGAAGACCGAAGCAAGCTGACGCGCTGGTCGGATATCGTCTTCGCGATTCCGCAGCCCGGTGGTGTCGTGGAATCCCAGACCCAGAAGCGCGACGAAATGATGGAGTGCGTGCATTACTTCTCCGAACTCTGGGAAGATCGCAAGAAACGGGGAGAAGGGCCTGATCTGGTTTCCATGCTCGTTCACGGAGAAGCGACCCGTCACATGGGAGCCGCTGACCATCTCGGAAACCTGTTGCTCCTCATCGTGGGCGGAAACGACACCACGCGCAACACGATGTCGGGAAGCGTGTACTCGCTGAATCAATTTCCGGAGGAATACGAAAAACTCAGAGCCAACCCGGAACTCGTCCGAAACTTTGTTCCGGAAGTCATTCGTTGGCAGACTCCTCTTTCCTACATGCGCAGAACGGCCACCCGAGACTGCGAGTTGGGAGGTAAGTCCATTCAGGAGAACGACCAACTGCTCCTCTGGTACATCTCGGGCAACCGGGACGAGGACGTCTTCGAAGATGGAGAGAGGCTCGATATCGAACGCGCCAACGCAAGCCATCATCTTTCCTTCGGTTACGGAGTCCACTTCTGCATGGGCAGCCGACTCGCGGAGATGCAGCTTCGGGTCCTCTGGGAGGAAATTCTACCTCGCTTCCAGAACATCGAAGTCCAGCAGGAGCCAGAGCGGACCTTGTCGTCCTTCGTCAAGGGGTATACCCACCTGCCGGTGACCGTAAAGCGTCATTGAAGCGGTACGGGTCTGTTACCTCAAGGAAAGCCTGATTCGTTCTTCACCTCCACTGAAACCAAGAGACACACAGGAGAAAATCATGTTCAGTCATGTCATGGTCGGCGTAAGCGACCTTGAGAAATCAAAAAAATTCTATGACGCCACCTTCGCGGCACTGGGGCTCGGCCCGGGAGTCGACAACAAAGGTCGATATTTCTACGTCAGCCCCGGCGGTGTGTTTGCCATCACGGTTCCCATCGATGGCGAACCCGCATCTCACGGAAACGGAAGCACCATCGGGTTCCGGGTCGAATCCTCTGAACAAGGTGATGCCTGGCATGCGGCTGGACTGGCTCATGGGGGGCAGGCCATCGAGGATCCGCCGGGTCAGCGCGAAAGCGGAATGTATCTCGCCTACCTCCGCGATCCCGATGGAAACAAGCTCTGTGCTCTCTGTCCGCCAGCCTGATCGAGGACTGCGCCCGTCCGGGTAACAAACCCGATCGCCACCAGCCTCGCTCTTGTCGCAGTGACGTGCCCGAAGGAAGCCTGTTTGGCGGACTTCCAGTGCGTGGATCGAGATAAGATGAAACTTTCTCGATCTTCTACAGGGTCCCCACGTGATAGAACGAGCCAGACCTACAAAGTGGCTGACAGCACGGACACGCTCCAGGAGGTCGCGCCGGCTTCTGGAATCAGACTAGTGCCTGCTGGAGCGGATCCACGAAAACCCGGCAAGTCCGATTCCCAACAAGAGAGCCGTCGAGCTTTCGGGAACGACGACCGCCGAGCTGATGTTGACGCTCGCAATCACGACCAGGTCTTCGCTTTCACCGACGAAGGCTCCATCGAGACTGTTCAAAGTCACGGCGTTGATGAAGATGGTCGGAGCGCTTCCAATCACCGCCGTCAGGCTCGGGACCGAGTAGGCAATGGGCTGATTGCTCACCGGAGGCAATGCACCCGTAGAACTCGAGCCACCCCAGGAGCCATTCACACCGAGCGGTGAAGCCAGAACCGTATAGCTCCCGGCTGTGGATCCGATGAGAGTAGAAAAAAAGCCCGGCTCGGAGCTCAGCGTGGCCGTCTCGATGGTCACCGTGTCATAACCGCCGTAGGCCGAAGACAAATTCAGTATCTGGTCCGGCTCCAGGGTAATCGAAAAGTCATCGAGCGACTGAGAACTGGCATCGATGGTAAAGCTTCCGTTTGTGAGGGAGCTCGTGTTCGAGCCGATGATGACGCCCCCCACTGAGACCGATGTAACCACAGAGCCACTCGTCACCGAGTAGGACACGGGCGTCGCCCACGCCCCTGATGAAAAGAAGACGCCAAGCAGCAGGGTCAGAAACCCAGTCAAGCCGAGTCTCTTCGGGCTCACGAAAAGCGTTTTGAGGCTCGACGGTTCTCCACCGACTGCCTCAACACCCACGACATTCACACTCAAGAATCTTCCCCCACGACAGCGGGCAAAAGCCCCGCACCCATCGAAAAACAATCGCGTATACAACGACTACAAGACGAAATTATCACGGAGAGTTGAATGAATGGAAGAGAGAAAAAAAAGTATCCTACAAGAAATGAACAAGCGATCCGTGACTGTTCTTGGTGCTCTTGACTTGTAGAAATGCGCACGAATAAAAGAGGAATACTTCCTCTATGCGCCCTGAATCGGACTCGACACGGTCAGATCGACCCTCGAAAACAGAGCGAGGTACTCGCCCCTCACCAAGGGCGAGATGTTTTCGATAGGAAAAACTCTCAGTTTTCCTCACGATGGGGAACCTCTCATCGGGTGGCAGCCTGAAAAAGACACTCTCGATCGATTCGTGATACATCGATCCTGGACGAAAACTACTCCGAGAGGCTCTGACGGCTACGGTCCAGGGCTGGCGATAAAGCGGGAGTGGAGAGGTCGGCCCCTTGTGAGGCCGAAAGCCCNGTCCCTCGCGGCCAGTCCTCGACTGGAATCCCCGTCACGACCAGNACCGTACANCCNGCCAGNCCCGCNCTTTCNCGCATGTCGACCACGGCGGCTCTGGCCGCAAAGGCCTCATCGAAAAGATTCGCCACGTCTTCGGGGCTGGCCAGTCTCTGCCGCCACCAACGATCCGCCACTTCCTCAGCGCGTACAGCCAGAGCAGAGAGTTCCCGCCAGCGCTCGCTCCGTAACTCGAAATTATTGATCTCGTTCAGAGCCCGCAAGCTCTCTTCCAGGCGCTCTTCGATTTGACCTTCGGCCTCATCTTTCTGCTCGCGGGCCAGAGCCGCGTACCGTCCCACATCCGCATAGGACTTCCCACCTAGAGGAATCTGGAACGCCACCTTNCCNCCNCCTCCGTTGCGTGCAGGAGTCGTCGTATCATGATCGTATGTGATATCGACGAACTTGATCCAGGGCTGNGTCCGGATTCGNGCNCGCTCCATCAAGGCCCGATAACGCTCGGCATTGGCGCGGCGAAGGGACACCGAAGGGGAGTGACTTGAAAGNATTTCNCGCAGCAGAGCCCGGTCCATATCCAANGGAANCGNAGANGNATCGACCTCNGGCAANGCNGANACGATNAGNGGAGGAAANGCAAGNGNGAGCGGCTCCTGGGTCGTCAGCTTGATCCGACTTTCCAGATCAAAACGCGTTCCTTCAATTNCACTGACCAGTCCCGAGCGCTGCCTATCCGAGTTCCACTCAATCAACTCCTGCTGGCGCTTCGCATAGTCGGAATAGATCATCAAACGTTGCTCATGAGCGAGGGCTTCCACAGAAGGAAAACAGAGCTCCGCCCTACGCTCAAGAGAGGTCTCCTCCAGTCTCGCCACCGCCATCTCGGTCTCAGCGCGGTATACGCGCTTCTGAGCCGCCAGCTCCGCGGGTCTCTTCAACGGGACCCGAGCCATCACGCGGATGTGGTGTTCATTCACATAGTTGTCGCCGACNCGNAGNTCNACCTCTTCCACGACCTGGCGGTCCNTCTCTCGNGCNCGAGCNGCTTCGATGGCCGCTCGACGAGCACGCAGCCGCGGATCATCCTCCAACCCACGCTCGGCNTTCTCGATCCGCTCATTCAACTCCTCGCTGGGAGGAGGAGGGCTCGCGCAAGCGNATGTCATGNCCAAGATGATCAGGCCGACCCAGACGCTCATCCATCCATCATCAGACAAACGGGTTTCCCGGACTNTGCCCGCCCGCCTGCTCGCCCGATGCGCTTGAAAACCGCGATGCACCATCGGCTACATCACAGCACGGGCGAATTCGACGGTCAGCAACTGNCCCACGCCCAGCCNGCAGTGTTCCGGAATAGAGATATAGACTGGCATGCCATACACCGGAAGACTCAGGAGTCCCCGCAACTGCCCAGGCGCTTCAAGTACAACGCCTCCCCGGCGCAGAACAGCCGCTTCGCCATCGCAGGTCTGCCCGGTCCGAGCAATNCGAACAAGACTGCCTACCGCAATCGTATCCGGCTCGGTCTCGGCGGGAACATAAGCCACGATTTCTCTCGCGTACCGAGGACTCACCGAAGCAACGGAACCGCCGGCCGCAACCGAACTCCCCAACAAGGCNACCTCGACCACCCTGCCCTCCTCGGTGGCCTGCACCGTAAGGCTGTCGCGGTCAGAAAGAAGTTGCCTGCGCCGGGTCTGCANCACNGCCAACTCCTGGGTATACATGGCTTCCATGGGCCGCTCCAGAGAGGGCCTGTCNGGAGCCATACGAAGATCCGGGTTCAGCCAACGCTGNTCTTCCACGATCAGCCGAGCCTGGGCGAGCTGGGACTCACGGATCAGCTTTTCAATCTCTGTATCGANNCTCGCCANTTCNCGNTCGATGAAATGCGGCGAGAGTTCCACCAGAGGCGATCCCGGCTCCACGATATCGCCAGGCTTCACATAGACGGATGTCACAAAAGAGGAAACGCGAGCCGGATGATCCACCTGAGGAGCGCTCGCCACCGCTTGGGCTCGGATCGACCCTCCCAGATCGGCTTGGAGATAGGCAAGCAAGAGGATGCTCGCGAAAAAAACAAGGACACCCAGAGGCTGCGCTCCGATGGCCTCGGACACTCGATCCAAAGCCCTCTGTCCCCGGCGCCACGAGGATGTCGTGGATCCACTCATCTGTTCGATGCCTCGCTTCCTGTGAGATCAAGAAGATCCCGATCCATCTCGCCTCTCCGATTCAATATTCCGTCGCTCCGTCTTCAAGCATCAACCGTGCCCCCTGGACGTTGAGCTCGGAAGTCAGGGCTTCGACCAGATCGGTGCGATCTTCATCTCGAAAAAACTTCACCTGGTACACGTGCTCGCGCAGGCTGCCATCGCCGATTGTCGTCGTGCTCAGGAGATCAAGGCGTCGACAGTACTTCTGCATGAGCTGGGAAAGAATCGGATCCGTATCGGATCGCACAGGCAGGTCAAAACGAAGGACTCCATCAAATCGACTGCGCGCACCGAAAGGACCCGTATGCAGATACAAGGCTACTCCGCAAAATGCGGCCGAACCCANGGTGGCTTCCAGTACCGCNCCGACTCCACATGTCACACCCAGACAGGCCGCACCCATCACNAAGACGAGATCACGTGCCGTCTTGAGATCCGTCCTGAATCGGATCATGGAGAGGATGCCGAAAAGGCCAAGACCCGCGATCAACGAGTGCTGCATGGCGAGAACCAGGATCGAAGCGCTNATGCAGACNAGNACCAATGTGTGNCTGAANCCCCGTGAATAGCTCAGCCCCCGGTATGTGCGTTCATACGTCCAGGCAACCACTTGACCGAACACGAAGGCGGCCACCAGTGCGGTCAAAGGCGCTACCCAGACACCCGTGGAAGCCACCCGCTCCAGTTCNACGCTCCACTCTTCAAAATTCATCGCATCGCCTTTGCTGACCTTCTTCTCATCAGATCCTGNCCCATGCGTCGGCCCGTGATGTAGATGCCCACCGAATACTTCGAAAACGAGACTCGCTCCAAACCGTTCTTCCTGGCCAACTCCACCATCCAGCCGGGCATCTTGGCATGACACTTGAGTTCAAGCAGGACGGGTCTCCCTGAGAACTCAGGTCCCCACCAGTCATCATAAAAGCACCAGTGATCCGTATCGGGCTCAAGCGACCAGTCCCCTGTTCGGTGCGCCATGATCTGCCGATCAAAAGTGACTCGTGCGTACTGATCCACGGAACTCAAATAGGCTTCACGGTGATACCGAAGTTGAAGACTGGGCTGAACGCAGTAGCGATTCGCCAGGCGCGCGTATCGACTGAGGAAGAGACGGGTTTCGGGGTCTGCCTCAAGCGGAGCGACGCGCCCCAGGGCGATATCGCGTACAGGACCTCGATCAATGCGAGCGCGTTCCTTTTCGACCACATCGGAAATCCGCTTCTTCATTTCAAGGACGGCGAAGTCGGACTTCTCATAGCTTCGAATACGAAGTTTCTGGCGGTCCGGATCGCCCCGTTGTTTGGCCTCATGAAAAGCCAGTCCGGGGCTGTCGAGATACAGCGACGAAACAGGGTAACCGGAAATGGCTCCTAATCCCGTGTACGGGACATTGTACGGATCCGGGTGGCAGTAGGGGGCCAGGTCCCGGCGCACCTGATCTACCTTGCGCTCGTCAATCAGGTATTTGCACTCAAGGCGCTCGAATCTACTTTCAAAAACCGCCATGACCCGCTCACGACATGGGCCTCACGCCCCCATGTTCCTTCCTACCAGTCCATTGCCTGAACAACCCACCCCAGCCCGCTGTCATCGCGTGACCTGGAAAATCAGCTCTTTCTCCAACGATCCAGGTGAAATGCCTTGTGCACATTTTCACTGAAATGCCATCAAAAAGCAACGCGGCTGAAACCGGGGAAAAGCCACCCCGCCCTGCGTAAGTCGGCTCACACCGCAGCCTACTCGGGCTGGGACCCCGCGATATCGCCAGCCAGAGCCTCTCTCGCTCTCGAAAGGGAGAGCTTGAAGTCCGCGATTTGTGCTTCCCATTGTGCCGGCGCCACATGAACCGCTTCATACGCATGAGCCGATGCGACTTCAGCGCGAATCAGATCGGCCCATTCGTCCACCCATGACTCCACCACGGCCTGGGAGAAGTACCCATCCAACAACTCCTGCTGTTTTTCCCGGTACAGATCCGGATAGCCAGCCAACGCATGGATGAGAGGATCGCAAGCCGGACTGATGGCAGGCGGCAGGAACGGGATCAAGCCTGCCTCGGGAACGCAACTCGGGTTCTCATCGCGCCAGTCGCCGGGTACCGCTACAAAGTTGAAGAGATTCCCGAAGGCTGCATTGTCCATATCCCAGGGAATCAACCAGTGACGATCTGCTTCTTCTTCTTCGTACCAGAAAAAGTTGTGGTTCCGACAAAGCTCGGCACTTCCGCCGTAACAGTAGAAGTGCTGAACACCATCATCGTGCTTGATGGCTCGGTCGACGGCGAAGTAGGCCATCGTGTAGTCGATATCGAGCCATTTCAGAATCGCGCTGTCAGCATCGGCCTCGAGGTCCTGATAGAAACCCACCATTCTTTCCGCAGAGGGGTCTTCATCCCGATTCGTGCGCAGGGAAGCCAGGTAGAAGTCAGCCGAATCCGTGATGGGCCAGGCCTCCTTGTAGAGGTTCCCTTTGCCGCCTTCTGAAAAACGGGAGCGAACCAATTGGCCATCGATTTGCTCCACAAGGAGATGAATCCCGACGAATTCACCATTGATCACCAGTCGGATATAGGCGGTCCGAGGCGCCACAACGCCCATCTCGCGGAAGAGCTTGTATGACATCCGTTCCACCAGCATCCCCGGGTCCATATTCATGGCATGAAACTGCAGACGCTTCACTCCATAGAAGCGCTGACCCGGTTCAAATTCATTGAACTTGACCTTCATGGAAAGCTTGGGACACGTCTTGGCGCCACTTGGATCCAGGGGGTTCAGACTGTCGGTACAGAAAGCAAAGGCCCCCACCGAGCCTTTGTACCGGATCCCCACCCCGTCATACCGGACACCGTCGATGATGATGGAACCTTCCACATACTCTTCGGCCGCCGGTTGCGCATCCAGGAAAGCCAGGCGCTCGGGCGTCATCTCGAGTTCGATGGTCCGGACCACCGGGTCGTTGTACATGAATGCAATCTCATCAGCCGGCTCGGGAATGATGGGTGCGACCGCCACCACGTGGGTCGATGAGTTCGTTTCCTCAAGCCCCTCGCCATCGCTGACCTGGATCTGGATCGTACACACCTCGTCCTCACCGGAAAGATTCTCGGGGGCCGTCCATATGGGCGAGGAAGATGTCTCGTCGCTGAATGTGCCGTTGGCAGGCAGCGCAGGACATTCACTCGACCAGAGATAACTCAGGGTACGCCCCCATGAATCGGTCGCCGACACACTAAGAGCCATGTCACCCGAAGAGGCCAGAGGCTCAGGACTGTCCACCGGGCCGTCCGTAAAAGTCAGGGTGTGGGGAACAGAAGCCACGCTCTGGGTAGACGTACTCGTCGCTTCCAGATCATCCCCATTGCTGACTCGTACACTCACGGTACAGAGCTGGGTTTCACCTGAAATATTTTCCGGCGCCGTCCACACAGGAGATTGAGATGCCGCATCGCTGAAGGTGCCGTTGCTGGGAAGCGAAGAACAATCGCTCGACCACGCGTACGTCAAATCGCCCGCCTTCGAACTGGTGACGGACACCGTCAGGTCGACCTCGGCCGCAGACCCAAGCGGCTCCGGGCTATCCACCGGTCCCTCCGCAATCTCCAGAGTCGGAGGCGACGGCGGATCATCACTGTTGCCGCAACCGACGCCCAGGACACCACAGGCAACAACAAGAGCTGACAGCACAAAGACCCGGTACCACAGATTAATTTCAACCATCGCGACATTATATAGGAGAAAGATACGATCTCTCAGTATCATCGGGGCTTATCGCCCAATGCCCACGGTGCGATTCAGGAATTCACACCCGCGTCGAGAAAAGAAAAGGGCGGAAAATGCCCCAGGAAAAAGGGAATCCATGAAGCCTCTATTGATCGCACTGACTTTCCTGCCCATCATGGTCAGCTGCCCGGCCGACGTCACAGAATGCAAGGAATCATCGGAAGAATGGATGCGGGTGCAGTGCGAAAAAGAACCGGGTGGAAGCGCGTGCCCGGAGCATGAGAACTTCAGCGAGAACATCATGGTCTTGATCTACAACTGCCAAAGCCATACTTGAATAGCCGATCCGCGCGGGAGCAACATCGCTTCATAACGAGCCGGATCAGTATCCTTCGGGCCTCTGGAAGCCTCCAAGAGAATCCTGCACGAACCGTCCCGCCGCCAGAGTCGTCCGATCTTCCAGGAACGGTCCCGCCAATTGTACGCCCACCGGCTTTGCTCCGATCTGCCCGATGGGAACTACAGTGGCGGGCAGCCACGAAACGCCTGTGAGTCCCATCCACTTGAATTGATCCGAATAAAGACGTGACTGCCCATCCACCTCGATTTCCCTGGACGTAAAAGGAGTCGAGTGGTCGTGACGAATGGCGTCGGTCAGAGTCACAGGCAGCAGAATCAAATCAAAGCGATGGAAGAATTCCTGCCATCGACGTCTCTGCTGAAGTCGTCTTTCATGCCAACTCAACCATTCGCGATGGCGCATGGAAGCGTGCCAGATTCCAAACTCGCCCTGTGGCTTTTCCCCTCTCGCCGCCTGCTCTTCGATTTCTGCCAGTGTCCATGTGCCCGCTTCAGCCGCTGAGAGAAGGTGCGTGAACGTATCCGCGGCCTTCTCAAAGGCAAAATCAGGTCGAGCCTCATAATCGACCTGGGCTCCTGCTTCTTCGAACGTGGCCGCCGCCTTCAACAGGAGCGCGCGGTAGGCCGCACTCACAGGGGCCGTCTCTTCATCGATCCACACGGCCACCCGGAAGTCGCTGATCTCCTGATGTCTCGCCGGAGGCAGCGAAAGGGAGTATGCCTTTCGATTCCACTCATCGGGGCCAGCGAGAATGTCGAGAGCCATCTCCAGATCATCCACGTCTCTCGCCATGGGGCCCGCTACAGCAATATCGGCCTGGCTCAGCGTGCCCGGCATCCCCGGAATCTGCCCGAGCGACGAAACGATCCCATAGCTCGGTTTGTGACCACACACGCCCGACCAGTGACAGGGAATCCGAATCGAGCCCGCGATATCCGAACCCAACTCAAGCGGGGTATAACCGGCCGCCAGAGCCGCGGCCGACCCCCCAGAAGAGCCACCGGGCGTGCAGTCCGTGTCAAAGGGGTTCGACGTGGTCCCGTACACCTTGTTGTAGGACTGGATATCAGCCGCCCAGATGGGCAGGTTGGTCTTTCCATAGACGATGGCACCCGCCGCTTTGTAGCGAGCCACCGGGTCAGCGTCCCGCTCCGGAACAAAGTCCCTCAGCTCCGGCGCGCCTGAGGTCGTCACGAGGCCTTCTGTCTGGAAACTGTCCTTGATCGTGATGGGCACTCCGTGCAGAGGCCCGAGTTCGTCCCCGCGCGCCACGGCCTGATCCGCCACATCGGCCGCCTTCAAAGCTCGCTCGGCATCGAGAGCCACCACGGCGTTCACCGGACCGTCCAGAAGATCCACCCGGGCCAGAGCCGCCTCCAGCAGTTCGCGGCTCGAAACCTTCCCCGAGGCAATCAGCGAGGCTGTCTCTCGCGCCGTGCTGTAACTGTGATCCGTCATATCGACCCACGGTATCCAAAGGCCACCCAAATCGCGAATTCCGGCCTACCTGAAAACAAGGCTCTTTCGTGATCCGATTTCACCCAGGGCGGCGACTACACATTTGATCGACAAAAACAGGTTCCGGGAGCTCGAAATCGACCTTTGAGGGGTAGCTCAGGTAGGAAGAACCGCTTGAGATCGAGTTCCGGGAGACAAAACCGGAGATTGAAAATGAAAAAGCTCATCGAACGTCTTCCTGTCCTCATCCCCTTGTTGGGGCTCTACTTCTTGACCGCATGCGGAGTCGAATTCGAAGCCAGACCCGGAGAC
>NZGT01000105.1 GCA_002691025.1 Spirochaeta sp. | reverse complement strand
GGACCCGAACCCCTACCTGTCGAGCATCGCAAGAGCCATGAAATCCGGTGGGACGGCCCTGCTGACGACACCCAATCTCAAGGAATCGGACGGTGAAAACCCCTTTCATCTGCGGGAATACACAGCCGAAGAATTGACCCACCTGCTTGAACCCCACTTTGAAGAAGTCGAAATGCTGGGCGTCTTCGCCACCGAAGAACCCAAAGCCTACTACGACGCCCGCCTTGCACGGATCCGGTCACTCGTCCGGATCGATCCGCTGGGCCTTCGAAGACGACTTCCGCGTTGGCTTATCGATCGACTTTTTGCCGCGTTGGCGGTGGTCGTACGTCGCGGCATCAAACAGGATCAGGGATTTCCGGATGTAGACCTTTCTGACTTTCCCATCTCAGCCGCACAAGATGATTGCCTCGACCTGATGGCCGTGTGCCGACGACCGCGCAATCTCGACGAACACAAAAAGACAGGAGCCGGGCAGAAGACATGAAGGAGCGCGTGTTCCGATACCGAGCGGTCGAAAAGAGGATTGCCGCCTCAAGGCCGGGCTTTCGCGTCCTCGATATCGGCTGCGGACAAGGTGACAACCTGAAGCGATTGGTCCGCTACGGAGGTCGGGTCACCGGAATCGAGCCTTCGATCGAGCGGGCCCATCGGGCCTCTGGAATCGCTGCGACCGCCGCGGCGGTAGGGGAATCGATTCCGTTCAGGGACGCTTCGTTCGAGATGATCTACATCTCGCACGTCCTCCATCATGCAAACGATCTCGATGCCGTTCTCGATGAGGTGCACCGACTTCTGGTTCCGGGTGGTCTTCTCTTTGTCATCGAGACCATCGACGACAGTCCCTTGATGCGACTCGCCCGAAGGATCGAACCGAGTTGGGACGACGACGAGGTCCTGAATCGGTTCCGCTTCGAAGACCTGAAGCATGCCTTCGAGCGACATCAGTTGGAGTTCCTGCGAGGCGAAAAATTCAACTGGATGTATTTCGCATGGGAGCTTCTGCCTCTGGCGTGGCGACCCCTGGACCGCATTTCACCACTTTTCATCGGTCTGGAAACCCTGCTTCATAGACCTTTCGGCTCGAACTGGGGTGGACACTGCTTCCTGGTCGCCCGAAAAGACGGCCGCAGCCTATTCCCCGATGAAGGACTTCCCCTTTCCATCAAGGAAGTTCATGGGGCGGGCGAGACCTGAAGTCCAGCTGCGCTCCAATAGGGCCGCGAAGGACGAAAAAACGTCGGGGCTCACCTTCACGCTGGACCTGGACCTCCACCCACTCGCCCCGGTCGCCTTGGGAAGTCAGCCGCTTGATCTCAGAGGGTCGGAAGATCCTTTGTCCGTCGTATGAGATCAATTCGTCGCCGGGCATGAGACCGGCCGACATTCCCGGNGAATCATCAAGTAGCTGGGAAAAGAAGACACGGTTTCGCTCGCCAGCGGCATAGAGCATCGCGTCAAAGCTCTCATCACCCAGGGCCTCTCGGGCCTGAGTCGCATTCATGATATTCAGTTGAGCGGCCTCTTTCCATTTNTCCTCGTTCCGGGATCGCTCATTTTCAATCCGGATCCGGTACATGAAATATTCCTGCCAGACCTCTTCGATACGTTTGATTTCATCCTCCCGAACACCCAGGGCAAGAAGCGTGTTCGCATCAAACCATTTCTCACCCGAGTCCGGTTTNGAATCAGGAGGCTTTTCCTCCAGGGCTTCGACCGTCTCGACGACAGGACTGGACTGTGACTCGAGAAGAGCGGCCCGCGGCCCGGTCGGACCTTCTTCCGGNGCCACCCTTNCGGAAAGGCCGGGGCCTCCTTCTTCAAACCGGGCCCGCAGGGGGCGGGCTTCAGGGGCGCCCCCCAAAGAGGGCTTGCCTGTTTCCACCAATTCAGGAAAGCGCAGCTCTCCATCCAAAGAGGACCTGTAGAGGACGAGGCCAGACACGAGGAGAGCGCCTACAAGGATTCCAGCCAGAAAAGAGCGCCATTGGAAGAACATCGGAGAAGACCTTCGGTTTTCGACTCATGGCCCGTCGCCAATCAAGAAGCCTGAAAAAGAAAAGTAGCACCTCGGGAGATGAGGCGGTAAAACTGCACGGAATGGCTGAGACGCTTCAGATCCACTCGAAGGACGACGCTCTCGTCTCAGGATGGGGCTGGCCCTCACTCTGGGCACTCCTGGCCCTTCTCGTACAGATGCCGCTCTTTGATCGAAGTATCGTGGCCATGGACGAAGGTCACCTGCTCACCACCGCGGACGCCATGCTCAATGGACGTCACCTGTACACNGACCTCCACACCGGAATCTTNCCCGGCATCTACCTGATCGCGAGCACTCTCCTTGGANTGTTCGGACGTGAAGTCCTCGTCACGCGCTGGGCGGCCGTCGCCGTCAATATCGTCACTGTCGTCGCGCTCTTTCAAATCGGGCGTCANTTCATGTCAACGCGCTGGGCCTCACTGGCCCCATTCCTCCATCTGGTCTTCATCGCCATGGCCTTCCCCGTGCTATCGATGTTCAACTACTCGACGGTGGCCATTGCATTCGGACTTCTCGGCCTCTGGTTCCTTCTTCGATATCTGGAGACAGGAAGAACGCGAGAAGCCTTGCTCCTCGGACTCTTCGTNGCCGCNGCAGGACTGACCAAACAGAATTTCGGNGGACTGATCTTCATCTCCCTTTTTCTCGCCCTGGTATGGANCCGGAAGGACTCGATCCTCCAAGAACGCAGCTGGACTCAAGTCTTTTTCCCCATTGCCGCCTCAGGGGCGTCCCTGACCTTGGCGGTGGTCCTCTACTTCACATTCGAAGGCACTCTTCCGGCACTCATCGATTCAACGATCCTCTCCATCTTCCAATCCCAGTTCGAGAACTTCAACAATCCAATCCCCCCTCTACTGGGACCCCATCCCAGTGATGACGGACGATTCCTCTTCCTCTACACGCCGCCCACGCTTTTCAATGCGTTGCTGCAGGGCGAGACCTTCGCGGGCATTCGCGTCACGCCCTGGGTGCGCTCGGCTTCCATACGAGCGAGTTATGGCATTCCCATGCTCGCCATGGCGCTGTCGNTCTTCTTCCTGGTCTTCANCGNCCGCAACCCAGATCCGGANAGACGAAGAGCCAGTCGCTCCACGGTCCTCTTTGCCGTGGTCTTCTCTCTTGGAATCTTTCCTTCAGCCATCTGGTCCCANCTTGCTTTCGTGACGGTTCCCATNCTCCTCCTCCTCGGATTCTGTGGTGACCGGATCGAGAGCGCCTTGATGTCGCGCTCTCTGTCAGCGATCGCCCTGACGTGGCGCACCACGGTGGGCCTCCTGGCCCTGATCGCCTTGGGGGCGGGGGCGGTTTCCACCGCGGCCGTCATGCGATGGAACTCCGAAGCCCTCGAAGTGAACCGAGCCCGAGGTCTCTATGTNTCGCCTCGAAGCGACGCCCTCATTACGGGNGCNGTCGAATATCTGGACCGATGTGCGCGCCCCGGTGAACCCATCCTNGTTCTACCGGATATCCCCATCCTCTACTTCCTGGCCAACCGACCCAATCCGTCTCCCTTCGACCTCGCCATTCCCGGGGCGGTGGATGGACCCATGATCATCCGTCGAGCCGAACAAGCGAGCATCCGCTGCGCCGTCATCAATCCGAGGATTTATCCGGAATTCCCGACGCTCAGTGAAATCTACCCTCGCGTCCACAACTACCTCGCCCAGGGCTTTCAGACGGTGGAAGTCATCAAGTCGGGCGATTCCCAATGGCTGGGTATGCGCAGAAAGAGATAGCGGCCAGGTGGCTTGTAGCCGGGAGAGCGCGCTCATATACTGGCAGAGTGTCTGAATCCAATCCGCGGGCCGAAAATCGAGATGATCCCGTCTGGCTCTATCTGGGACTGACGGCCCTGATTCTCGCGTTTGGCTTTCCCCTTTGCATTCGCGGAATCAATCTGGCCGATGAAGGCTACATGCTGCAGCAGGGCCTGGATCTGCTGCAGGGTCACGTCATCTATCGGGACATGGACTCCTTCGTGGCTCCGGGCATGTGGTTCTTGCTGGCCGGAACCTTCAAGGCCTTCGGGGCCAGTGTCTTTGTATCCCGGATGCTGATGCTCGCTGTGTTTCTGGGCCTGGGTTTGACCGGGTACCGAATCGTTTCCCCTTTGGCCGGNCGCCGTTATGGATTTGCAACGGTCCTCTCCTTGCTTCTCTTTTCGGTCTGGGCTTTTCCGACCTGGACCTTCGCATTCTACTCTCCTGTCGCCGTCCTCCTCATCCTGATGGCCTTGGAACGCCTTCTGGCCTGGCAGAGGTCAGCGCGCAGCCGGGACCTCGTCCTCACCGGGATCCTTCTTGGACTCGCCATCTGTTTCAAACAGAACTACGGCGTCTTCGCGACCCTGGGCGCCGCACTGGGCTATCTCGTCATGAAACTGGAAAGTCCGGAATNCGCGTCGAGAACCTACCCGGAATTCGCACGAGAGATCGGTCTGGTCACCCTCTCGATGGTGGCAGCCGGCCTTCCCTTCCTTTTCTACTTCCTCTTNCACGGCGCAGTCGAAGAAGCCTGGTTGAGCCTCGTCGTCCATCCTTTCGAATTCGCAGGCCGGCACGATATCCCCTACGCGGCTTTCTCGAATCTATGGACACCGGATCTCTACAACACGGCCGAAGCCCGCCTCACCTATCTCTCCTTCGCCAAACTGAACACACCCAGTCTNCCGCTCCTGCAATCCGGTCGTCTCGCCGAGCGACTTCATGTCCTGCTCTACTGGATTGCGCCCGGCATCATCCTTCTGGGACTTCTTCTTTCCCTGGCCAGAAGCTTCCGGAAGGAAGGACGGATCCATTCAGCCTTTTTTGCCTGTTTTGCTGTGAGCGGATCCGTCTTTCTCGGCGTTTTCCCTCGCGCAGATTTCAACCACCTGGTCAACGTCTACCAACCCATCATCATCTGTGCGCCTTTGACTCTCTGGCTCACACTGCGTTCGCTCGGCCCGGAGAGGATCTGGATACGGCGCACATCCCTGCTNATGGCTGCAAGCCTGGCTCTGGTCTACGGAAGCATTGCCGTGTACTGGTACAGCGGCCTCCTCGGGAGACTGGACACTNCGCTCGAAATGAAGCGGGCGGGCGTNAAGGTGAGCCTCCAGGAAGCNCGTCACATTGAATTCCAGGTGAGAGCCATCACGGAAGGAAGCCAGCCGGGCGACGCGGTCCTGACCATTCCCGACTTGACCATGCTGAACTTCCTCGCCGACCGCAGCGTACCGAGCCAATGGTACAACCTNTATGAACATCACATCGCGGCCGACCAGGGCCGCGGTGTCGTCGATCAAAGCCGGACCCAGGACGTCGAAATGGTCATGACCCGATTCGACAACTTCTTTTCTGACCGGGTTGGGCTGCTGGAATACGCACCCATCCTCTCNAACCATGTCATCACCCACTACGAACGAGATTTCATCGGAAACGATGAAAACTTCATCGTGTACCAGAAAAGAGACGTGCCTGAAGAGGAAACCGCTTTCACNAACGCCTTGATGGATTGTCGGTCGGAGTCCGGAATGTCGGAGGTCAGGAACCACCTTCTCTTTTCNGCCCTCTATCACAAATCCCATCCGCTGGAGCCGATTTCATCCAGTGGAATCTCGACTCGATGCCGCATCCGCGTGCCGNAAGACTACAGCCTCCTTTCCCTGGAAATCGGTTACCGGAAACCCTCCTGGGTCGAACCTGGAACCGTGCTCGATTTCTCCATCTCCATCGAAGCCGACCACAAGAGAACTCTCATCCTGGAAGAAGAGACACGCGTCATGCCGAAGCAGAATGCCATTCGGCAACAGCCCTTCTCACGCTTCGACCTCGACCTCAGGAGATGGGCGGGTCAGGAAGTCGATCTTGAATTCGAAACCCGGCTTCGCGGAAACGTGAGAAATCACGGTGGCGACCTGAGAGGTTTTGCCGCGGTCTATCGAGACGCCCGCATACAGGCTCAGTCCGGGGGGGCGAGGCCCTGATCAACAAAGGGACCCACACGGGGGTGAGCCATCATCCCGACCCGGTCGGATTCGAAGCCATGGAGTACCGGTCCGACGGATCTTTCGAAACCAGGCTCTACCGCCTGGAGGGCAGCTCCGAGGCGGGATGGCGTGTCTTCCGCAACGACAAGCTCCATCTTTCCTTCGGAAAAGGCTACGTCCTTCTCCGCGCCCGCAGTTGCGGCGTATGCTCAACGGATCTCGCCCGGCGGTTCCTCCCCTTTCCGCTTCCGCAGATCATCGGCCATGAAGTGCTCGCCGTAGATCAGGCCAACCGCCGCTTTGTGGCCGAGATCAATGCTTCTCACCGCTCCTTGGGACAGGATCAAGTCGAGTGTGCGTATTGCGACCACGGCCTCCCCACCCATTGCCCACAAAGAAGGGTTCTAGGCATTCACGACCTGCCCGGTGGATTTGGCCCCTTCTTGCTCGCGCCCCGGAAGGGCATTTTCGAAGTGCCTGCACAGCTCAGCGACGCCACTGCAGTCTTGATGGAACCCTTCGCCGCCGCGCTCCACGCCGCCCGCACGATCCTTCCTCGAGAGCCCAGAAGCATCGCTGTACTCGGAACGCGAAGGCTGGGCCTACTCACCGTCGCAGCCCTGGCGGCGGAACGGCGACGCCAGGATCTCTCATTTCGCTTGATCGGCCTTTCCCATCATGAGAACCTTCAACGGATGGCGCGCGCCCTCGGTGCGGACGAGGCGACCCCTCCTCCCAAACCGCCCATCACGCAACCCATCGCCGACATCGTCGTCGATACGACGGGAAACCCCCAAGGCCTGGAACTCGCCGTTGCGCTGGCGGACAAGGAAGTCCACCTCAAATCGACACACGGGCAACGTGCCGCGGAACTCGACCACCTGACCGAAGCCGTAGTGGATGAAATTGAACTGGGCACTTTCCAATCAACGGCTCCCCAATCCTACGGACGACTGTGTTTTGGAAGTTCGACGCGCCCCATTGTGCTCTGGCAGAGTCAGGAACCGGTACCCGAATGGGTCGATGAATCCATGGATTGCGTGCAGGAAAAGGATCCCGACCGAGCGCGATCTGCACTGGCTCGTCAACGACCCGAGCTTCCGGCCGCAGATCTCGCGGTGGTGGATCATGCAGCAGGCGTCGACCGGGCTCTTCGTCCCTGGCCGAGCCAGGAAGAGGGTCTCGTCCGGGCTCGAGGGCGCATCGAGGTCAATGGCATTTCGGCTTCGGATGGACCATTGCTGCAAGCGCTGGCTCAGCGGAACCTGGAACTCAGCACATCCCGCTGCGGGGATTTCAAGCAAGCCCTGGCTCTGCTGAAAAACGATCCAGGGCTTTCCAGGGAACTGCCCCGGCTCATCACCCACCATCTGCCAGCCGACCAGCTGAGCGAAGCGTTCGAAATCGCTCAGGGGCCTGACAGTATCAAGGTGGTCGTCGAGCACGAGCCGCTTGAATGACTCATAGGAGAAGGGGCCAGATCGATTCTCTTCACTCTTCGCCTGCGGTTCAGCAAGAACGACTACCGGCGTAACGCCGTAATCAGCACCTTCCATGCAGCCAGATAGATTTCGCGAGACTCGATCTTGGACGAACCGGCCTGGCGCTGTTCGAACACGATAGGCACCTCGGCAATGGAAAAACCCGCCCGAGAAACCTTCCACGCCATTTCCTCGAGAAACGAATAGCCGGAAGAACGCACATCAAAGGGGTCGACGCCCTCGAGAACCTCACGGCGATAGCCCCTGAACCCCGCGGTGCAGTCACGAAGTTCAAGCCGAAGCAGTGTGCGCGCATAGAAATTGGCGAATCGGGAGAGAAGCAGGCGATACCACGGCCAGTTCTCGATGCCCCCTCCCTTCACATAACGGGATCCCACCACCAGATCGCAATCGCGGAGTTTTTCGATCATCTGGGACAGGTAGCGAGGGTTATGGCTGAAATCGCAATCCATCGTGAAGACCAGCGAGTAACCTTCATCCAGACCAAATCGGAATCCGGCCAGATAGGCGGTGCCCAGCCCCAATTTTCCCGGCCGGCGGATCAAGTGCACACGAGGCTCATCCGCCCTCAACTCCTCGACCCGCTCCCCCGTGCCATCGGGGCTTCCATCATCCACCACAAGCACGTCGATTCGCTCATCCTGCTGCAAAACGAGCCGGGTCAGGCCCGTCACATTCTCCGCCTCGTTGTAGGTGGGGAGAATTACGAGGATTCGTTCACTGAGCCGAGAAGAGGCCGTCAAGCGTATCTACCTGATTGGTTGAACGAAATGAAGAAGAAGACACCCTGCCACGCGGCAGAGGACTCCATCTTATCAAGCCTGACCTCGATTTACCTTACGCAAGGCACGAAAGCAGGCGAACCCGGATCAAATCTTCCGAGCCAGAGCGAATAAGCGGTTCTGACGACCCAGGATCCGGCCTGCCAGGAAAAGGGATTCCAGGACGATCCGAACCGGAAGCGAGAGTGTCAGCCGTCGCAGATCCGTACGCTCCTGCTTCTCACTGAAGACCTCAAGGCCGGCCTTTTGCAGACATTGGCGCAAAGTGTCCGGAGTAAAATAGAGGAAGTGCTGCTCGATATAGAATTTTTCCAGGGGTTGGGTCAGTCGCTGACCACTCAAGTGGTAGAGCATCCCCCCCACCAGATCGAGAATGCTCCGCTGATTCGGCGTGGAAAGAGCCACGACTCCCTCTGGCGTAAGGCGAGACTGGGCACTGCGCATAAGACCCACCGGGTCCCGACTGTGTTCGATGATGTCCCAACCCGTCACCAGATCGAATGTTTCCGCACTGTCGACGAAGGACTCGAATTCACCCACCCACGGGTCCAGTCCAAAATGATCTCGCGCATGCGCGGTGGCTTCACGACTCTCATCGATACCGAAAGGCTCCCAGCCTCGACGTCGGGCCACGGACAAGAAGAGTCCAGTCCCGCAACCGATGTCCAACAACCGGCCCGGGGGTCTGACGGCCTCAACCTGATCGAGCCATGCTTCGTACTGTTGGACCAATGGGTTTTCCGGCTCATCATCAAAGCAATAGCTGTAATAGTCCTTCAACTCCGGAACCGAACCTTCACCCACGGAGTAGAGCGAGGCGAAGAGCTCCCGGACTTCATCCGGTTCCAGCAAAGGGTGCAGGAAGATCTGTTCGCACTGCCGGCAGCAAAGGACCTCGAAACGGGTAATCGAGTAGCGCCGATCTGGATTCTCGGCGGCACAAATCAAACAGCGCGGCGGGCTCTCGTCAGGCACGGTTTTGCGAGTCTGCCACAGTCACGAAGAGACGAGCAAACCGGAGATTCACGGGGATCCAACCGCCTGCGCTGGATCGGGCTCCGCTGGCTCTCGGGCAGGCAAGAGTCTCGGCATCTCCCAGCCGGCCATCCATCGCGTCTCCCCGTGGGCGGATTCGGACTGATTCGCGAATTCAAGCACAACCGATTGACCGGCCCAGGCCGAAAGGTCGACATCGAGGTCAAACCAGGCCCGGTCCTCGAAGCGAGCGGACGGCTTCAACCTCTGGCGGTGAAGGTCCACGACTTGATCCCCCGCCCTCAAACTCAAATCGAATTCAATCCAGGTCGGCGGAATCCGGGACCACCACTGCGGATGAACCGCAATGGCAGTCTCCAAGCGAGCCCCTTCTTCAGGAATTTCCAACGGGACGGAAAGTACGGTCTTGCGTCCCGCCGACGAGGGCCGGAGTGCCATGACGCGACGGAAAGGCCACGCCCTCTCCTCCAGATAAACGGATCGGACCTCGGGCGGAACCGGACGGGGCGGAGAGCCTGGCTCTTCAATCCAGAGAGGAAGGCTCTGGAGGTCGTCGGCCATGAGCGGGATCCCCACCGGCCTCCCATCATCCACTTCTCGACGTAACGCGGCCGGGGGCTGAACCCAGGTCATGGTGCTGAATACGCGTTCCAGTTCGAAATTGTCGACCAGGTAGTCGAAAAGTACAGGAGCATGCTCCCAGACCGGGTCAAAACTGTAGAACTGCGTGAAGTTGTAGATGACCAGATCGACCTGCTTCTCCTCCATGGCATCGACGATGGCTTGATCCCGATCGGGTATTTCAGGGAAAGGCCAGACGATGTAGGCGGAGCGATGTGGACCCATGCGATCCGCCAGGAAATGGGCCATGGGAAAATACGGGACCACCGCCACCGCTTCATCGGGTTCACTGTTTTCCCGCATGTGAGCGACCATTTCATCCAGCATCACGGCCTCTTCAGGTTTGACGTAGACGCCCGCTCGCTCTCCCTCGAGATAGGTGTTGTGCGCCGAGTGGAATCGATGGAGAAGGCGACCCGAGTAGCCCACCAGGGCCAGCGCAGGGACAAGAACAAGAGCCAGCGCAACCCACTTCCGGCGTCGATGGCCGGAGAGCAGATCGTGGGCGTGGATGACCGCAAGCAGGATCAGCGGCCAATAGAGAACGGCCAGATGCACATAGTCCTGCGGTCGGTTCAACCAGACCAACAGGATCAACGTACTTCCAAAAGCGAAAACGATGAACTCAGCCAGGATCCGCTGGCGCAAGACCGGGTCGCCCTGACCTGAAAATCGGCCTCTTCGAATCCACAACTTCAAACCCGATCCGATCAAGAGAAGCTGCGGACCATAGAAATAGAGTTTGATCAGGAAGTCATAGAGACCCGTATCGGTAAAGAGGAAGTGGGAGCGAGCCTGCTGCCAGTCGTTGGTGAAGATGATGGCGGGAAGATGATTGACCACCGAGTGCATGGTCCGATTGCCTGCATCACGGCCAAACAGAGGGAACAGATCCGGAAACTCCGTGTATTCGTATGACCCCATGCCTTCGAAGTGGTTGAAAACCGTGAAGCGAAGCAGATCTTCCAGCACACCCGCCTGCCAATAATAGAGACCGGTAGCCGCTCCCACTGCTGCAGCGGGAAGAAGGAAGACCAGGATCGACTGAAAAACGGAGGCGCGTGATTCGGTTCTTTCGGTCGCCAGGAAGATCCAGAGCGTGAACCCCATGGCGAGTCCCGCTGCGGCCCCATAGTCCTGCTTGCAAAGAACTCCCACTCCATACAGGAAACCCGCCAAGCCAAGGAGTCGAAGGTCCCTCTTTCCCAGATAGAGGAGGAGAACCCAGATGGCCATGAGCAGAACGAGCAGGCTCGTGGTTGAATAGCTGTACATCTGCCAATGCGGAAAACTCCAGACGCGATAGAGCCATATCGCGAATACCCCAAGCCAGGCCCAGGATTGAGACGCGGTAGCTCTTCGCAACACCAGGAAAGCCAGAGTCGCAAAGGCTGCGAACTCGAGCGCCACCACCCATCGTGAAATCCGGATCGACGGTCCGAAAACATCGAAAACCAGACTCAGGAAATGAAAAGCGCCCGGGAGGGGATAGAAGGTGGCATCGCGGTAGAACTCGCCACCCTTTCGCGCAATGTCGGCAAACTGCAGCATATGTCCTTCGTCCATGAAACTGAACCACAGATCAAAGAAAGGCAGTTGCAAAAGGAGCGTCAGGATGAATGCGATACAAGGCGGGATGAAGGCAGGGTTTCGCATGAAATCGGAATCAACTCCTCAAGCGACGACCGCCAACCGACGAAAAGCAGGATGAGAAGCCTCTCCGCCCGACCGGCGCTTTCGCCAAATTGACGCAAGCCCTCGCTCTTCCTAAAGTTATCGTATCTGCTCCGCCGCTCGTACGATGCCAAGATGAAAATGAGGTCGAATGGCCGAAACTGCGCTCAAACTCGATCATCGCACCCTGGGGCTCCTCGGCCTGCAATGGACCCTCTTCTGGGGAAACTTCGCCTTGTACTGGCTCTTTCCGCTGCCTCTGTGGCTGCACGTCAGCCTGGGCGTGGTCGCCATCCACCTGGCCTTCACGATCTGGCATGAAGCCGCCCATGGAACCATCTCGAATCGCCGATCGATCAACAATGCGGCGGGGATCATGGGCATGTTTCCGTATATGACCCCCTACTTCATGCAGAGATTCGTTCACCTCGATCACCACAAATACCTCAACGAAGCCGACAAGGACCCGAATCAGGTCTATTCGTCGGGACCTTTCTGGCAACTCCCGATGCGTTACTTTCGCGCTATCGCATACGCAAAGAAGATGCTCTCCGAAGACCCCCGGTCCCGAGCCATGCGATTCTCGGATACCACACTCCTCATCGCCATCGGAGTCTTGTTCATCGTCTCCCTCTGGCAAGGCTTCTTCATGGATCTTTTCTGGCTCTGGCTGCTCCCTCTGGTCATCGCCAAGGTCATCATGGACTGGTACGTGAACTTCCTCCCTCATGTTGGACTTCCCCCCGACCGTTTCCTTGGAACCCGGATCATCGACGTCCCGTTTCTCACACCGTGGGTCCTCTGTCACAACTACCATGCGGTCCATCACCTCTGGCCCTCGATTCCCTGGCATTCCTATATTGCGCGCTATCGAGACAGGATCGACTACCTGAACGAACATCGCGTACCCATCGAAACCCGTTTGTGGACAAGGCGCCCCTCTCCCCCAGTGGCCGTCCACTCAAACAGAGACGCCGGGCCCATCGGGCGTGAATAACCCGCCTCCGCTCCTCCTCGAAATCACCCCCTGCACCCTCTGTGGGTCAGACGAAGGTGATCCCTGCGCGAGCGGAACCGACTTCGAGTACGACACCACCGCGGATACCTTCACTTTTGTCCGGTGTCGACAGTGTGGCCACCAATACCTGAATCCAAGGCCCGCCACTTCCGAACTCGACCGGATCTATCCGGACAATTACTACTCGTTCACCCAGACCCCCCACTCTCTCGTGGCCCGCTTCCAACGGATCTGGGAAAGTCGAAAGGTCGGGTTCTATCGAAAGTTCATTGGAGAAGGAGAGCGCCAGATCCTCGATGTGGGCTGTGGTAACGGACGCCTGCTCCAACTCCTCCAGGAGGCCGGACACCCGGAGTGGAATGCCGTGGGTCTTGAATTTGATGAAGCCGCCATCCAGCAGTGTCGGGAGATGGGTTTCGAAGCCCATGCGGAAAGGATCGAAGATTTCTCCGAAAAGGAGATCCAGAAGAAGAGGTTCGATGCCGTCATCATGCTCCAGTTGATCGAGCATGTAGACGACCCCTCCCTGATCTGCGAACGGGTCTACGCGCTGCTCAAGGACGAGGGCGTCTTCATCATCGAGACACCCGATCTGGAGGGCCTTGACTATCGACTCTTCGCCGGCCGATGGTGGGGCCACTATCACTTTCCTCGACACTGGAACCTTTTCTCCCAGGAGCGTCTGGCTCATATGCTGGAAATCCATGGTTTCGAAATACTCGCCCACGAAAGTCTGATCAGTACCTCGGCCTGGATCATCTCCTTTCACAACTTCTTCAAGGATCGCGGTTGGCCCGCCTTGTTCTGGCGCTTCTTTTCATACCAGAACCCCCTCCTACTCGCGTTGGCGATCCTGGTGGACACGCTCCGTATCCAGACGGGCCGAAAAACCAGCAATCAAAGAATCATCGCCCGAAAGCAGTCCAAAACAGCCTGAATGAGGCGAAAGCGCGAGCTAAGCTGACGGACACACAATGCGTGGCCATCTGGAATTCCAGGCCGGTTAGACCGAGGACTCTTGAGCATGTTTTTTCGTATGATTTTGATCGTGGCGCTGGGGCTACTGGGATGCACACAGGGTGAGGTCGAAAGACCTCCTGGTCGGGTCCTCCTCATCGGAATCGATGGAGCCAGCCCCCGGGTTGCGGGCCCCATGATGGCCGAAGGCCGACTGCCTGCTCTCGCCACTCTCGCAGAGGAAGGAATGTACGCTCCCCTTCGCTCAGTGCTTCCTCTCTACTCTCCGCGGATCTGGAACACCATTGCCACGGGACGTAAGCCCAACGATCACGGCGTGATCTCCTTCGTAAAACCCGACCCCGAAAGCAAGACCAACAAGAAGAAGAGCCGCGAGCTCTACCTCAGTACGGACCGGAAATCGCCGGCCTTGTGGAACATCATCTCCGAGGCCGGAATGTCGGTGGCCGTCGTCAATTGGTGGACCACCTACCCACCCGAGCTGATCAATGGCGTCATGGTCTCGGATCACTTCTTCCCCGAACAGATCACCGGAATCAAGAATACATTCAACGACAACCGACCCTCCTCCGGAGCCCTCATCCATCCGGAATCCTGGACTCAAAACGCCCAGGATGTCCTGGAAGAGGAGGTACCCCTCACCACGATCCCCAACCCCTTCAGCCAGAATTCAAAGCTGCCTCACTGGGTCAACAAGGAACTCCTTGAGGGGCAGTACAAGAGCGACGAGCAGATCACGCGTCTCGCTCTTGCAATCCAGAAGGACTTCGCGCCCGATGTCATGATGGTCTTCATGCCAGGAATCGACCGGGCTTCACATTGGCTGTGGGGCAACCTGGAACCCGCAAGCGCCTATCCGGAAACACTTCGACCCACTCCCACCGAAAGGCAGGGTGGCCGAGCGGCATTGGAAGACTACTACGTGTTCACCGACCAGTTGATCGGCCTGCTCACCGAGGGGTACGGCCCCGACGATCTCGTCATGGTGATTTCGGATCATGGCTTCCAGGCCCACGTCAGTATGATGCTCCTGACGGGCGGGCACGAAGATCAAGAAGCGCTTGATGGTGTCCTCTTTGCAAGAGGCAAGGGAATCCAGGAAGGTGAGGCTGAAGAAATCATCTCGGTCTTCAATCTCGCTCCTTCCATCCTGGCCTGGCTGGGTCTTCCCTTCGCGGATGACATGGTGATGGGACCCGCTTCCTTTGTTGGCGTGGAGCAACCTGAACGCATTGCAAGCTACGATGATCTCGTCATCGAACGTCTCGACAAGGGGGCTTCGGGCAATGAAGAAGAGATCGTCGAGCACCTGCGCGCACTCGGTTATCTTGAGGACTCCGAACCCGAATCCCCTGAAGAACAGTGAAACCTGTTTCACCTGCGTACGCGATTCCAGAGGAATTCCCGCGACACCAGGGAAAGAAAGCTTGAAATCAAGGTTCAGGTCTGGAATCAGCCTGCCCTTCGTCTAGAATGCGCGGCCTGATCAACGTCAAGAGGGCGCCGATTTGAAGCAGTGGTTCGCAAACCGTCGTTCCGTCGCACTCTCGCGCTGGGTGGATGGAGCCCGCACGCACTCCGGTTGGGTGATCCTCTTTTGTGGAATCCTGACTGTCGGAGCCGCCATCTATGCGGCCTTGTTCCTGGGTATCAACTCAGACAATGTGCGTCTTGTATCCGAAGACCTGCCCAGTCGCCGGAACCACGAGGCCTTTGCCCGGATCTTTCCAAACCTCGACAACGCCCTGATGGTGGTCATTGATGGAAAGACGCCGGAACTGGCAAGGGAGGGGGCCGGCGCGCTCCTGGCTCGTCTGCGGGAAGACACCGAGAACATCGAGAAAGCCTACCTTCCGGGCGGCGGTGACTTCTTCGAGAATCACGGACTTCTCTACCGAAGCCCCGAGGACCTGGACGCTTTCGCAGATCAAATGGCGCGTCTCCAACCCTTGCTGGCAGCCCTTGAATCGGATCCCAGTCTTGACCGTCTGACATCCCTGGTCGAAGCCGGGCTGGACGAGGCCCGCTCCGACAGCCAGGAGGCCCTGATCGCACCTGAAGAGTGGGCGGTCATCCTGGACTCCATCGGGGAAGCGACGGTGGCCGTGTATACGGAATTCCCACTGGCCCTGTCCTGGGAAGAACTGCTTCTTCGAGGCTCCGCGGTCGAAGTCTCCCATCGACAAGTGATCGTCGTGCATCCGATTCTCGACTTTCAGAGCTTTCTCGCCGGCGGGCGTGTTCTCGACCGGATCCGTTCCCAGGCGGAAGAACTCGACCTCAATACAGAGCGGGGCATCACGGTTCGCATTACCGGAAACCCCGCCCTCAACTATGAAGAAATGATCGGACTCGCCTGGGATCTCGGACTGGGCGGGGTCATCTGTTTCTTCTTCGTCATCGCGATCCTCTTTCGAGCCCTCCGCTCCTTCAAGCTCGTCATGGCTGCAGTCGTCACACTCCTGACCGGCCTGATCTGGAGTGCCGCCTACGCGGCGGCAACCGTAGGCCACTTGACCCTGGTCAGCGCGTCCTTCGCCATCCTCTTCATCGGATTGGGGGTCGATTTCGGAATCCACCTCGGGATGGCCTATGCGGATCAACTCCGCAGCGGGAAGGCCCACGAGGAGGCCCTCCGAAGCGCAGCCAATCAAGTGGGAGGCTCTCTTCTCATCTGCACTTTCACCACGGCCATCGGATTTTTCGTGTTCGTCCCCACCGACTATCTCGGTGTCGCAGAATTGGGTCTGATCGCGGGAGGGGGCATGTTCATCATCTTCTTCCTGACCCTGACCCTGATGCCCGCCTTGCTGAGCCGATGGCTTCGCGTGGATCCCCAAGCGGAATTGTCCAAGGAGCTCCATTTCCGATCGACCTGGTGGCGTGTCTTCGATTCGTATCCCGGCGCAGTCATCGTCGTGGCCGCCGCGGCCTTCATCTTCTCTCTCACACAGATCCCCTCGGCGCGCTTCGACGTCAACGTGGTCGAAATGCGTGACCCCACCACGGAATCCGTGCAGACCTTCAACGATCTCTTGTCGGAATCCGGTGCCCTGTCTCCATGGTTCGTCAATTCCGTTGCCGGAGACCTCGAATCCGCCAACCGACTGGCCGACCAGATGCGCTCCCTCGACACGGTTTCCCATACCTTGACCCTGAGCAACTACGTGCCGGAAGAACAGGAGGAGAAACTCGAAATCCTCTCCGACCTCGGATATCTGATGGATGCTCCGCCCTTGCGATCAGAGCTCGCCCCGGAAGCCGATCTCAAAAAACAGGTGGCTGCGCTGAAGCAACTTCGCGACTACCTCTCCCAACCGTGGCTTGAGGAAGAAGGGTCTGACCTTCGGCAAAGCGTTCGTCTCCTACGCGACGAAATCAATGTGTTTCTCGATCGACTGGAAGTCGACCCGGATTCGGACGCAGCTCTGGAAAAACTCGATGAACTCCTCCTCTCTGGACTCGCCGGTCAAATCGAGCGACTTCGAACGGCGGTGGAGACCTCGGCGGTCAGTCTGGACGATCTGCCTCAGGACCTGGTGGACCGGATGGTCTCATCCGATGGCCAGGTCCGTATCCAGATCTTCCCCGCGGAAGACCTCAGCAACGAAACCGCCTTTGTCCGGTTTACGGACGAGGTCCAGAACCTCGATCCGAATGCCGCTGGCGTGGCGATGAACCTGGTCGGATTCGGAAGAGCCACCCGATCCTCATTCGAGCAGGCCCTCCTGTCCGCCATTTCGATCATCTCGCTGATTCTACTGGCTCTGTGGCGACGCATCGGCCCAGTACTCCTGGTCATGGCGCCGCTCCTGCTCAGTTCAGTAACGACCGTGGCCGCCATGGCGCTGCTCGACATTCCCTTCAACTTCGCCAATGTCATCGTCATCCCCCTCATGCTGGGAATCGGTGTGGACAGCGGCATTCACCTGGTCCATCGCGCCGAAGCCCTGAGAGAAGAAGGCGGCGATCTGATGGACAGCACCACAGCACGAGCTGTTTTCTACAGTGCGCTGACTACGGTCATCAGCTTCGGCACTCTCGCCCTCTCCTCCCACCAGGGCGTAGCAAGTCTGGGGATGGTCCTCTCCATCGGGATGGTCCTGACGGTCTTCTCGAATCTGGTCTTCCTCCCCGCCCTTCTGCACATCCAGATGCGATTCAGGAGGTCGTGAAGAGAACCCGGGATCGGGTGTGCCTGTCAGGACTCGATCTGGGAATCCAGGAGCCGGGCCAGACGGGTCTCCTCTCGGCGCAGATGAAGAGAGCGCCCCCCCGTCACCCAGACCAGACCCGGTTTGGCGCCCTTGGGCTTCTTCACCTGCTTGATGGGCACGACATGCACATCCGCACGGCTGGCATTCTTCTGTTTCGAGAAATGGACCGCCAACTCACACGCATCCAGGATCGATTCCTGAGGCGGGTCTGATTGGCCGTCCGTACACAGCACCACGTGGCTGCCGGGCGCGCCATCAAGATGAAAGAAGAGATCCGACCCCCGGGCAATTCGCGTCGAAAGTGCGTCATTGCCATGATCGCTACGACCGACCCAGATCTCAAGACCGTCTCGACTCCGATATCGCCTTGGATGCAAGCGTCGCTCGAATTTCCGGAACCGCTTGGGGATCTCTGCCTTGGGCGGGCTCGATGCAGAGGCCTTTCTTGAAGCGGCCTTCCGGCGCCCTAGAAGGCGCACCATCTCAGGCTCGGCGGCCAATTCCTCAAGTGCGCTTGAGTCGAGCGGTGTGTCCGGACCTGCGATGGCTTCCAGAGCTTCCTCGAATCCGACCAGGCGCTCCAACGCAGAACGGGCTGCGTCCACCTGGCCGCCCGCGCGAGACAGACGTCGTAAGAGCTTCTTGTATCTCTTGAAGATGGCCTCCAGGTTTTCGCGGGCATCGAGCTTGGGATCCAACGGGATCACGACTTCCCCACCCGACTCATAGTCGTGAACACGGACCTCGGTATCGCCTGCCCCCACCTGGGAAAGAGCGCTTTTCAGAAGATCCCCATGCCGTTGAAGTTCCGGCGCATCATCGGCTTCGGCCAGCTCGCCTTCAATCTTCTCGAGTCGTCGCGCGGCATTCTTCCTCTCCCGCTTCAAGGTCTGTCGCATGTTCCGGATCAGGGTCGTTTCTTCACCCACCGATTCCTCATCGGAATAATGCTTTTCAATGGCCACAAGCAGGCCCTCGTCCGACTCCTCGGCAAAACGATCCTTCCCGCGGCCGGGCACGCCACTGGCCGGGGGAGTAAAGAGATCGCCCATCCCGAGCTCCGAACGAGTCTGGTTGGCCGGACGCAACAAAGCCACCACACGTCCCTCTTCGTTGATGACGTAGAGGTTGGTCCGAGCGCCCAAGAGAGCCAGGATCAGACGATATTCGCCTTCACGGGTTTCGAAGCCAAGGGACAGGAGACGATCCTCGGAAATCAACGAGGACGAGGTCAGACGCGCCCCTTTCATGTGCGCCCGCAACCAACTGACAAAAGCCGGCGGATTCTGGGGAGCCTTCGGGAGGCGATCCACTTCCGATGCCCGAGCCGTCTCGGGCTGACTACACAAAAGAAGGAATGCCTTCTGGCTCGAGTGACCGGATGTATCGGCGTTCGCCGTACGGCCGTAGAGCGAGAGCACCACCCGCTCGCCGTCGGGCTGGACACAACGCTCCAACCGATGACCCACCCAGCTTTGCTGGATCACTTCAGCGACGCGACGCATTTCAGCGAGGCTCAACAAGTCAATGGACCCCTTGAGGAAAAATGGGACTTCTCTTCATTTCTGGCATTGGGGACAGTAGTGGGCACTACGCTGAGCCACCACACGCCTTACGATCGCCGCTCCACAGCGCTTGCAAGGCTCTCCTTTTCGAGCGTAGACGTGTCGCTCATCCTGGTACGCACCGTCTTGGCCATCCGGCGCCACATAGTCGCTGATACTGGACCCACCGGTTTCAATGGAGCGCTGAAGGACCTGGCGAATCGCATCCGAGAGCCTCTTGGATTCCGCCCGGGTGATTCGCGCCGCACGACGACCGGGGCGGACGCCGGACAAAAAGAGGGCTTCATCCGCATAGATGTTTCCCACACCGGCCACCACGGCTTGATCGAGCAGGAGTGCCTTGATGGGGGTCTTCCGCTTTCGACTGGATGCAAAAAGGTGCTCGCCAGTGACCTCCAGTGCATCCAGGCCCAATCTCTCCAATCGGGGATGCACTTCATCTTGGGCAAGAAGGAACAACTTCCCGAATTTCCGAACGTCACGGAAATAGACATCGGGCCCTTCGTCATCAAAAGAGAACACCATGTGGGTGTGTGGATCCGGCTTGAAACGAAGCTGCTCCTCGGGCGGAAGCGACGAACGGGCCGTGGCGGAAAGAAGACGAGGACTCGTGGCCATGGCTGAAAAGAGTTGGCCCGTCATCCCCAGGTGGATCACGAAGGAATTTCCATCGTCGAGGCGGAGCAGCAGGTATTTCCCAAGACGGTCGATGTCCTGGACCGTTCGCCCTTGCAAAGCCTTCCGGATCCGATCTGGAGGCGTCACGAAGACGTAGCTGGGCCGGGTGGTCTTCACCCGGGCTACAGGCCTTCCCACAAGAAAAGGCAGCAGGGACCGGCGGGTGACCTCGACTTCCGGCAACTCAGGCATTGATCAAAACCCTTCCAGGCTGCATCTTACCGTTCCCCCATGAATTTCCGCCCCGTCTGAGAGGGCCCATGGCCGAACGAGTCTACGAAAAACTGGACGCGGAGCCGAAACGCAGGCGTCGCAAAGAGAAAAAGCCCCCTCCGCCCATCTCCGAGGCCGATTTCGAGAGAGCGGCGGCCCGTCACCTCGACCGCTACCCCAGCAGCATTGCCGGCCTGAGGGCGGTTCTGGACCGACGGGCCTGGAGAAGCGTCGCGCACCACGGAGGCGAACCGCAGGACGCGGCGCCCATCATCGACGTGGTGGTGGACCGCTGTATTGAACTGGGCCTTCTGAACGATGACACCTACGGGCGAGCCCTGGTCCGGCGTCTCCGGCGCCGCGGACAATCCCGTATGCAGGTCCACAGTCAGCTGGTCCGGAAGGGAATCCAGTCCGAAATCTGCGAAAGGCTCCTCGATGAGATCAGCGATGGTGAATCCGAGCTGGAAGCCGCCTACATCTACGCTCGAAGGCGACGGATCGGGCCATACCGAGTCCAGACCGAGCCCAACCGGGAAAACCGGGAGCGGGACCTCGCCGCACTCGCCCGAGCCGGATTTCCCTCCGCAGTGGCGCTTTCCGTTGTCGATACACCCGCAGAGGGATAGCGCCCAGACACGCCAAAGAGCCCACTCATCGACGCAGGCTTCTGCCCCACCCCAACAGGGGACGAAAGCGCCCGCCGGGGCTATCCTCGCGCGGTCTTCTACCCCATCCGGCGCACCCGACCCTGACCCAATCCGCGCCGCTTGTTCTCCAGGCTGGAACTCTTCACTGTGACAAAAAAGACCGAGCATTATCCGAAAGTCGATCCCCAACCCGATTTCCCCGAGATGGAAAGAGGGGTCCTCGCCCATTGGAAAAGCCAGGAAACCTTCGAGCGATCCATCGAGAACAGGGAAAACGGCAAGGCCGGAAGCAACGAGTATGTCTTCTATGACGGCCCTCCCTTCGCCAACGGTCTTCCTCACTACGGTCACTTGATCACCAGTTACATCAAGGACATCGTGCCTCGATACCAGACCCTCCGTGGCCGACGCGTGGAACGGAGGTGGGGCTGGGATTGCCACGGACTTCCTGCCGAAATGGAGGCGGAAAAAGAACTCGGCATCTCGGGGCGGAATTCGATCATGGAATTCGGAATCGACAAGTTCAATGAACACTGTCGAAGCTCGGTGATGAAGTATGCGCAGGAATGGGAGCGCTATGTCGAACGGGCCGCTCGTTGGGTCGATATGGAAAACGACTACAAGACCCTCGACCTCGACTACATGGAGAGTCTGATCTGGGCCGTCAAGCAGTTGCATGAAAAAGGCCTGCTCTACGAAGGCTACAAGGTCATGCCCTACTCCTGGGCGGCCGAGACCCCTCTCTCACTTCAAGAAACCCGGCTCGATGATGCCTACCGGGAACGACAGGACCCTGCGGTCACCGTCCGCTTTGAACTGATCCCGGAAGGGGCAGAAGAAGAGCCCATGGACCTGCTCGCCTGGACGACGACGCCGTGGACCCTGCCCTCCAACCTGGCCCTGGCCGTAGGCGACGACATCGAATACAAGATCTTCGAAGCGGACGGGCGACGTATGGTCCTCGGTGCCGACACCGTCGGCAAGCTTGAAAAAGAACTGGCCGGGGCCGAGGAAGTCGGAAGCCTCATGGGTCGAGAGCTCGCCGGGCGAAGCTATCGCCCCCTGTTTCCCTTCTTTACTGATACCGAAAACGCCTTTCGCGTCTTGTCTGCGGACTTCGTCAATACAGAGGAGGGCACAGGCATCGTCCACATGGCCCCCGGTTTCGGCGAGGACGACATGGCGGCTTGTCAGGCCGCCGGGATCCCCGTGGTCTGCCCCGTCGATGATGCCGGCTGCTTCACCGCACAGGTCCCGGACTGGAAGGGCCTGCAGGTCTTTGAAGCCAACACACCGATCATTCGGGCGTTGCGGGCCGAAGGAAGGATCGTTCGCGAAGAGAGCTACGTCCACAACTATCCGCACTGCTGGCGTACGGACACGCCTCTGATCTACAAGGCGCTGGATTCATGGTATGTGGATGTCGTGGCCATCCGGGACCGTATGGTCGCCTTGAATCAGGAAATCAACTGGATCCCCTCTTCGGTCCGAGATGGACTTTTCGGAAAGTGGCTGGAAGGCGCACGGGACTGGGCCATCTCCAGAAACCGGTTCTGGGGTACGCCCATCCCCGTCTGGAAGAGCGATGACCCCAACTACCCCCGAACCGACGTCTATGGCAGCCTGGACGAGTTGGAACGGGATTTCGGGGTTCGACCCGATGACCTGCACCGACCCTATGTGGACGACCTGACGCGCCCCAACCCCGATGACCCGACGGGCCAGTCCACCATGAGACGAGTCCCCGAGGTTCTCGACTGCTGGTTTGAATCCGGCTCCATGCCCTTCGCCCAGGTCCACTACCCCTTCGAGAACAAAGAGTGGTTCGACGAGCATTTTCCAGCCGATTTCATCACCGAATACCAGGCCCAGACCCGAGGCTGGTTCTATCTGATGGTGGTGATGTCCACGGCTCTCTTCGACCGGCCGCCCTTCAAGAACTGCCTCTGTCACGGTGTGGTTCTCGCGGAAGACGGAAAGAAGCTGAGCAAACGACTGCGAAACTATCCCGACCCTGAAGAAGTCTTTGAAACCATCGGGTCCGACGCCTTGCGTTGGTTCCTGGTCTCCTCGCCCGTCGTACGCGGTGGTGACCTTCGGATCGACGAAGACGGCAAGGCCATCGCCGAAGCGGTTCGACTCGTCATCAACCCGATCTGGAACGCGTGGTACTTCTTCGCCCTGTACGCCAACACGGACGAGATCAAAGCCCAGATGCGCTTTGATTCACCCCACCTCCTGGATCGATACATCCTGGCCAAGACCCACGAGTTGGTCGAATCCCTGGCCTCGGATCTCGATCAATACGATCTCTCCAGTGCGTGCCAACGTGTCGTGCAGCACATCGATGCCCTGAACAACTGGTACATCCGGCGCAGTCGCCCTCGCTTCTGGAAGACCGAACGGGACAGCGACAAACAAGATGCCTACGACACCCTCTACACCGCTCTCGTCACGCTTTGTCGAGCCGCAAGCCCACTGCTCCCCATGCTGACCGAAGAAATCCACACCGGACTCACCGGCGAAGACAGCGTGCACCTGCAGAACTGGCCCGAGGAGATCCGACAAGCCGCCGACCCGGAACTCGTCGCCGAGATGGATCGGGTCCGAGAGGTCTGCAGCGCAACACTCGCCCTGCGCGCAGCGCAGAATGCCCGAGTCAGACAACCTCTGGCTCAACTGACCGTGGCTGGAAGCGACCTTCAGAAGATCGAGCCCTATCTCGATCTCATTGCGGATGAGGTCAACGTAAAAGAAGTCGTCTTGAGCGAAGAGATCGAAGCCTACGCATCCTTTGGTCTCAAGGTCGACGCCAAGCGCCTGGGTCCCCGACTCGGACGCGATATGAAGGAAGTCATCAAGGCTTCCAAGGAAGGCCGTTGGAGCACAGGCGACGATGGCAAGATCCAGGTCGGCGATTTTGAATTGGACGCGTCCGAGTACGCTCTGACTCTTCAACCCCGAGAAGGCGTGGCGTGCCAGGCTCTACCGAAAAACGATGCCATTGTGGTTCTTGATCTCGAACTCACCCCGGAACTCATCTCAGAGGGCATGGCGCGCGATATTGTTCGTATCGTGCAGCAGGCACGCAAAGACAGCGGTCTGGATGTTTCCGATCGTATCCGGCTGAACCTGCCTCTGGAAGGCGAGTGGCGTGAGGCCCTGGAACGTTTTCGCGAATATGTTTGCGAGCAGACCCTGACGGCGGAGATTCACCTGGGTGCCATCGACGGAACCGGAGACCTCTCGAACGGTGATGACGTGGTGCACACAGCCCGCTTCGGAGGGTTGGATATCGAATTTTCTCTTTCACGAGTGTCCGACTAGAATACGCAGAACCCTGCGTGGAGGATCCAGCCCCATGAGAACATTTTCTTTCCGGTTCGGCCGAACCTCATGCCTACTGATCAGCGCTCTCTTGGTGGGTTGCCTGGCCGTAGCCTGCCAACCCGGAGGCAACGACTCCGGCGGAATCCATGCGCAATCAAAACGTTTCACCTTTGTTCGTGGCAAGAATCAGCTGCTTCGTATCGAGTCTGCGACGGGTCGGGTCTGGGCCGTTCCTGAAAACGGGGACGGCGGCTGGGTTGAACTCAAGCAAGCACCGGGACCCGACGGAGAACCCGAAACCCCGGGTCGATACGGCCTCTTCAGCATTGTGGACCGGCTGAATATTGCTCCCAACCGACTCCTCCTGGTTGATCGCGCCACAGGACGATCCTGGCTCCGAGAAGCCTCGGGCGGGCGAGTCTGGAACCGCGTCGGCGACGCCGGGGACGCGGCCGACGAAGAAGCCCCTTTGCCACCAGCGCCTGCGCCAAAGAGAGAAGCAAGCCGACCCCCCGCACCTCAAGCCGACAAGCTGCCTGTGGTGTCACGAGCCGTCTTGAATGCATCCGGTGGCGACGACCCGCAGAAAATCAAGGTGGTGGTGGAAGCGCTTCAGAAGCCCGGGTTGGCCATCGAAATCCGGGTCTGGGCCGCAAAACAGTTGTCCGTCTTCGATCCGGAAGTGGCCGTGCCACCGCTTCGAAAGGCCCTCAACGACGATCAGCCGGAAATCGTGATCGCCGCCATAGGCTCTTTGAGTCAACTGGGCGATGCGACCACGATCCCCGCCATCACGGCGCTCAAAAGCCATCCTGATCCCCGTGTCCAGGAAGCCGCCTCCCGGGCTCTTTCGGGCGGAAACTGAAAACAAGAAGCCCCAAGGGGAGGGGCCGAAGGTGCGGGGCCCATCAAACTGGAACGCATGAAGGGTCGATGGAGGGCCCGCGCTTTCAAATTGAAGACCTGCAAAGCCTCCAAGTCCACACACAGCGACCATCCTACCGAACTCGCAAGAAGGTGTGTCTTTCTGCCCACATTGAGTCTCTGGCGTTTTGTTCCGTAAGTATTCTCATCGCTTCTCGCGAATTCGTACGTCAATATGCTCGGGAGAAGCGACTGCGATAGAATCGAGCACTTGAGTCAAGAGGCTGTTTTTGAACGGAGGGATTTAGAATGAAAAGAATTTTGATGCTCTCGTTGCTGGGCGCTTTCCTGCTCGCACCGGGTTCGGCTCTCGCCGTGGAAGGCGACTGCAACAATGACGGCCAGGTCGACCAGGCCGACATGGACACCCTCATGGCCTCCCTCAACCAACCCGCCGATCAGCCAGGACTCGCCAACTGCGATTACAACAAAGACGGCGGCCTGGGTTTGGATGACGTCGGAACGCACCTTCAGGGTCAGCCAGAATAATCGAGTTCAATTCAGTTACACCGCTCATCGTCTCGTGGGTGTGCGGCCAGGGTAGAGCAAGTTCCATCATATTCGTAGTTGAGAACACCCAAGCCGAGAGGCAGGGACTAAAGGAGAAACCAAGGTCATGCGACAGTTTGTAATTTCAGTAGTAGTGGCTCTCACATTTGTATTTTCCGTCTCTACAGCAAGCGCTTTTGAGACCTTCATTGGCGCAGTCGACGGCCAAGCCACGACGGTAGAGATCGGCGACACCATCGACCTCTATGTAGATTTCTCCACAGCGGACGAGGATGCGGGTCAATGGCCGGATAATGGAATATCTCTCCTCTCGGTCAGTGTCCTCTTCAACAACTCCCTGGTCACGTACAATAAGGACTCCTCCTTGACACCGGCCT
>NZGT01000104.1 GCA_002691025.1 Spirochaeta sp. | reverse complement strand
GAAGCGTTCCGGATCGACGAGCAGGATCGAGTAGATGTTCATCAGGTCGGCTGAGTTTGACGTCAGGGGGACGAGGTCCAGCCGGTCCCGGAAGGCCAGGAAGGTTCCGATATCGGAGAGGATGTAGGCCTGCCTTTGTCCGGCCACCAGCAGGGAGGCCCCCATCCCCGACCCGGTTCGCGTCCAACCGGGCGGTGCAGGGTTGGAGTCGAGGCCGGCTTCGCGCAGGAGTTGGCTCTCCTTCTTGTGGGTCCCGGAGTCGTCGGCTCGGCTGACAAATGAGGCGTTGGACCGATGGATCCTTCTCATGGCCTCCGCGGCGTTCGAGGCACCGGATACCTGGGCCGGATCCCCTGGCGGTCCCGCAATCACGAAGTAGTTGTCCATGATTTCGATTCGTTGGGAGAGGGCCCCTTCTTGGAGCAGCGCTTTCTCCGAAACCGGGGCATGGGTCAGTAGGATATCGGCATTGCCTTCCGCTCCCATTCGCAGCGCGGCGCCTGTGCCAACGGCTACGGTGCGAACCGGAATCCCTGAATGCCGGGTGAAAGCGGGAAGGAGAACATCAAGCAGTCCGGAGTCCTGGACGCTGGTGGTGGTGGCCAGAAGCAGGGATGGTTTCTGGGGTTCGGCAGCCTTTGAGGCCAGAGCCACGGTCAAAAGGCCGAGGAGCGCGGTGGCGATGGCCTTCTGGCCCATTTTGAAATGCGACATCGTCTTCCTCATGGCAATCCGTTTCGGGGAAGTGGGGTCGGTCTCGGTGGAATGCGGGTGGAGTATGCGACTTGTGGTCTCGGCTCGGTCCGGTTCCGAAGGCTCCGCTCCTCGGGGTCTCCGGATGCATGAGCCTCGATGCGGTCAGGAGGTCTTGATTTCATCGAATGAAACGACCCGAGCTGTCGGTCGCTCGATCTCACCTTCCGGAAGCATGTACCTCCAGAAGACCATTCCGAAGGGTCGCCCTTCCGTATCAAGCCAGTTGGGGTGTCCGGGGTCCTCGTGGGCGATGTAGAGCTTGAAGCTTCCGTCCGAGTCTGTCTGGGTTTGAGCGCGATTGAGTGAGACCGACCGATTGGCATAGTCGTAGGTCTGCATATGGCGGTTCCAGAGGCACACGTTGGCGCATCGGCAGGTGGGCCAGCGCGCCGAAATTTCAAGCGCCTGATCGGGGCCCAGCACATAGGGCGCCATGGCATAGGCGGCATCGGCGGCCGCCAGGGCGAAGTCGCCCGGCTTGATGGGCTGAGGAAACTCATTGGGCGTGATGGACACGAAGGGCGGTTGATCTTTTCGTTGCCCGGGCGGAGGCATGTCCAGAGTCCGACTCTGGAGGAAGTGGTGGACCCGTCGGATCCCCGCGGCGACGCTGGCATCGTCGGGGGGCGGGGGCGGGGGCGCCGGGCTCAGCGGTGTAATGGAAAGTGTGACACGGACGTCTGGATCGGATGCAGCGCACCGCTCGTTTTCGAAATAGTGGCGGCTGGTCACACGAGTGGCCTCGGGAGAGAGGCCAAGCCAGTTGCGATCCTGTTTTTCTCCGCCCAGGGTGATTTCGAAATCTCCCTGGCTCGTGACGTCGAAGTCCTCGTCNTTCAGCACGCCCGCTGTATGGGTTCCGAAATTACCCTGGTCGGTTCCGGCTTCGATGGTGAGGGACGTGTAGACCGCACCCCCGGTGTTGCCGCGAATCAGGTAACTCCCCTTCGGATCGATGGGAGAGTCGTAATAGACGGCGTCCGCGTTGTCCCCAGTGAATTTCCGGCTGGGCGACACGATCTGCAGGAACCGGGGGTGAGCGGGATCATCCTCAAAGTGGGTAAAGAGTCCGCCCTGAAGCAGGTGCATCACGGCTCGGGTTCCCCCGGCTACGTCGTGTGCNTCGTTCAATCCCCACTCCGGCCCCAGGAAGCGATNGTCGATCTCTTCAAGAAGGCCAATCAGCGCTCGATAGGCTTCGCGGGTTTCGCTCNTGGTTTCGTCCATGGGGCTTTCTCCGGTTCGTTTCGGGTGTGATCACGATACCTGATCAGATGGCNCTGCGAAGGGTCTCGGCGCTCGTCCTGGAATCAGCGGGCGGCTGCATTCCGGCCTGCTCGCCTGCCAAAAAAGGTGCCATCACCCAGGGAGAGGCCGCTGCTGTAGCCATCGACAGCCAGGCCTGAACTGCTTCGCCCGGCTGCGAAGAGACCCTCGATGGGAACACCCTCCGGGTCGAGAACCCGGCTTTCGGGATCGGTGTGGAGGCCGCCCAGGGTGAAGACGGCATAGAGTGCCTTCTCGGTCGTGCAGTCGATGGCCCCGAAAGGAGGTCGGGTCAGTGGCTTGATGTATTGACTGTTCTTGTGGAAGACGGGGTCTTCTCCGGANGNCGCATGNNGGTTGTAGTTCTCGAGAGTCGCTTCGAGACTTCCGGGTGGCAGGCCGAGTTCCCTGGCCACCTCGGAGAAGTCGTTTCCGGTTGCGGCGACTTCTTCGATGTATTCGGGCTGTTCGAAGATTTCGTCGTCGACAATAAGCCAGGCCGCCCCGTTGTTNCGAAGCAGGGCGGCTTCGCCGAGTCGTCCGTAGTAGGTGTCTTCGTTGATGAAGCGCTGTCCCTGGGCATTTACGAGTACGCCGCGCTTGAGGCCCCAGGGTTGTGTAATGGGAAGGGAGATGGAGACGGCGTTCATGTGGAGCGTGGCCGCTCCGGCCGCCATTCCCAGGCGGATGCCACTTCCGTCGTCGCCGGTGGCCGCGACGCGCAAAGAACATCGACGGGCCAGTGGCGCGTGTTGGTCCAGCATCAGGTCATTGAGTACGAAACCACCCGTCGTGAGCACCACACCGCCCTTGGCGCGGATGGATTTCTGTTCGCCGAAGGCTTCCACGGCCGCTCCGAGTATTTCGCCGTCTCGGGTCTGGTAGAGCGCGATGCAGCGATGATCGGCGGCCAGTCGGGCGGGGCTGCGGTCCACCGCTTCGCAGAGTTTCCGCATGAGCAACGGGCCCCCCTGGTGTTCGACCTGGGGCACGTGGCCTCTGGGTGCGGGGCGAGCCAGGTCNCAGAAGGGGTGGGCCTGCTCGGCGCCAGACCAGACCAGNCCGTCGTCGGTGGGCGGNTCTCCGCTGGTTCCGTGGTAGTAGGTGTTCTTGAAGGGGACGCCTTGCTCACAGAGCCAGTCGTAGTGGGCCACGGAGCCCTCGCAGTAGGCCTGCATTTTGTGTTTGTCCGGCGCATGGCCACAGGAGGCCATGAGGTACTTGAACATCTCNTCTTCCGAGTCCTCGAAACCACAAGCCCTCTGGAGCGCGGTGCCGCCACCGAGGTAGATCACGCCTCCGGACATGGCGGAGGTGCCGCCCCCGCCGCTGGCTCTTTCGAGAATCAGGGTGTCGGCCCCTTGTGCGGAGGCTTCGAGTCCTGCGGCCGCGCCCGCAGCACCGAGGCCCACGACGAGGACATCGACCTGTTCATCCCATTGGCCCACTTCATGCGCGTCGCGGATCAGGGTTGACATGATGGAGACTTCCTTTCGTGNCGGTGGGGCGGAAACGGATTCGCAAAGATGTTTGCCCGTACTGAATCGGTTTTGGCTTCATTCGCATTTGGGATTCCGCTTTGAATGTGTCGAGAACCCCNTACAGATTCTACTGCGGGTGGTTGCGGTTTGCGGGTCACGGTCTTTTTTCCGGATCATAGTCCATTCAAGGCGGGGCAGAATCGACGCNTGGTTTCGAAAACCGGGTAGCAGTGCTTTGCGATCTGTCCATGCAAATATTTTTTTGATGGAAATGGGCAAGTTGCTTTGGTCGAGGCAGATGTGCATAATGCTGAAGCGAGACGGTTTTGTCTCGAGGGTTCGCAAGAATCTGTAAGGAGAGACGATTGGCCGTGGAAGATCATGCGAGTCGAGACGTTTCTGCAGCCGAGGCTCCGCTTCCTGAGGCCTCCCAGAAGAGGTCCGTTCAGACGCGTGATCGGCTGGTGGAGGCTGCCATCGAAGTCTTCTCTCAAAGAGGCTTCAAGGCGGCGACGACCCGGGACATCGTGCAGGTGGCCGGAGTGGCCCTGGCGTCCGTCCCCTACTACTTCAAGACCAAGGAGCAGTTGTGGAAAGCGGCTGTCGACCGTGTCTATGAGGGGTTCAATGAACGTCTCGTCGAGCGACGCCGTCAGTATCCCGAAGGCGATTCGAGGGCTCAGAGCCGCTCGCAGCTCAGGGAGTTCCTTTTGTTTACAGCGGGCCGACCGGAGTTCATCCGATTGCTGCTGCACGAGGGCACTTCAGATACGGAACGCATGCGTTGGTATGTGGAGAANCATCTCAGGCCTCAGTTTGACTACGTACGGGGTGAGGTGGAGAAAGCGCAGCGAGATGGGTACGGCCGGGTAGGCAGTCCCGAGCACATCTTCTTCATGATCATCGGTTCTGTCGGGCTGGTCTATGCGGTCGGCCCGGCCTTTGAAAAATTGACCGGGGATTCGCCGTCGGATCCAGCCTTGCTCGAAGGGCACGTGGATTCGATCCTCGAACTCTTCTATCCCTGATTCTGCCCCTGATTCTGCCCCTCGTCCTGCGGTTCCTGTTCGCTCGGGTGTTTCGAATGCGAGGACGGGGCAGGGTGTTTTCGCTNTCGCTTATCCAGGGCCGTGCGTGGCGATGACGTGGTGGATGGCTTCGCAGATGGTGTTGACGGTTTCAGCGTCCGTGATGAACGGCGGCATGGTATAGACGAGTCGTCCAAAGGGGCGGATCCAGACTCCCTGATCCACGAATGCAGGCTGAACCCGTTGCATGTCNACCGGGTTCTCCAGTTCGACGACGCCGATCGCGCCCAGNACGCGGACGTCCGCCACGCCGGGCAGGGTCCGGCAGGGTTCGAGGCCTTGGCGAAGTCCCTTCTCGATGGAGGAGACGTTCTCCTGCCAGGGTTCCTTCTCCAGAAGGTCCAGGCTGGCGAGAGAAGCGGCGCAGGCCAGTGGGTTTCCCATGAAGGTGGGNCCGTGCATCAGGGCGCCCGGGTCGGAGGACGCAATGGTCTCGGCGATTTTTTCCTGACAGAGTGTGGCGGCCAGGCTCAGGGTGCCGCCGGTGAGCGATTTACCCACGCAGAGGATGTCGGGCGAGATGTCGGCATGGTGGGCGGCAAAAAGCTGCCCCGTACGCCCGAACCNGGTGGCGATCTCATCGAAGATCAGGGGCACGCCGTGTTGTTGGCAGAGGTCGTGGATCCGCCGAAGGAATTCGGCCGAGTAGAACCACATGCCTCCGGCTCCCTGGACGATGGGCTCGAGGATGACCGCGGCGATGTGTTCTTGGTGGGCCAGGAACGTGGATTCGAAGGCGTCCCAATCGGCGTCCTGGCACGGTTCGCCAAAGCGGGATTCCGGGCGTGGCGCGAAGATGTGCTGGGCGAGTATCCCGCTGAAGAACTCGTGCATCCCATTGACCGGGTCACAGATGGCCATGGTGGCNAGAGTGTCTCCGTGGTAGCCCCCGCGGAGGGTGAGGAGGCGGGTCCGGTCGCGCTGGCCTTGGGCAATCCAGTACTGGAAGGCCATTTTGATAGCGACCTCGACGGACACGGAGCCGGAATCGGCGAGGAAGACCCGTTCGAGTCCATCGGGCGCAAGCCCGGCCAATCGTTCGCAGAGTTCCACCGCGGGCTCATGNGTGAGGCCTCCGAACATGACATGCGGCATCTTTTCGAGCTGGGTTCGGACGGCACTCTCAATATGGGGATGGCGGTAGCCGTGGATGGTCGCCCACCAGGAAGACATGCCGTCGATCAATTCTCGGCCGTCGCTGAGTTGGAGATGCACGCCCTGAGCGCTCTCCACGGCAAAAAGCGGGGAAGCTTCGGGACCCGCGTAGGGGTGCCAGACATGCCTTTGGTCTCGCTCGACCAGGTTGTGGGTGGTCTTCTTCATGCTGAGAACCTAGCGAGCCCGCTGCGTCCTGGCCTTTTTCCGCCGGCCCTTACTCGTCTTTCGTTGGGGGGTCCCGGAAGCTCATGGCCTCGGCCAGGACGTCGTCCGGGGTCTGGATGATCTGCCGATAGATCGCCTCGGGGTATCCACGCATGTGCGGTTTTTCCGGATTGATCTCGGGCTGTGCGGTGGGTGTGTTCGACGGCGTGAAGGCTTCGGGCTGGCAGAAGCGCTGCAGTTCTTCGCTGGAGATGCCCGCCTTTTCGACCACCTCGGGGTCGATCCAGTCTTGATCCGTCATGGGAACCCCGTTGGTGGCGATTTCCAGCGTGAGGTCTTCCGGGCCGGCAAAATAGATGGAATGACAGATTCCGTGATCGAGGGGCCCGAACACGTTGACCCCCCTGGAGCGGATCCGGTCTCGTAGACCCAGAAGACTTTCGAGGTCGTTTACATGGAGGGCCACGTGCTGGAGGGTGCCACTGGATGAGGACCCTCCCGGCTGTCCGGCGTGGGTGACCCCCAACTCATGAGGGATGCCCGGCGTGTCAGGCGTCTGGACAAAAGACAGGAAGGAATTCTGGTTGAGTTCCATGAAGGCATGCCAGGTTCCTTCGACGCCGTGCATCCAGAACAAGCCCACCAGCTTGAGGCCCAGAACGTCGCTGAAGAATTCGAGTTGGGTTCGCATATCGGCTGTGCAGATCGCGATGTGGTGGATGCCGTTGGGAATATGCATGGGACCTCCGTGTGGGGTTTGGGCGACGTGGATGATCTAGAACAGGCTCTTGGGTTCGAGTCCAAGCAGGGTTCTTCCGTAATCTTCCAGTCGTTGATCCAGGTCAAAAATGGTGTGTGCCGAGAGAGTGTTCACGTCTCGCACCGCTCGCTGAAGAGGGTGGGATTCGAAATGAGCGCTGGCGCCACTGGCTTCGGCCACCTCGGCCAGGATCGCGCGACTCTTGTGTACTGCGGTGGCCGTGGAGGCGATCCACCGAGTCCTGTGCTCTGGAGTCGCTTGATCGCGAAGCGCCATGACTTCTTCAGTGACTTTCCGGAGGAGTCCCTCGGCCTCATCGAGGTCCAGGGTGAGTTTTCCGAGGCGGGTCTGGATGGAGGTTCGGGAGGCTTGGGTTCGCCGGCCTCCGTACGTTTTTCGAACGCCGACTTCCTGTCGAAAGCGTTCGACGCCCACCCGGGCCTGGCCCACAGCAGGCATGGAGGCGGCGAGACCCAGGATCGGTGTCATGGGCGTGCGGTAGAGGGGGGCGCTGTGGTGCTGGGCGCCGGGGCTGTCTTGGCTCCCCATGGCGAGGATGGAGACCGATCGTTCAAACGGGACCGTGCGATCCCGGATGATGATGTCATGGCTTCCGGTGGCTTTCATTCCGTCCGTCCACCATGTGTCTTCGAATTCAACTTCCTCTCGAGGCAGGGCCAGGAAGAGGGGGCGGGGCGGGCCGTCGGTCTGTTCAAGGTTGGCGCCGGCAATCACCCATTCGGCATGCGGCCAGCCCGTGGCCCATTGCCAGCGCCCATTGAGGCGATAGCCCTCGGCCAGGACTTCGACGTGTCCGGTTGGAGCCAGGGAGGCGGGAGCGAGGACATGGGATCGATCGCGATAGAGCGCCGTCTGGAACTCCATGGGGAATTGGCACAGCATCCAATTGTGTTCGATGTAGAACGTGCTCACCCAGGCCATGGATGCGTCACCTTCCGCGAGAGTCAGGCCCACTTCGAGAAAGGTATCGAGATCGAGTTCAAGGCCACCGTGGACCTTGGGCACCATCAAGTCGAAAATGCGGGCTTCACGTAGAGCTTCGATCACCGCGTTGGCGGGCTTTCGGTCGCGTTCAGCTTCCGCCGCATGTTCGGCCATCAGGGGCACGATGGACCGCGCTCTTTGAATCAACTCTGCCGCAGAAACCAAAGTGTCTCCTGTGCTGTGCGTGGGGTGCGGGGAGGTCTTCAGGGGAGCCGATTCGGGGTCCACCCGGCCATCGGCCGGAGTATAGAGCCTTGCGAACGGGCGGGGTCGATGCGGACGGATGCGTGCGTGTGGCATTTGGCATAGCGCCTGTCATAATGGCTCTTTCACGGGGCCGGCCAGGCAAAGCCGGTCAAACGATCTTGACGGTTTCAATGAGGAGTTTTCATGGACTTTGGACTCATCCCGGTGAATGTGGGTTCGGCTCGACCCGAATCCATCGTGGCTCTTTCCCAGAAAGCGGAGGAGGTGGGACTCGAGTCACTGTGGACCTTTGAGCATGCCATCGTGCCTGTGGATTATGCCTCGAAATATCCCTACAGCGCGGACGGAAAGATGGGCGTCACGCCCGAGACCCCTTTTGTGGATCCCTTGATTGCTCTTTCGCTCGTGGCCGGTCATACGACGAAGATCCGCCTGGGAACGGGCGTGAACATCCTGCCTCAGGTCAGTCCACTCCTGTTGGCCAAGCAGGCGGCCAGTCTGGACGTGATTTCAGGCGGCCGATTCATGCTCGGGGTGGGAATCGGTTGGTTGAGGGAAGAGTTTGATGCCATGGGGGTTCCGTTCGAGAAGAGGGGGGCTCGCTTTGATGATTACATCGAGGCCATGCGCAAAATCTGGTCCGGTGAAGTCGTGGAACATCAGGGCGAGTTCGTGACCTGGTCCGGATTCAAGAGTCATCCGTTGCCGACACAAGATCCATTTCCCGTCGTGATCGGCGGGACCAAGGGCAAGGCCTTCGCCCGGGTGGCCAAGTACGGCCAGGGTTGGTTTTCTCCGACTCCTTCCGTGGAGCATCTGTCCGCGGATTTGCAGAAGATGGCGGATGCGTGTGCTGAGGTGGGTCGCGACCCTGCGGAGATCGAAGTGACCTGTATGTGGACCCCTCAGATGGGTCTGGATTCAGTCAAGGCTTTTGGTGATCTGGGCGTCAGCCGGTTGGTGGTCCCGCTTTTTGCTTTCGGGACAGGCAATCCGATTCATGCGCTGGACAAGTTTGGAGACGAGGTCATCGCGGCCCTCTCCTGAGTGGGGTGGGGCGTATTGGGAGTGCAACTCTCATCTGGTAGCTTTGTCTCCGAGGCCGTGAAGGAGAGATCTGCCGGGTCGGGTTCCTTTTGATGGAGACGGTTTCGAATCGAGGAGATCGAAAATGAAGAAGGCATTGGTCTATCTGCTTCTGGTTGCGTTCGTGGTGGGACTGTTCGGATATTTCCTTAGGGCCCAGATCGTGATGGCGATCATGCCTCGGGTCCTGGCTGCGAACATGGAGCGCGATCTGGTGGCCGATCAGCCGGATGGCCTGCATGCGATCCTGTGTGGGGCCGGATCTCCTCTGCCGGACCCCAACCGCTCGGGTCCTTGCGTGGCGGTCATTGCGGGCAATCGCGTGTTCGTGGTCGATTCGGGGTCGGGATCGGGCCGCGTTCTCCAGCGTATCGGCGTGCCGTTTTCCTATCTCGATGCCGTCTTCCTGACTCACTTTCATTCTGACCATATTGACGGACTCGGAGAATTGGAGGTGATGCGCTGGGCCGCGGGGGGGCGCAAAGAGCCGGTGCCCGTATACGGGCCAGAGGGGGTTCAGGATGTCGTGGACGGGATCAACCTTGCCTATCGACCCTCTCGGGCGAGTCGTGTGGCTCACCATGGCGAAGAGGTGATTACGCTGGATGGAGCGGGGGGGGTGGCCATGCCTTTTCCGGAGCCCGCACTCGGAGAGTTGTTGCCAGTTTTTTCCGAGGGCGATCTGACGGTGAGTGCCTTCAGGGTCAATCATTTTCCGGTCGAGCCGGCCGTCGGGGACCGCTTTGATTACAAGGACCGTTCGTTGGTGATCAGCGGAGACACCGCCCAGTCGGCCAACCTGGAGGAGCGAGCAGCCGGGGTGGACCTTCTGCTCCATGAGGCGCTCGATGCCAAGGTGGTGGCGCGGATGGCGGCGGTATCGCAGGAGGCGGGAGACTTGCGGCGGACGAAGATCTTGAATGACATCCTCGACTATCATACGACTCCTGTGGAAGCGGCAGAGAGTGCGCAGACGGCGGGCGTCGGGCATCTGCTCTATTACCACGTGGTTCCGCCCCTGCTGTTGTCCCCTATGGAGTTGATCTTCGTGGAAGGGGTGGATGAGGTCTACGACGGGCCCGTGACCGTGGGGCGAGACGGGACGCTGGTCCGGATGGAGTCCGGCAGCGAGGAAATCGAAGTCGAAGAGCTGCTCTGAGGGGGCCATGGGGCCGGGACGCCCTCGCTGGTGGACCGCGTATCCGGTACACTGCATCGCGTCCATACGGAATCCCCTTTGGGTGGAGTCCGTTCAGTTTTTGTGAACTCAAGGAGAAGTCATGCCGAATCGAAGGGGTCCCCAGTTCCGTATTTTCCAGAGCATGCTCGCGGTATGCAGCCTGGTCTTTGCGTTCGCCTGTTCGGATACAAGCGGTCAGGGCCCGTCTGTGGCCGAAGAGGCCGCTGCAAATATCGAAAATGCCAATGAACTCATGGACGAGCAGTACAAGAAGTCCCGTGCGGAAGGCGAGGGCCGGATCGAGGCCGCGGGCGATGCCTACAATGCTCTTCTCGACGAGAATCTGAAGAAGGCGGGTGTCGAGTAGCCGGCTCGGCTCTCTCTCGGTCTGTGTCGGGCTCGTCTCCAATTCTCAGGGAGAGTGTTTTGAGGCAGACGCTGGGTAACACCCATGAAGGGTGACTCGAACCGAGCATCAGAAGCTTCGCCTTCCTCCCCGGAAAGGCGGGCTGGGCGCCGGCCGCTTGACTACTTCTTCGATGAGCAGGCTCAGCGGAATTTCATCTATATCGTTGCGCTGGGCGCTGCAGGTTCCCTGTTGGCCGCCTATCTCTATTCCGTGTTGCTGCATCCCGTGGGCTGGATTCGGCACGGCGCATTCCTCTTCGGGATGGGATGCTTTTTGTGGGCCGCCATGGCGGTTCGTCGAACGGGTTCCATTTCCCAGGGCGGTTCGATCCTGATCCTTGCGGGGGTCGCGATGACGGTGGTCCCCGCGTACTTCCAGGGCGGCGTGTCGGCGGCTTTTTCCGTTTGGTTCCTGGTCATCCCCCTGGTTTCGGGCCTTTTGTTGGGCGCGCGCATGGCTGTCGTGACAGCGGTTCTGGGTGTGGCGGCCATGAGCGGGTTGATCTTCCTTGAGAGTATCCAGTGGCTTCCCGTCCCCAGTGACGCCGAGAAGGCGAGTTTCCTTGTCTACTTGAACCTCGTGCTTGGAATTTCGTTCAGTGGTGTGGTGGGAACGGTCTGTGCGAGGAGCCTGGTGACCTCCGGCGAAAGGTTGCGGGACGCCACGGAAGCCGAGGCCCTGAAAGCGATTGCTTTGGAGGAAAGCAACTCGAGATTTCGCGCCAGTATCGATGCTGCTCTGGATGCCATCGTCGTCGTGGACGGTATGGACCGCATCGTGGACTTCAATCCCGCCGCNGAGGCGATCTTCGGACGTTCCAAGTCGAGCGTCGTGGATAGGCTCCTTCCTGAGATGCTGATTCCCGAGAGGCTGCGCGGGATGCACAATGAGGGTTTTCGGCGCTTTCTGAAGACAGGCGAACGCCGCATCATCGGAACCAAGATAGAAAGCACNGCGTTGCGACAGGATGGAAGCGAGTTCCCGGTGGAGATGGTGATCCAGCCCCTGGGCGAGTCGGGTCGTGATCAGTTTGCCGCCTATATTCGCGACTTGACGGAGCAGCACGCAGCCGAGGAAGAGTTGCGGGCGAAGAATCAACAGTTGTCTCAGTCGAGGCGNCTGGAGGCCATCGGTCGTCTGGCNGGCGGCGTTGCACACGACTTCAATAATCTGCTGACGGCCATCAACGGTTATGCAGAACTCCTGCTCAGCCGTGTGGGTGAAGAGGATCCGAACCGGAGCGGNCTTGAGCAGATTGCCCATGCGGGTGGACAAGCGCGACTTCTCACCCAGGAGTTGCTGGCCTTCAGTCGGAGTGATCGGCTGGAATCGGATGTGGTGAATCCCAACGAATTGATCGCGGGTCTCCTCAACATGATCGGNCGGGTGCTGTCTGAGTCCATTGTGGTCAAGACGGAGTTGAGTGACGACGTCGGTATCGTGAAGACCGACGGCGCACGACTGGAGCAAGCGCTTCTCAACCTGGTCCTGAACGCAGGAGATGCGATGCCGGAGGGTGGAGAGTTGACCTTGAGGACAGCCAAGGTCGGGGTCGACGATCTGCCGCAGATCTACAGGGAAGAGATGAATGAGGAAGTCTATGTGCGGATCTCGGTGCAAGACACCGGGATGGGAATGGACGCGCATACCGCGGGCAAGATCTTCGAGCCATTTTTTACAACGAAGGCGAGAGGAGAGGGCACAGGTCTCGGGCTCGCCACGGCATACGGAACGGTGCGCCAGAGTGGCGGCGTGATGACGGTGGATACCCGGCCCGGTGGAGGAGCCACTTTCGAGATCTTCCTGCCGCGTGCGGAGGGCACCGTCTCGANTACGCCCCANGTGCCTTCTGAGGTGCGTTCGGGCCACGGCGAAACCGTTCTGGTCGTGGAAGACCAGTTGGGCGTACGGAATCTGGTCAAGAATACGCTTGAAGACATCGGCTATGTGGTGCTGACCGCCGAGGATGGAGAAGAGGCCATCGAGCGTGTGTCAGAGATGGATGGGNGAGTCGATCTGATGGTGACGGATGTCATCATGCCGCGTCTGGGCGGCCCGGAAACGGTTCGTCGGATGCGCGACGATCATCCCGACCTCAAAGTCGTCTATGTGTCGGGCTATTCNGAGGAAGATCTGGGTATGCACGATCTGGCCGAGCCGAATACGCTCTTCTTGCGTAAGCCGTTTGGACTGGAAGAACTGGGTCGAGCCGTGCAGTCTCTTCTGGAGGGCGGGGGCTCGTAAAGGTCAGCCGCTCCAGCCTCTCGGCCCCCGCGTGTTCCGGTGGCAGGGCCGGATTCTCAGGGGTCGGTGGAGGGCGGGTGCGGTTCGCTGGGGTGTGGAATCACTCGACGAAGCCACTCCGAAGCGCCGCGGCCCATCTTCTTCAGCTTGTCCTTGACCTCGTCGGAGGTTGCTTCCTCACCGATGATCTTGAGGGTCGACCCGCCGATCGTGAAGCCTTTTTCCACAAGACTGAGTGACAAGGAGCCGACCTTCCGAGCCGTGGCCGTCAGAATGGCGTCGGTGATGACCTTCGTCAGGTGACGAGCGGCTTCCCGACCTCCCTCTCCAAGGTCTACATTCCTGAGGATGATGCTCTTCCATTTGAGGTCGAGCCGATCGGCCTCGACGGATTCGGGCGTATCCTCGGNGGAGGGAATGAAGTTGTATACCGCGGCATTCACGCGGGTCAGGCGGATCTCCTTGATCTGGGTATCGGCGTCATCCCCCGTCGTCGGCTGAGAAGAGGCCGCGNGGCTGTCCTGTTTTCGGCTCTCTTCCTTGTTTGCCGAGTCACTCGATTTGGGATTCTCTAGGTTCCGGAGCAGGACCTCGTAGTTGTAGCCGTCGGCATCCTTCTGGATCCAAGTCTGGATTTGGTCGATTTCGATCAGGTCGATATGCACCTTTCCGAGGAAGATGAGTTCGATGATGGAACCGGTGGCGCTGGCCTTTTTGGCGGTGAAGAGATTNGGCTTGGAGAAGCCCTTGAGGTTGGCAATGCGGGTCTCGTGGAAAGTCAGNCTGCGATCGAGGAGGCCGAGGGAGACGCGTTCGATTTGGACTGGTGTTTCCAGTGTTTCGCTCAGAATGTTCTCCGCGATGCTTCGCAGCGCCATTTGAGCAACCAGGACGAGTAGCAGCAGGATNCCGAAGGCANAGACCATGGCCAGCGTCCATTGCCGCGTGATGAGGGTGTAGAGGCGGGGCTTTTCCGGTGTCGGCATGCTCTTCGGGTTTCGGGNTGATGGTTGCGNCTGNGGTGGCGNGACAGCAAGTGTAGGGGGGTATGGGTGACGCTGACAGGTTTGGGCAGTTTCGGGTTTCGCTCCGGGTCGGGAGGCCGTAAACTCAAATGGACTCGGATTCGCAACTGGAGATCCTCATGAATATTCTGTTGACCAGCGTCAGACTTCCCCACGCACTTGGCGTGATTCGCAACCTGGGTCGAGCCGGACACGACGTGTACGCGACGGATACGTTTCGTACCTCGCCTGGATTGAGTTCCAAGTATGTAAAGAAGAAGATCATTACGGCGCCGCCCGTATTTGAGACGCTGCAGTTCATCGAGGATCTGAAGAGCGCGATCAAGGAATATCAGATCGACATGCTGATCCCATGCTTTGAAGAGGTCTTCTACATCGCGAAACATCGTGATGAATTGGCTGAGCTCACCGATGTTCGATGCCCTTCTTTCGAGATGCTCGCCAAGCTGCACAACAAGGAGAGCTTTACGGACCTGACGCGTTCTTTGTCGCTGCCGATCGCAGAGACGATGACGGTCACCAGCGAAGACGGCCTGCGGGAGGCCATTGAAACCTTTCCTGAATATTTTGGACGGGCGGCGTTCTCGCGTGGAGGCGTGGAGCTTTTTACGAACACCGGGCCTCTGGCGGGAAGGATTCCCATCGAGGACATCCATCCTACGCCTGATTCTCCGTGGGTCGTTCAGGAGTTCATCCACGGCGAGGATATCTGTAGCTTCAGTTTTGCGCATCACGGTGAGGTGGTGGCTCACTCCACCTATCGGCATCCGCTGACCATTGAGCATGCGGGGGGAATCGTTTTTGAGTCGATGGACGAGCCGGAGAGTCTCAAGATCGTTCAGGCCTATGCGCGCGAAACCAACTTCCATGGCAGCCTGAGCTTTGACTACTTGAAGACCGACAAGGGGCTTTACATGGTGGAGTGCAATCCGCGGCCTTGCGCCGGTGTGACCCTGATGTCTCCGGAGGGCTTCTCGGGCGCGGTCACGAACCCGGATCCCGAAAACCCCTATGTGGTGCCGGAAGGGGAAAGTATGCAGATCGACAGCGCCATCATCCGGAACATGTTTCGCGACCCCCAGGAGATTCCGGAAGACCTTCACCATCTTTTCTCAGGGACCCACGACGTCTATTCGCAGAAGGGGGATCGCCTTCCGGGTCTTTATCAGATCCTGTCTTATTCACATGTTTTCGCTTTCAGGCACCGTATGCATGTGAGGCACCACAAGCATTCCGATCTGATGGCGGCCCAGTTTTTCGACATTGCCTGGGACGGTGAAGAGATCGCATGAGTCGTAACCGGGCGCAGGCTTCCGAGGAGGTGCGTTCCACTTCGGTGGCTTGGCTCTGGGTCTGGCTGTTGGGTCTTCTGGTGGTGACTCCGGCCTGGTCGGACGATCTGGAGGCCTTGATGGCCTCTCTTTCTTTTTCCAGCGACGATGTGGCGGCGGTGCGGGCCGGCGAATTGGTGAGCGGTCGCCTGGAGTCAGCCTCGGATCGAGAGTTGGCCGTTGCGGTTGTGGTGAAGACGTCCGTAGAGCCTGCACGTCTGGTGGCTGCACTGGCTCAAGGCCGGGCTCTTTCCCGAAATCCGAAGGTGAAGCATTTTGAGAGCGTCTCGAAGCCCATGGGCCCGGCGGCCCTGAAGGCTGTGACATTGACGCCTGAGCAGGTCAAGCGTTGGCGGAGGGCCTCTCCCGGTGAGGACATCAACCTCTCTGCGGATGAATTCCAGATCTTGAAGTCAAGCCTGGCGGGGGCGGGAGGGGATAGCGCGACGGCTTCCGCCGTGGAGCAGGCCGTGGAGGCGATCCTGCAGACGCGCATGCAGATGTATCAGCTTTCGGGCTTGGATGGAATTGCATCCTATGAACGCTCGTCCGGCGATCTGCGTGATGCTTCGGGTGAACTCCGCTTGGCCAGTCAGGCCAATCAGAAGATGGGTCTATTGCCCGACGAGTTCTACGACGTATTGCTCGCCTATCCGGACCGGGTTCCGGCGGGCTTTCAGGAGACCTTCTTCTGGACTTTGGAAGAGGGGCCGGGCACCATGCTGCTCAATCTGACGCACCGCTTCTCGGTTCAGTTGGATGAGGGCTACGGCACCGTTCAGAGGCAGTTCTATGTTTCCAATGGTTACAACGTGGAGCAGGCGATCTCGCGGATTCTTCCGGTCGAAGGCGGCTCCGTGGTCCTCTATACGAACAGGACCTCCACCGATCAGGTGGACGGATTTGGCGGTTCGGCTCGCCGAAGTATCGGCGACCGCATGATGGAGTCCGAACTCTCCGGGCTGATTCGCAGGATCCTGGGTTCGGTGAAGTCAGAGGCTCCGTGACGAACGTCCCTTTCGGGGCGATCTACTTCTCGTGCTTCTGGTGATCTTCGGGTATTTCGGGAAGTCTTCCCAGTTGATCGAGTTCACGAGTCAGTTCCGCAGCCCAGGACTCGAAGAGGTTCGTCAATGCGGCGGATGTGGACTCGTTGTCCGCCTGATAGGATTCGTCCTCGTCGTTGAAGAGCGAGATGCTGTGACGCTCGCCCACGCGCACCAGCGGAGCGCCGGTCTCGGAGTCTTCGACGTTGAGGATGAGAGTGATGGCGCCGGTGGAGGCGACGAAGAGGGTGGCGTCGTCCGGTTGTTGGTTTTCGGGCGGGGCGCTGATGGTCAGATCGACGATGTGACCGGCGATGCGTAGGGTCCGGGGGCCCGGTTTCTGGGCCAGGGTGTAGTTCTGGCTCTGGGTAAGCGCTTTCTCGAAAGCCTGCTGGAATGTCTTGCGCATGTTCGCGATGGCCGCCGGTGAAAGGCCATAATTCGGTGCGATGGAGGCGTCGGCCGCCATCGTCTTGCGGGGCGGTCTTTTGAAGCGGATCGTCACTTCATCCACGAGAATGCTCTCGTAGCGGCCGAGCTTGGCGCCCGGTTTGACGAAGGAGACGGTAAAAGGCTCCCACAGGATCCGGTGGAGCCCGTCCGGAGTGACAGCCTCTTTTCCGGAGGCGTAGTAGACGCCTGCTTTATTCGTGGGGGTACAGCCTGCGAGCAGGCTCGCAGCGACGATGGCAACGAGGATCGAGTGGAATCGGGGGCCAGGCATGAGGGTCCTTTCGAAGAGGAAGGGGCTGCGGTCCTTGGGGCGGAAGGTCGTCTTCCGGCAATCTGCTTTTTCGGAAGACGTGAGGTTGTCTCTAGCTTGTCGTCGTGGAGGCTCCGGAGTCGCTGCCACCCAGGGAGCCCGCGAGCCCGACCAGGGAGAGGCCGCTGAGGAGGAGGTTGACGCCCAGAAGGAGGCCGATGGCCCAGACGGAGTCCGCGGGCCACTCCCACCAGAGAAGTCCGCCCAGTACGGCGCTGGACGCGCCTCCCAGGAAGAACCAGCCGCGGCCCGCCGGCAGATCCGCTCGGAAGGAGAAGATCATCCTCACGAGTCCTTGGCAGAAGAGGAGGAGGGCCAGGACCAGGGTCAACGCAATCGCGCCTCGGTGCGGGAAAACGAGAAGGGCACCCGCCATGGCCAGGTCCAGAAGTCCGCCAAAGAGCATCAGGCTGGTTCCTTTCCATCCCTTCATGCGGGAAGATTGAGCCAACTGGACCCCGCCGGCCAGAAGCAGGACGAAACCGAAGAGGGCAGTGCCGACTTCGGTCGCAATGTGGGGAGCGGCCACAGCGGCGACGCCCAGCAGACCCTGGATGAGACCGGCGAGGATCAGGGCGGTCCGGTGAGGTCGCAGGGCCTCAAGGATTTCTTCTCGGCTCGGTAGATGGATTTCCTGACTCATGTTGGCTCTCCTCGGTTTTTTGGGTCCGACCTACCCACGAAGGGTGACTGGACGACCCGGATGATAGAGCAATCCCTCAGCCGAATCTCCGTTTCGGAACGGAACACCGTCCAGGGGTGGTCTTTTCCATGGGCTGGTCTTCGGACTGGGCCTGCTAGGCTAGGGGCCTTCATGGGGGATCGATATGGCCAATGATGTCGAAGTGGGCGAAACGGACGCCGCGAAGGCCAATCCGGCCACAGTCCCGTCCTTTACAGGGACGCTGGCGGACGGAGTCCACGTGCTGGGCGGAATGGGCAATGCCCTGACCGTCGAAACCAGCGGTGGAATCGTCCAGATGGATACGGGGCCGGCGGGGCGTCGTGTGGAGAAGATGCTGGAAAGCCTTCGGGAGCTTTCGGATGCACCGGTTCGGGCGATCGCGTATAGCCATGGGCACCTGGGATACAACGACGCGGTGGAAAGCTGGCTTGCGCATTGCGAACAAAGAGGGGATCCCGTTCCGCCTACCATTGCCCATGAGAATCTGGTTCGGCGCTGGCAACGGTACACGGAGACCCAAGGGGTCCAGCGTTATTTCATTGAACTTCAGTTCAGATTGCCCCGGGGCATGATGTCGGGGCAGCCTCTGACCATGCCCATGCCGACGCAGACCTTCAAGGACACGCTGACTCTCCATGACCCGGTCCGTCCCGTCCAGTTGATCTGGGCTCCTTCTGAGACCGACGATGCTGTTGTGCTCTGGCTGCCCGAACAGCGCATTCTCTACGGCGGGGCTGCGGCCACGCCGAGCATTCCCAATATAGGCACGCCTTTGCGGAGTCTGCGGGACCCGATCCGGTGGGCGGACACGCTTGAGGGGATGGCGGCCCTCAAGCCGGTCCTCATCGTGATGGAGTTCGGACCTCCCATTGAAGGCGAGGAGCGCATTCAGGAGTACCTGCTCAAGACGGCCGCCGCTCTGCGTTGGTTGCGTGAAGCGGTGGTGTCCCGAATGAATCTCGGTATGGGGGTGGTCGAAATCCTTCATGATCTGGAGTATCCGCCCGAGCTCTTTGATCAACCCTGGATGACGCCTATGTACGGCCATCCCGATTACATTGTGCGGGATATCTTCCGCAAGGAAACGGGCTGGTGGGATCGGAACCCGACGTCGCTCCATCCCGCCCATCCGGATTCTGCCGGTGCGGCCGTCCTGTCGGCGATTGCCGACCGAGGTGCGGTGCTCGCTCGGGCGCGCGAATTGGCTGATGCCGGGGAAGTGCAGTTGGCCATGCATGTGGTGGACGTGCTTGCGCTGGCACCCGGCGATGATCCGGATGTGGTGGAGGCGCGTGCCCTCAAGGCGGCCTTGTGTGAGAAGCTGGCTCTGGGAGCTCGCAGTTTCGTGTCCCAGAGTCTTTATGTTTCGAGCGGTCAGATCATCGGGAAGGGCACGGACCTGGACACGGGGCTGCGGTAGTGGGCCTGTGTGCCGCGTTTGAGTTCTGGACGAAGGGGTGGGGAGGGAAGATGAGTCGAGTCTGGTTTGCGTCTGCATTGTGCTTGGGTCTGATTTGTTGCGTGGGCGAGACCAGTCAGAGTGTCCCTGACTTTGCCAAGATCAAGAACGCCAGTGAACGGAAGCAGGCTTTCTTCTGTTATCTCGCTCCGATGCTGAGGAAAGAGAACGACCGGTTGCTGGAAGACCGCAAGCGTTTGGTCAAGATCCTGGGGGAGGAGAAGAAGGGGCAGAAGCCCGGTTCCTCGGATCGGGGTTTTGTGGAGGGGCTTGCCAAGGACTACGGGCTGAAGACCGCCACGGCGGATGAAGGAAACGTGAAGCGCCTGCTGGTCCATGTGGACGAAGTGCCGGTTTCACTGGGCCTGGCCCAGGGGGCGAATGAATCGGCGTGGGGAACGTCTCGCTTCGCCAGGGAAGGTCATAATTTTTTCGGTCAGTGGTGCTTTGAGAAAGGCTGCGGCCTGGTCCCGGAAGAGCGACCCAAAGGAAAGACCTACGAGGTCCGTCTGTTTCGCAACGCACAGGACTCCGTGAATGCCTTCATGCTCAATCTCAACCAGAACACCCGATACGAATCGCTGAGGGCAATCCGGGCGGAAGAGCGCAAACGAGAAGAGGCTCCCAGCGGATTGGCCATGGCCGAGGGGTTGCGTGGTTATTCGGCTCGAGGCGAAGAGTATGTCCACACCCTGCAGTCCATGATCCGTTTCAATGACCTGACTCGGTTCGACAGCGCTTCGGGAATCAAGAAGGCCTGCGAGGCCCGCCAGACCCATGCTCTACGTCCCTTTGGCGGCGTGGGCGAGAACGACCCGGCTTGATCGCTTGAAGGGGAGGGCAAGACCCATGCAACACCGCTTGCGTCTTCACGTGTTCGGGTGTCTCGTCCTGCTTGGGGTGCATGGGGGCACCCTGCTGGGCTGTCAGCATGCGGCGGGCCCGCCGCCTCCGCCTATCACGCCGGCGTCGAGCGTGAAGGAAACGCTCGAGCAGCACCGCGCTCTGCCTGACCCGGATGAAAAGGTCTGGTGGGAAGTGAGTGGTGCCGACATGGCGTGGAACAACAAGAACCTGCATCAGATCGTGCCCACGGTGAACGTATATCGTCGAGGTCCGGTGAGTGAGTTGGCTACGCAACAAGATGACCGGATTGCCGATTTTCCAGTCTCGACCCCCAGTGGCAGCTTGCCCTATGCGAAGTACCTGGCGAGTGATGAGTCCACCACGATGGGGGTGGTGATTCTTCACCGCGGTGAGATTGTTTTCGAAGCCTATCCCCGGATGGAGCCTCATGAGAAGCCGATCTGGTGGTCGGTCACCAAGGTGCTGGTCTCCACCGTTCTGGCGATTCTTGAAGACGAGGGTCGCGTGGACGTGAGTCAGCCGGTGGAAGTCTACGTGCCGGAGTTGATGGGGACGGATTTCGAGGGCGTATCCGTTCGCCAGATCCTGGACATGGCCTCCGGGGTGGATTGTCCGGATGGGGACTACTCGGACAGGGATACCTGCTACATGCAGTTTGAAGCTTCGCTGGGCGATGCCGTTCGTACTGCGAACTCACCCGATGATCCGTATTCCATGCTCGCTTCGTTGAACGTGGGTCGTTGGGCGCCGCCGGGAACGGGTTTTGATTACAGTGGCGTCAATACGTTCGTGCTGGGCTGGGTGGTCGAAAACGTCACGGGGATGCCGTTTCAAGATGCACTCAGCCAAACGGTGTGGGGCCGTATGGGGGCGGAGTCCGATGCGTCGATCCTGGCGGGCCGAAACGGAGTTCCTTTGACGTCGGGTGGATTGCTTGCGAATCCAAGGGACATGGCGCGCTTCGGTCTGCTTTTTACGCCGAGTCAGAAGGGGGTGGTGGCGACTCCGATTGTTTCGGACCGTTATGTGGAGGTGCTTCTCCATGGAGGCGATCCGGCGCTTCTTCGGAATGGGCGGTGGCCCTACCCGGTGCCCGACGAGGTGCGTCACAACGTCTACCAGTGGGATACGGTTTTCGAGAATGATGACATCTACAAGGGCGGCTGGGCTGGCCAGGGGCTGCTCGTCAATCCTCGGCGCGATCTGGTGGCGGTCTGGGTCGGGTATGCGTCGGATGATGGACGAGAGCGCCCGGATCCTCTGACGGTCCTTCGAAGTGTCTTGACAGGGGTCTTCGGGCCCTGAACGCGAAGTCGGCGGTGGCGGGAAAGAGGTTCTATCCAGCCAGGCTCGAGGCCCGATCCTGGGTCTCTTGACGGTGTAGGGCTTCGAGATCAAAGCCGTAGATCCGGGCGGCGTTTCCCGCGAAAAGCGCCTCGGCTGGAGCGGGGCCTAAAGCTTCCCTGATTTCGGTTCGGAACTCTTCGCTTCGGGGGTAGGTGCCCTCGTCATGGGGGTAGTCGTTGCCCCACATGAGGCATTCGGTTCCGGTGAAGTCGACGTTGTTGAGCGCCACGCGGTCATCAGAAAAAGTGACGGCGCCCTGGCGCAGGAAATATTCGCTGGCTTTCAAGGAGAGGCTGTGGAGTCCCAGCCGCCGCCTTTGCTGCATGGCGTCCATGGCCTGCAGGGTCCAGGCGAGCCATCCGGCCTCGGCCTCGGTGATGATGAACTGGAGATCAGGGTGACGTTCCAGGACGCCACCGCCCGTCAAGTGGACAAGGGGAGAGATGCCGGCCGCCATGCCCAGAACCGTGGTCGCCAGGGATTCCTTCCGATGCTCGTGGACATGGGGTTCGGCCGCTTTCTGTCGCGCGGAGAAATCGGCCTCACTCATGTGCTCCACCTTGGCAAAGTCTGCCCCAAAGGACACATTTCCCGTGAAGACATGGAAGTTGAGAGGGATTCGGGCCTCTTCGATCAGGCTCCAGAGAGGTTCATACACAGGAAGGTCGTAGGGGAGCCAGGCGTTGGCGCACGGGAGCATGACGGAACGAAAACCCAGGGAGAGGCAATGCTCGATTTCCTGGACTGCCCGGTCGACGTCATCGGTAGGGATGAGGGCGACGGGCAGGCAACGCACGGAGGCCGGAGCGAAGAGTTCAGCAATCCATTCGTTGTAGACCCGGGCGAGAGTGAAGTTCATTTCCGGATCGTGAGAGGACCCGAGTTCGAGCAGATCATTGGGGAAGATGACTTCCGCGTGGACACCGTCGGCCCGTTGGTGGGCTTGGCGTAGTTCCAGGTCGGTGCCGCCAGAGGGATCGTCGCGAAATTCGCGTTGGCGATCCTCGGGCGTGCTCCCCTCCAGGACTTCGATTTCCATGAGCTCGGACTTCTTGAGCGAGTTGTAGATGACGCCTTCAGGATGGGATTCGACGGTGGGGGCGCACTCCGACCGCAGAGGCTCGGGGACCCGCTCCCACATGGCATCCGTTTCCTGTACATGCCCGTCGGCGGAGATCACGATCTCGTGCTTTTGCATCCTGCACCCTCTTGTGGAGAAGCCACGGCGTGATGGCCCGCGAGATGGGGAGCATAGGTCACTGCTTCCCGAGATCGCCAGATAGGTATTGCGCTCCTGAAAATCGGCTCGCTACCCTCACGCCCATAAGGAAAGAAGCCAACGTATGTCACTGGGCTTTGGAGCATCGATTTTCAGAGAGGGGTTTTTGTGGACAGGCAGGCCGCGATTGAAGAAATGACCGGGGAGGGTCAACCCTACGAGCTGACTCTCGTGGATCTCTACGGTCGGTCGTGTCGCGCGTTCAAGAATGCTCCGTCCAGCCTTCGTGAGCTCTTCAGTGAAAACCGAAGTGATCTTCCCTTCCTGATTTACGAGAATGAGCGTCTCACGTTTGATCAGGTCTGGGAGTTGTCCTCTCGGATGGCTCGAATCCTCGTGGAAGAATATGGAATCACGAAGGGGGACCGTGTCGCCATCTCCATGCGGAACTACCCCGAATGGATCCTGGCATTTGAAGCGATCACTTCCATCGGGGCCATCGCGGTGGCCATGAACTCCCTCTGGAAGCCCGATGAAATGGCCTACGGTCTGCAGGACAGCGGCGCCCGGGTTCTCTTTGCGGACGAAGAGCGTCTGGAGAGGCTTTCTCATTGCGCCTCCCTTCCCGAGAGCCTCGTGGGTGTGCTGGGTGTCCGGACCGATCATCTGCACGGACTGGGAAAGGCACGAAAGCTATCCGATCTCCTCGAGGCCTATCCCGACGGTGCGATGCCCGCGGCCGAGATCGATCCCCACGACGATGCGACGATCTTCTATACCTCGGGTTCCACAGGTCACCCCAAAGGTGTGGTCGCGTGTCACCGCAACATCATCTCGGCTCTGCTTTCCTGGGAACTGGACATGCTCAGCGATCTTCATGTGAAGGGGATTCAGCCGTCCGAAAGTTCCTCCCAAGCGGCGATTCTGCTTGGTGTGCCCCTTTTCCATGTGACAGGTTCGCACGCGGTCTTCCTGCTTTCGTATCGCGCGCAACGTCGTGTGGTTTCCATGTACAAATGGGATGTCGCCAAGGCGGCCGAATTGATCGAGCGAGAGCAGATCAATGCCGTGATCGCCCCGGCGGCCATGACAGGAGACCTGGTCGAATATGCCCGGGGGAGCGACCGTGACCTCAGCTCTCTGGCTCTCGTGGGTGGCGGTGGGGCGCCTCGTGCTCCTTCCCAGGTGAAGGGCATCGACACGGCTTTTGAGCGGGCGGCTCCGAATACGGGCTGGGGCATGACCGAGACGAATGCGATCGGGACCGGTATTTCCGGGCCCGACTATCTGGCTCGACCGGAGAGTTCGGGGCGAGCCTCAGCGGTTCTCGATCTCAAGATCGTCAATGAAGAGGGAGAAAGTCTGCCGCCCTTTGAGCGAGGAGAGCTTCGCGTGCGTGGAACCTCGGTGGTTCGCGGCTACTGGAATCGCCCCGACGCCAATGCTGAGACGTTTTCGGACGGTTGGCTTTGTACGGGGGATGTGGCGTATCTCGATGACGAAGGGTTTCTCTTCATCGTGGACCGGATCAAGGATCTGGTCATTCGGGGGGGCGAGAACATCGGGTGCGGCTCGGTGGAGGCGGCTCTTCTCGAGCACCCGGCGGTGCTGGAAGCCAGCGTCTACGGCGTGCCCGACGAGCGGTTGGGAGAAGAGGTCGGGGCGACCGTCTACACAGGTCAGAACCTCACACAGGAAGATCTCGAAGCGTTTCTGGAGCCTCGCCTGGCTCGCTTCGAAATTCCCCGTTTCATGCGCTTCTCTTCTGAGCCGTTGCCTCGAATCGCCTCGGGCAAGATCCTGAAGCGCCAGCTTCGCGAGGAAGCCCTTGAGGAGATGGGGCTTTCCTGAGAGGAAGGTCTGACTCAGGCGGGGCCGAGCACCAGTCCGCCGTCCACGGCGAGAGTCTGTCCCGTCACGTACGCGCCAGCCCGGGAGCATAGGTAGATGACCGCGCCCGCTACATCTTCGGGTTCGCCGATTCTCTGAAGGGGAATGCTCCCTGCTATGGCGGACCGCATATCGGGGTTGTCCAGCGCAAACGCCATCATCTTGGATTCGAAGGGGCCTGGCGCCAGGCAGTTCACGGTGATGTTCTCGGGGGCCACCGTCTTCGCCAGGTGTTTGGCGAGATGAATGACACCCGCCTTGGAGGCACTGTAGGGAAAGTTGGCTTGACGGGATGTCGAGAGGCCTTCCACCGACGAGGTGATGACCACGCGTGAGGGATCGGGAGCCGAGGCGCCCTTGCGAAGCAGGGGCAGACATTGGCGTGTCAACTCGAAAACCGAGTTGACGTTGAGGTTCATCACCTTCTCAAAGGCCGCCACCGGGAAATCGTCGAGTGGGGCGCCCCAGGTGGCGCCGGCATTGTTGATGAGGATATCGAGTTGCTCTTCGGCACTGGCGATCTGTTCGACCAGGGCGGTGATGCCGGCTTCTGTGGAAAGGTCGGCGGGCACGCTGATGCATTCGCCAATTTCCGAGAGCCGAGCCGCCGTGGCGTCACAGGCCTCGGCCTTACGCGCACAGATGTAGACACGAACCCCATTGGCGACGAGGCCCTCTGCGATCATTTCACCGATGCCACGGGACCCACCGGTCACCAGGGCGACTTTGCCTTCCACAGAAAATAGATTTTTCATGGCTTGGATTTTGTACTCCCCAATTGCGGGCCGGTTCGGCCGGGCTGTCCTGCTTCTGTTAGTCCGTGCTCGTCTGATCCATGGACCGCCAGGTTTCGGGCTTCATCACGATAGCCGAAGAAGGGTACTCGCTGGATGCGGCCACGTACATCTCGACCTCTTCAGGGGCATAGATTTCGGCCATGGGGCGGATGTCTTTTTCCGGGTCCACCGGCCGAAACTCCACAATCGGGCCCTCCGCACTCACGTACCGATGCGGTCGCTCCTCTTGCTGGACCGTGAGGGTGAAGCGTCCGGCTTTTCGCAGGAGTCTGGCTTTGAGTGAGTCGTCCTGGGTGCTGATGGTGAGGCCCACTTCCGGGTGGAAGCTGAACCAGATGGGGACGGCCAGGGGAGGGGCATTCTCTCGCTCGATGGCGACGATGGCGATTCGGCCTTCCGAAAGAAAGACGTTGCGGTCCTCTTCGCTCATCTTGTTATACACGGCCTTTCCTCCTTCGCCGGGTTTGACTTTCGTGAACCCGTGACTCTGGCGAAATCCTGGCCTGGCCGAGCTTACCCTATTGGGTAGGCGGCAGAGGAAGTCGACTCCCTCGAATTGAGATCAGATCTCTAGAGTAGAGGCCTGACTTCTTCGGCGAAACGCGCCAGTTGTTCGGTCCGCTCCTCGAACCCGAGTGTTTCGATGATGAAGTGGCGAACGCCGGCTTGTCGGTAGGACTCCATGCGTTCGGCCACATCGGCGGGGCTGCCGAGGGCGACGTGCTCGGGGGTGGCGATGCCCATTTCCTCGGCCATCGCATAGCCCACGTCTTTTCGAGCGGCTTCCAGGG
>NZGT01000103.1 GCA_002691025.1 Spirochaeta sp. | reverse complement strand
GTCTTGCCCGTGTCGGTTTTCCTGAATTTATCCATGGCGGCGAGTACTTCGCCGGCTTCGCCGGCCTCGACTTCGAGTTCAAGAACGTTCCACATCTGGCCGGCCTGGGCAGAAAAAGAAACAGTCAGTAGAATTGTCAATGTAAGCAGAACGGTTTTCACGGTGTTTCTCCCTGGTAGTAGATTGAGTCTTGATTGACTGTGCGAAGTGTTTCTTGTCTTGAAAGTTGGTGATAGCAGACCAACACAAATGTGAGTGACAATCTGGTTACATCTTATTTTTTTAAAGTTTTTAAAAAATTCATTGCATCGCGATTCACGGTTTTGGACTCGATTTTCTTTGACACTCAATGAGGAGCCTCGATATGGCAGCCAGACTGAAGGGCCGAAGTGCGATCGTGACCGGAGGGGGGCGGGGCATCGGGCAGGGTGTGGCCCGGGCGTTTGCAGCGGAGGGCGCAAAGCTCGTCATCGCCCAGAGAAGTGCGGATGTCGGAGAAGCCGAAGTGGCCTACCTGCGGGAAGCCCACGGAGTGGAGGCACACTTCTGTCAGGTCGATGTCAGTCAGCGAGATCAGGTCGAGCGTATGATCGAGTTTGCGTCCGAGTGTCTGGGCGGCCTGGATATCCTGGTCAACAACGCCGGGGCCAGTCGGGCGATCCGGTTGGAAGCCCACACCGACGAAGAGATGCAAGCCGGCTTTGACGTCAACTACTGGGCGGTCTTCTGGGCCATGCGCGCTGCGTTTCCCATCATGCAGGCCCAGGGCTATGGCCGGATCGTGAACATGGGAACCCTCAATGGCGTCAACGCGCACATGTTTACGGCGGCCTACAACGCGAGCAAGGAGGCCATGCGCGCTCTGAGTCGCACGGCGGCTGTGGAGTGGGGAGAGCACGGCATTACGGTGAATGTGATCTGCCCGGCGGCCTCCAGCGATCAGGCCAACGCCTATCTCGAGGCCAACCCGGAGATGCACGCGGCGATTGTCAGGGATATCCCGGTGGGTCGCATGGGGGATTCGAACAAGGACATCGGTCCGGTGGCCGTCTTCCTGGCAAGCGAAGACAGCGGATACGTGACGGGCAACACCGTCTTTGCCAGCGGGGGCTCCCACGTAAGTGGCGTCTCGTGGCGGCCGACGCTGGAAGACGAAGGGGCGTGAGTCCGAGGCCGAGAGGTCGATCCGCTCAGGCGTCCTCTGTTGCGGGGGACCACGAGGACGCATAGCGATCCTGGGATTCGGCTTCGAGTTCCTGGTGACGCTCGATCTGTGCCGATCCATCGATGAGGGGTTCCGGGTCGAGGCCCTCGGCGAGTCTGCGGATCTGGTTGAAGTGATAGGCGCCCGCTACGCCGACTTCCATCAGGCTCGCTTCGAGTCCGCTCAGGCCTGCGGTCTCTTCGGGCGCCAGCACGAAGTCTTCGGCGGGCGAGGTGAGTCGATCCAGTTCGCCCGACAACAATCGCTTTCCGGCCTCGGGGTCGAAGCAAAGTGGGCGGGCCAGGCCGATGACGTCCGTTTTGCCCGATTCCAGGGCCTTCTCCATGAGCGAGCGGGTTCGAAAACCGCCTGTGACGGCGAGCGGAACCTGGGCGCGGGCCCGGACGCGCGCCGCGAAGTCGAGAAAGTAGGCTTCCCTTGTCTGGGTTGAGGAGCCCTCTGCTGCGCTCAGCACGGCCATGGATTCATCGCGGCCACTCATGCGCATGGATTCGTAATTGCCCCCTGAGATCTCCAGCAGATCCATTCCTTCGTCCTCCAGCCAACCTATGACCTCAAGCGATTCTTCTTCCTGGAATCCGCCACTCTGGAAATCAGCGCTATTGAGTTTGACCGAGATGGGGAAATCGGGGCCAAGGGCAGCGCGTGTCCCGCGCAGGATTTCGATCAGGGGACGGGCCCGGTTTTCAAGCGAGCCGCCCCAGTCGTCCTGGCGACGATTGGTCAGGGGGCTCAGGAATTGAGAGAGCAGGTAGCCGTGCGCCGCATGGATCTGGACGCCGGTGAATCCCGTCTCGCGAGCAACTCGCGCGCAGAGGATGAAGCGCTGGATCACGTCTTCGATCTCATTGGGCGCCATGGCGCGAGACACGCCCTCCTGTCCGACTAGTTCGTTCTCCGAGGCCGAGACGAAGGGGGCGATTCCGGTGCTCGCCTGCCTTCCCGGGTGGTTGATCTGCATCCAGATGTGAGTGTCCTGTTGGGATGCGGCTTTCGCGTAGGCGGCGAGTTCGTTCTCTCCTCCATTGCGATCGATGGCCACATTGCCGGGCCTTTCGAGAAAGCGTCGGTCGACGACGACATTGCCGGTGATCAGGAGCCCGTAGCCCCCCTTGGCCCAGCGATCGTAAAGGCGGACGTGATCGGGGGTGGCGCGATTTTCGGCCGACGCCAGGCCCTCGGTCATCGCGGCTTTGGCCAGGCGGTTTTTCAGTACGGCGCCACACGGAAGCGTCAGGGAGTGATCGAGTCGGGTGATCATGCGCGGGTGGGTTCCTTCTTGCTTGGATGCCATGGTGCAGGAATTCTAGCGGAATCGAGATGTCTTGATTTTGGCAGGCTCTCGCAATGGGTTAGCTTGGAGGCGGACTCGTGAATCGATGAGGAGTGCCGTGATGGAGGTGGGCGAGCACGGAAGGGAGTCCGAGCCGATGAGTCGGGTCCCGGGGTGGCTTCTCTTCCTGGTGCTTTCTGCGCTGACCGTGCTGGTTTGTCTTCTCTCTTTTCTGAAAGAGGGCGGGGAGGCAGGTCTTCATGCGTGGGTGCGCGATAGCGCCCGTTTTGCCACGGCTTATTTCGGGACGGCTTTCGTGACTTCATCCCTGGTTCGTCTGTGGCCGCTTCCGTGGACCCTCTGGCTTCGGCGCAGACGCCGAGCCATGGGGCTCTCCTTTGCCTTCGCGATGACGGTTCACCTCGCCGGCCTCACCGCTTTGTGGGCCTCCGGTCCTGAAGCGTTTCTTCAGGACACAGGGCTTCTCACCTGGCTTGGCGGTGGCACCGCCTACGGGTTCATCTATCTGCTGGCGTTCACGTCCAGCGACGCGGCCCAGCGTGCGCTGGGGCCCCGGAATTGGCAGCGACTGCATACGTTCGGCGGCTGGGTGATCTGGATCGTATTCACCCAGACGCTGACCTTCGGCGTGCTGGCAGGAGAGAGGGCCCAGTGGGTCCCCGCTCTGTTCATGTGGGGCGTGGCGGGGCTGCGTCTCGTCACGTTTCGACGTTGACCGGGTAAAGGGGCTGCGCTTTCATCGTGTCCTTTCGGGACCGGCCCCGTGTTGCTGTTGTATGATGTCCGGCCGTAGTCGCTGGGGCTAGGATCAAGAGCGTGAAAATGAGTCGCGCCATCATGGCCGGGGTAGGGGCCTACCTGATCTGGGGTGGAAGCCCGATCTACTGGAACGCCATCAAACATGTGCCCCCTGCGGAAGCGCTTTCCTGGCGTGTGCTCTGGGCCATCGTGATCCTTCTCGGGGTACTCGCCCTGCGGAGTCAGTGGACCGTCCTCTTCCGGGTGCTCACCACGCCAAGGACTCTTCTCATCTCCATCGGGGCAGGTCTCCTGCTGAGCGTCAATTGGGCCGTTTTTGTCTGGGCGGTGACCTCGGGTCACATTGTGGAGGTCAGTCTGGGGTACTACATCAACCCGCTGATGAGCGTGGCTTTGGGGGTCGTGATCTTGCGCGAGACGCTGAGTTCGGGGGCTCGTTTGTCCGTGGCCATCGCGACGATCGCCGTGGTCGTCATGACACTGGCGGGCGACGAGTGGCCCTGGATTGCCCTGTCACTCGCCAGCACATTTGCGCTCTATGGACTGCTTAAAAAGCAACCTGCGGCGGGTCCTCCTCTCGAGAGCCTTCTGGTGGAAGCCACCACGGCTCTGATCCCGCTGTCGTTCTATCTGTTTTATCTNGTCTACGGGGGACAAAGTGTGGTCATGGCGTCTGATGATCATCCTCTGCTGATTCCCGCGAGTGGACTGATTACCGTGTTGCCCCTGGTCTTGTTTGGAGTGGCCGTTCGCAGCGTGCCGCTCTCCACGCTGGGGATGCTGCAATACCTGGCTCCCACGATCCAATTGGTTCTGGGGCTGGTCCTTTACGGCGAAGTGGCGACGTCCGCGGAGATCTTCGGGTTCGTTTCGGTCTGGGTGGCCTTGGCCATCTATGCTTTCGACAGTCTCCGGCAGCCGACCGGGGCGGCCGAGGGCTGAAACCGAGACGGGCCGGAGGGCGGGGAGGGCCGTGTTCCGGCTGTACNTCATCGCGCTTGCCATTCTCTTGTCGAAGTGGCTAGGCTCAAGGCGGAAGCGGTCGAAAGCGATGCTTTTTCTGTTTTCCGATCCTGTGCGTTTCGCCCCATTCAGCCATGACCCCGGTTTCCGGGTCGCAAGGAGTGCACNATGAAAGCCTTCTTCAAAGGCGTGGCCTATCTAGGAGTCGGCCTCCTGGTCNTGGTGCTCGGCCTGTTTGTCTACTCGGGGTTTGCCGACGGCCCGCTGGAGATCGTGGCGGGCGGACCTTTTCGCTCGGGGGAAGCGGTCACCGAGGAACCCGATTGGCTTTTCGCCAAGGACTACTCGACGGTGGAGTTCCAACTCCTCGACCCCGAAGCGTCTCGCACCACCTGGCTGGCTGTGCATGACGGTCGTGTCTTCATTCCGAGCGGCTACATGACCACCTGGTGGGGGAAGATCTGGAAGCAGTGGCCGCTGCAGGCGGAGCAAGATGGGCGAGCCATCCTGCGGATTGACGGGAATCTCTATGATCGGCAGTTGGTCCGGGTCACGGGCGGGCCCGATGTCGACCCGGTCATGGCCGAACTCAGCCGGAAATACGCCGGAGGACGCCCTTTTCCCCGAGAGGCCTTCGACAGCGGCTATCTCTGGCTATTCGAGCTGCAGCCCCGATAAGTGGCGNGGGGCAGGCGCGCCCCGCGTGATCAGAGTACGAGCTGGTCGTGTTCGCAGAGTCGCTGGAGCAGTTCTTCCATGATGCTCCGTGCGGCCGCTGTGCCTCGCTCGAGAATTTGATGCATGGCCTCATCTTCCGCGTTGGTGTCCTCGCAGTTTCGCGAGTATTCCTCAAAGGCGATGAGCCCGGAGATCAGCGAGGAGACATGAGTCGGGCACTCGCAAGNNATGGAGCTTGAAAGCTCCCTGAGTCGCGCGAGTTGGTCGTCTGTAAAGTAACGCTCTGCGGGCGGCGCCGTGAAGTCGCGTGGGAGCCTTTGGTCCAGATCCAGGCCCGCCGGTGTCGTATGTTCGGCCCGTTGGGGTCGTGTGAACTCATTCAATTGGTCACGGAGTGCGGCCAGACTCAGAGGCAATCGCAGCAGATGGGCGCCGGCGTTGACCGCTTGGTTGAGTTGGGCACGAGGCGCGAAGGTATATGANACCCAGATCGGCNTTTCACCCAGGGCTTCCCGACAATCCGCCAGACGCTTTCGAGGGTCCTTACCCAGGCTCTTGATGTCNAGTAGCAGCATCTCNACNTCATGGTCGGTNGCTCCCTCAATGAGCGTGTCGATTGAATCGGCTTCGAGGACCACTTCGAGGGGCAGGAGTTCGGTGGAATGAGATGCGATTTGTCGCGCGAGTTCGGCGTTGACAATCCCAATGCGGCGAGGCTGTTTGACTGGATTCTCAAACGGGGTCTCCGCTTGCTGGTAGTTTTGAAGTCGCTCTCGGAGCACCGTGGCGTCCAGGTTCGCGATGACGCTGATGGACTCCCCCTTGTCGGTCAGGGCCTTCAGAAGGCGCAGTCGCGTGACATCGACCTCNGAGTAGAGACGTAGGCCGGTTTCGGTCCGTTCCGGCTCAATCGCGGCATGACGGCGTTCCCAGGCTCGCAGAGTGTGAGTAGAGAGCCCGGTCAGTTGCGCCACCGCCCCGACACGGCGGAGTCCATTTTGCTGGACGGTGGTTGAAGCCCCCTGGGTGCCGCTTTTTTGACTCATTCTTGATTCCTTCCTGTGACGGGGCTCACACCCCGGATGAAAGAAGAGTAGAGGGCGAAGNAGATGTGTCAAAGAAATGTCTATATAAAACGATTTAAAAATGGAAAAAAATGTACAAAGTCTAGAAATTAGTGTTGCGACCGGTGATGTCTAAGGATAATATAAGTCCGTGGTAGACATTATATAGATCACTNGGAGGGGAACTCATGACCACTCGGCACCAGTCACAGGGCGAACGCAGCAATTTTTCCAGTTCGGNGGAGGCTCCCGCTGCGGAAACAGCCNCCNCTTCCGCCGGCAAAGGAGGCCAAGAGCAGGGCGATCCGGCTCTGCGGACCTACTTGAGCCTGATCCGGGATATCCCGGTGCTGAGCCGGGATGAAACCAGTCTGCTCTCCGACGCGATCAGTCAGGGGGAGGCGGAGTTTCGCGGAGCGATGAACCGGATGCCCGCCGTCGCTTTTCGCGTCCTTTCACTGTGGGAGGACAGGCAGAAAGATGGCCGAAATACCGGACTCCTCGCGCATGGCTACCACGGGGACGTGCGGCATGACTGGGCGTCGGACATCGACAAGGCCCTGCATGGACTGGTGGCGGCATTGGGGGACCAGGGCCTGGGGTCCATTGCTGATGTCACGACGCAGGCTGTGGAAGTCAGTCCTGAGGCGATTTCGTGTCTCGAGCAGTGCCCGATTCTCCTTGAGTTGTACATCGACATTCATCGCGACTTCGTGGATCAGATGGAATCGGCGAAAAGCAACGGGACTCGGGGCGCTCTGAAGGAGGCGGGGCTCGGTAACAAGGTGGCCCGTTCTTGCATGGCGAAGGCCAGCGCCGCGCTCGAGGAGCGGGAAAANGTGCGCCAGGAGTTTTCTCTCCACAATTTGAAACTGGTCGTGAANGTGGCCAAACGGTTTCGNGGGACTGCGNTGCCCTTCATGGATCTNATCCAAGAGGGCAACTGNGGGTTGATGAGGGCGGTGGAGAAGTTTGATGCCTCTCTTGGGTATGCGTTCTCGACCTATGCGGTGTGGTGGATTGAGCAGTCGATCATCCGGTCCGTCCAGAACCAGTCCCGCACCATCCGGACCCCCTCNCACATCTTCCAGCAGCGACGCGAGTTCGAATCGGCTTCCCAGCGCCTNCGGGCGGTTCGGAGCGACGAGCCGGGATCGCANGAGATCGGTGAGGTGCTCTCGATCAATCCGGAAGAGGTGGATCGGATCAACGCGGCNCTGAGGCCTGTGAACTCNCTCGATATTCCGGTGAGTGAGGATGGGAGTGTGACAGCGGCNGATCTCCTCGAGGCGAAGCAACCNTACGATATGGGATTTGGTCACGACCAGAGGAAGATTTCCAGTTGTCTTCTTCATGGAATGAAATCCCTCTCGGGTCGGGAACGGGAGATCCTGGAACTTCGCTTTGGTCTCAAGGATGGGGAGGAATTGACCCTGAGGGAGACCGGGGAACGCATGGGGATCTCGCGTGAGAGGGTTCGTCAGATCCAGGCGAATGCGTTGAGCCGTCTGCGTAATTTCGAAGAGATCGATGAACTCGGGTCGTATGTCGAGGCGTGCCACGACGCAGCCTGATTNAAGGTTGCTGCTGGGCATTGGGGCACGGGAAATGTGGATGGGATCGAAAGTCAGGGCGAATGGGGAGAAACGATGTCGGTTGAAACGGTAGTTCTCACAGGTGCGTCGGGCTTCATCGGGGGACGGGTGCTGGAGCGCCTGGTGGAGGAGGCGACGGAAGTCCGGTGCCTCTCACGGGAACCCAAGAATCGTCTGGCCAACCTGAAAGGGGCGGCCGTGGCCTTTCAGGCCGACCTCTCCGATCGCGAGTCGCTGACGCCTGCGTTCGAGGGTGCTGACGTGGCTTTCTATCTCGTTCATTCCCTGGGCGAGGATGGGCATCTNTTGGAGGCCGAACTGCAGGCTGCGAGGAACTTCGCGGACGCGGCTTCGCAGGCGGGCGTAAGCCGGATCGTCTATCTGGGCGCATTGGCGCAGGGGCCGGCCGATGATCGNTCGCCCCATGTGGAGAGTCGGAACGCGGTCGGGCAGGCGTTGCGAGACTCCGGGGTGCCTGTGACCGAGTTCAGGGCCTCGGTGGTCATCGGGAATGGNAGCCTTCCCTTCGAGGTGGTCCGTGCTCTGGTCGAGCGTCTNCCTCTCATGATTACGCCTCGCTGGGTCAACATGAGGCTCCAGCCGATTGGGGTCGAGGATACGGTCTCGTACCTGCTTGAAGGGATGAAGCAGGATGGGGCTGACAATCGGATTTATGAGATCGGTGGACGGGATGTGGTCACCTACGAAGAACTCATGAAGACCTACGAACATGTACGAGGGCTGAGGAGGGTGTATGTGAGCGTTCCGGTGGTGACTCCTCGTTTGTCGAGTCATTGGTTGCGTCTGGTCACTCCGGCCCACTTCAGGACGGCGCGTCGGATCGTGGAAAGCGCGGGGCATGACTCCGTGGTCCGTGATTCCAGGGCGTTGGTGGATTTCTCTGTNCGACCGAGNAGCGTTCGGGAGTCCATTGAGGCTGCCGTACTGGAGGAACTCGATCATCTGGAGTTGATNGATCACGCGCAGAGTCCGGTNCCNGCGNCAGGGAGCGTGGAGGTCGGTCGATTCGGCAATACGTACTTCGAACGTCGTCGGATGTCCGTGGAGGCGAGCACCGACTGCTGTTTTCGGACCGTATCTCGGGTCGGCGGTAAGAACGGATGGTACTGGGGCGATTGGCTCTGGAAGTTCCGCGGATGGATTGACGAGATGGTGGGCGGCCCGGGCCTCCGCAGTGACTTGACCACGGGCGACACNCCGGTGGCCGGGGCGATCCTCGACTTCTGGACCGTGGAGCGGTTTNTNGAGGGNGAGAGGATGACCCTCAGGGCAGACATGAANCTTCCGGGGTCNGCCTGGCTTGACTTCAGNGTGCGCAAACAAGGTGACGGGACCGAGATCGAACAGACGGTGGTGTTCGCCTGTCGGGGCCTTTTCGGGCAGATCTATTGGAAAGTGGTTCAACCCATACACGCGATGGTCTTTCGGGGGATGCTGACCAAGATGGCNTCNGCTTCGGCCAAGGAGCAAATTCGTCGCGATCAGATGTCATCACCCACGTCAGGGAGCGCGACTACCTCGATGTCGTCCGCGTGTGTCACTCGTAGTCTTTGATGAAAGTCGGTATCCACTGGTTCCGACGTGATCTTCGCATTCAAGACAACAGGGCCCTGGCCGAGATTTCAAGTCAGGTCGACCGACTTGTCCTCGTATTCGTCCTGGATTCCCGTCTGACTTCGCCGCAGTCGAGGCCCCTTCCCCGAGCGGCGTTCCTCCTGGACTGCGTGGCCAGCCTGAAGGAGGATCTCGAGGCCAGAGGGCAGACGCTGTGGGTCCGCGCGGGACAGCCAGAGTGGGTGATTCCTGAGTTGATCCAGGAACTCGG
>NZGT01000102.1 GCA_002691025.1 Spirochaeta sp. | reverse complement strand
CGTTTGGTGAGGCCGAGGGTGGAGCCCTGAGCCATCAATTCCAGGGTTTCGGCCAGGTTGTCCAGGGTCCAGATCCGCGCGCGGATTTCGCCAAACAGTCCATACACGAGGAGTACCGAGACAAGTCCCGTGAAGATGCCCAGTAAGCGATCGCGAAATGCCAGGAGGTCGATGTCCGGGGCAAGGGAAGACGCCATGGCCAGTCCCGTGATGAGTCCGATTTGCAGGCCCGCATACGAGATTCGGGTGCTCCCTGTCTGGACCCACGCGCCCAGGGCACAAAGAGCGCCGACGGCCACCAGGTAGGGTGGAAGCGTGGTGATGATGGGGATGATNTAGAGGATGACCAGTATGCAGGCGAGGCCGCCCACGGCGGCGCCGGCGACGCGCAGGACGCTCTTGAGGATCATGGCGCCGTAGTTGTCCAGTGAGACGAGGACGGCTGTGACCACCGCCGTGATGCCGCCTGGCCAATCCACCGCGTTGAGATAGACATAGGCGATGAGCGCACCGAGAGAGGCCTTGGCGGCTGAAGCGAGGTCGGAGCGATTGATCCTGAAGTAGGCGGACGANGTAAAGCGGTCCCGATTCAATTGGAAGATGGAAGCGGGGGAGACCGAACTGGTCNTGGAGGGGTCCGGTTGACCGGGCGGCCTCTGTGCATGTCTGGGTCTCTCTGACTTCACGAAATCCACACTNTCGGTCAGGCCGTCGAGGCTTTCGGCCATGGTGATCGCCGAGGAGAGTACGGAGCCTTGGAAGGTATTCTCGATTCCCGTGGCGTCGACGCCGGGTTCCTGGAGCTGGCCTTCTTCGTCCGTGAAGGTTCTGGAAACGGAATCGGTGAGGGCGGNCAGCGCCTCGATGGAGTGGCTCCAGGCGCGCTTCTCGATGGCGCTGGCGTAGACGCCGCAGCGTCTACGGATCTCTTCAAGTTTCTCCTGAACGGTTGGGCTGAAGTGAGGGCTCTTGTCCTGGAGTTTGAGGTAGGCCATGGCGCGAGCGACCTGCTGTGACGCGATGGCCAGTTGGTTGATGTCGCCGATCAGGTCCACCATCTGATGGTGAAAGGCCCGTATATCCCGATGGGCGTATTCCGCGTTTTCGAGCCATGTGATCCACTGCGCCAGCGAGTTCATTACGCGCTCGTCGCTCAGTGCGAGAACGTCCTCCTCTGTATTCACCTCTTCTCTCGGGAGGAGGGCTTGCTGGAGTCGGTCGGCGGAGGCCCGAAGACTGTCGGCCAGCCCTTGCAAAAGAAGCTGCTGAGGTCGTTCTGGCCAGACAAAAGCCTGGCAGAAGGTCCCGATGATATTTCCGAGTGAGATGTCCACAAAACGCCAGAGTGCCGTGTCGATTCCTTCTTTTGCGGTCACATCGACACCGCCGATGGCGAGAATCATGCACAAAGCGCCGAGGATCGGGATGGAGGGAGCCACGGTGGTCCGGCTCAGATACACGGAGACCCCGATCACCAGCACCATGCAGGGAATGAGGACCCAGGGCTGCTGATGAAAGAGGATGACTATGCCGATGGCCGTGGCGCAGCCGGCTGCGATGCTGAGCTGTCGTTGAAGGGCGCGCTTCATCGACGCGCCGGCGTCACCCATGGATACGATGAATATGGTCAGGATCACCCATCCTCCCTGCGGAATTCGCAGGGTCATGATCAAGGTGAGCGCGATTACGCAGCCCACCACTATTCGGCCGAGCGCCCGCCAGCGATCGGGCGAGAGTTCGAGCTCAGAACGCAGGAATGCATAGAGGTTTGAGATCACGTATAGGAAAAATAGCGCTCCAGGCTGATCAAAAAAGGAGGAGCTGGGGATCGCAAAAAGGACTGAGCAGAGCGATGGGAAGGCCCATNAGGGGCCCGCTTCGTCGAGGCGAGCCATTGGCGCAGGGCGGTTTGTGTGATTTCAGGCGCACGCTCCCGTTGTCCTTGGTGGATTTTATCGAGTCCGCGATTTAACAGTTTNGATCTGTCTCTTGGGGAATGTGGGAGTGTGTTCCTGACTTTCCTCAAAGGCCTGCANAATTCCGACGCTATTCCCTTCTCGGTGTTGAGTCGTTTCTTTTCAGATGGTATTTCCTTCGAGGGTGGGAAGCTTCAGGAAGTCACATTTTCCTGATCCGATGCGTAGGGTCTGATACCGTGTTGATGATCCACAGTGCTTGATCCGCGTGTTGTCTTTCTGTCTTTCTATGTTCTGGCCGGGGAGGTTCTCGCATGTCCTTTTTTTCGTACTGGATGCAGTCGCTTCGAGCCCCGCTTCTTGTTCTCGGGGTCGTGTGCCTTTCGTCTCCAGGGGTCGCCGTTGAGCCCTCTACCGATCACGATGTCGTGATCGTAGGCGCGGGTGCCGCGGGGCTTTACGCAGCGTACACGCTGGATAATCTGGGCTACGACGTTCTGCTCCTGGAAGCCACAGGCCGGCACGGGGGTCGCGTGTACTCCGACACCCTGGGTGATGTGGGGATCGAACACGGAGCGGAGTCACTCTACGGTACGGCCAACAATTTCATCTATGGCGATATCAACAGCTACTATGGGAGTGGCTCCCAGATCAGGATCTTTAGAGCGAACTCGAGTCAGGATCAGTTGATCGTGATGGATGCCGATGGTGCGGGGGGAGGCTCGACATGCTGGAGCGAGACAGGCAATTGCTATCTCGATCCCGATATCGATGACTACTGGGACTTCTACTATCAGATCGGGGACCACGACAACAGCGCAACCGACCCCCTGGTTTCTAATTTTCTCGCTTCGGATTGGGGCGTGACATCCAGTAGTCGTGGCTATCACCTCTACGATGCGGCGACTCCAGGGGGCTCGTATGGCACGACGGTCGAGCGGTTGGGGCTGCGTTCGCTCTCGCGCGAGTGGAACACCTTCTCGCTTTCGGGGAGTCTCTATGGGTTGAATCCGGTGGGTTATCTGGAAGCGTTGAACACGCTCTATTTCAACCAGGTAATCCCCCGTATCTCCTACAACAGTCCGGTGACTGTGGTGGATACGAGTGGGACCAAGCCAGTGGCCATCGATGCCAACGGGGTCTGGCACTATGCCGACGCGATTGTTGTGACCGTGTCGGTGGGCGTACTCAAGTCTGGAATCATCGACTTCATTCCCGACCTTCCCATGAGCAAGATGGTGGCCATCGGGACCATCGGGATGGGCAAGGGGATGAAGATGTCCCTTCGATTCAGTAGTCAGATCTGGCAGAACAAGTTGATGGAGGTTGTGCTGGATGGTCCGACAGGGCTTTGCTGGACTCCAAACCAGTATCAGCCTTCTGCGAGTGATCACGTGTTGACCTGTTTCTATATGGGGGTCAACGCGGAATTCATGGGCTCCTTGGCGGATGACAATGCGCGAATCAGTCAAGCTCTGACGGATCTCGACGCGGCGTTCGGTGGGGCGGCCACACCGGCCTTTGTCGAGGGCGTAGTCACCGACTGGACATCCAATCCGTATGTGCGAGGGAGTTATTCCTTCCCGTCTCCAGGAACGCGTCCACTCTCAGGGCTGACTCAGCGTCAGGTCCTTGCGCAGCCTGTGGGCTCGGCCCTCTACTTCGCGGGTGAGGCGACGCACAACACGGCGGCCGCCACGGTTCCGGGGGCAATGCAATCGGGTGAACGGGCCGGAGGCGAAGTGGATGGCACTCTTGGGGGGGCTCCCGCGGCCGGTACGCCCACGGCGGATTTCTCGGCCTCTGTGACCAGCGGCAGTGCGCCCCTTGAAGTGACCTTTTCAGACCTGTCCAGTGAGATTCCTACATCGTGGTCATGGGACTTCGGAGACGCGGGAGTTTCTACGGATGAAAATCCGGTGCATGAGTACGCGACACCCGGCGACTATACGGTGAGCCTTACGGCCACCAATGCCAACGGCTCCCATACGCGGGTCCTGCCGCTTCTGGTCACTGTTCCAGAACCGTCGATGGCCGTCAGTTTGATGAGTGGTCTGATGGGCTTGTTGGTGATTCGTGCCCGACGGAAGCAGACGGCGCGGAGAGGGTGAACGCCCTGATTTCCTGCCTTTCGGCTATCCGGAGCGCTTGGCCGCTTGGGTTGATGCTCCTTGTGGGGCTGTCTTTGCAGGCATGGGGCGAGGTCGACGAGCCCGCCTCACTGGAAGACGCTGGAAGGGCGATTCGGACGGAGGCAGAACTGATCCAGGAGCTGAGTGCCATGGGGTATCTGGCGGGAAGCGGTTCGCCCCGTCCAACCCAGGGCGTATCGGTTCATGATCGGGAAAGGGTCGCACCCGGTTTCAATCTCATGACGTCGGGTCACGGTCCCGTGGCCGTCTTGATGGGAATGGATGGCACCGTCCTGCATGAGTGGACGGCTGAGTTCGCCCAGGTGTTTCCCGACCATCCTCGCTCGGAACGGGTTGAGGACCCACGCCGGAATTTCTGGCGAGCGGCGGTTCTGCTTCCCGAAGGTGAATTGCTTGTCGTCTGGGAATTGTTCGGAATCTTCAAGTTGGACCGGGACTCCAATTTGATCTGGGCGGTTCCGGAACCCGCTCATCACGATCTTCAGCAGGGTGAGGCGGGGGAGATCATCCATTTGCAAGCCCAACGAATGATGATCGACGGTATCCCTGAGCGGCCTGCCATCGAAGACTTCATCGTGACGCGGGATGCGAACGGGAAGGAGCTTCGTCGAATCGCTCTTTCAGCGAGCCTGAAGAATGTGAATTGGCCGAAGCTTCGTAAAAGGTTCTGGCATCGGGCCGATTCGCGGGGCTACGACCTCAACAAGGGGATGACCTATGACCCTTTCCATACGAATTCGTTGCAGATCCTGAGCCAGGACGATGCAGGGAGATTGGGGCCTCTTTTCAAGGCCGGGGATGCGCTGGTATCCATGGGGACGCTGGACACCATTGCCATCATTGATCTCCAGGAAGGGGTGACCCGTTGGTCTCAGCAGGGTCCATTCGGGATGCAGCATTCGGCTCGGCTGCGAGAGAACGGTGACATCGTGGTCTTCAACAACTTCGTGGCCGCGACGCGCTCCAGTGCGATGGCCATGAACCCGAGAACGCGTGCGCTGACCTGGGAGTTTGCTGGAAGCGAGTCGGATCCGCTGTATTCGAAGCGGTCTGGCGGAGTTCAGTCGCTGGACAACGGAAACCTGCTGGTCGTGGAGACGGACGGAGGGCGCGCATTGGAGGTCACGGAGTCGGGCGATGTAGTCTGGGAATTCCACACGCCCTATCGGGTGGGGGAAGACCGCTCGAAGATCGCGCACCTCTATTCGCTGAAACGACTGGAGGGTCCTCTTCCGTCCTGGCTTGGCTCGGGGGCCGAGCGGGGGGCGGGCGACTAGACGGGACGCCGGATTGCAGTTTGAGAGAGGGTCCTTCCCACCCTGCATGGCTGATGAAAGCCCTGTCCGGATAGGGGCCCGTCTCCGGGTTCAGTCGGGTGCAAGGTCGAACCGTTCAATGTAGGGCCGGAACTCACTTCGAACCGCTTCGGGATCGACCCCGAACTCTTCGGGTGTGTACCGATGAGCGCCGTATTTGCCCTTGGGGTTGTCCTCGATGAAGCCCCTCATGGAGGTGCGTGCTTCGGCGGTCATGGGGATGTCGAAGGCGTCATAGATGTTTTCGACCACAGCAAGCTGGTCCTGTACGAAGGTCGAAAAATGCATGTCGTAGAAGAGGGCTTCCGGGTAGTGGCCGTTCTCTCGGACCCGGAACCCATGCTCGAGGGCTTTGTGGAGTCGTTGAGTCCAGTCCTGAGCGATTTCCTGGCGGTCTACCTCGTCGCTTCCCATGGTTCTCACAAGAGAAGTCAAGCTGGCATAGGAGGTCATGGATTCCACGGGGTCCCGATGGGTGAAGACGATTCTGGCGTCGGGATATTTTGCCAGCAGGTGCTCCAGGCCCCACATGTGGGCTCCGGTCTTCAGGACCCAGCGGTCCCCTTGGTGTCGGGATTGGAGATGCTGAAGCTGTCTTTCGTGAAAGTCATAGACATGGCTCCAGTCTGCTTCCTGATCTACCCAGTCCTGATAGGAAGGGACGCGAAACTGGCAGTGGAAGAGTGGAGTGCACATGGTTTCACCCATCATGGTGACGCACTCTTGAGTGAGTAGAGCGCCCATGGGGTGCATGGCTTTGAAGCCAGGGATCATCGCATCGATGTCGGGGAATGTGGCCGCACAGGCCTCGATCCTGGGATCGTCGTGAAATCTGTCCTTGGAAGGCGGGGGGGAGGGGAACATGACTTCCCAGGTCATAGGGGCTCGATTGGCCGGATCTCGAGCCAGGATGTCATGAAGAATCGTCGTGCCCGTCCGTGGCATTCCGATGATGAAAACCGGCTTGGAGATCTTCTGCTCACGAATCTCGGGGAAGCGCTGGCGGTCCTGGACATACTGGAGCCGATTGACCGTGTGACCCAGGATCCGTTCCTTCGCAATCATCACTCCAATGGCGTTGAGTCTGGCTTCGTTCTCGAGTGACGAGAGAAAGAGCTGCAGCGGTTCTAGAAAGGGACCTTCGCCGAGGTCATTGAGACCTCCCGCCCGTTCTCGCGCTTCATCCAATAGACGGTTGAGTTCCAGTTCTGTGGCGGGTGTGTCCATTTCAATCCTTGTTTGCTTCGCCTTGGCGCCGCCCCGGGTATTCTTCCAGCGTGCGTCGGACAAAGTCGATGTGGAGGCGCAGTGAGTAGAGTTCTTCGGCGTAGGAGGTGGGCGTTTCGACCTTGGCGACTTCGGCCGCGATCCCATCGAGTTGGGCCAGCTTGGCGTTGATTTCGGCGTCGCTGAGGTGGTCGACTCCTGTGATGTCCGCCAGCCGCAATTGTCGGTACCAGCGATAGATTCTTGAGCGGACTCGCCAACGGTACGTGGGTGGGAAGACCCGGGCCAGAGGCAGGAGCAGTGCGAGGAGCGGGATGAGCATCACCTTGAGTCGGTCCACCTGGGTGGCGGCCCAGAAGGGCATGTAGCGCTGCAGGAAGGGCGGTCCGTACTCAAAATATCGCTCGGCATCGGGGTCCAGGGGGAGGTCGATCCAGCGCGGGTTCGGAAATGTGCCAGGCTCCGCGAAGAGGTCTCCGTCTCCGTGGATATCTGTGGCGGCCTGAAGAAGGAGGTCCACCAGGGCGGGGTGGAAGTCGGGTCCGACGACGAGTTCGGCCGCGGTGCTCACGAGGCGCTTGTCTTCGGGCGGGATGTTGTTCCGCAAGTCGACGACTCCTTCGGGCAGGATGACCTTTGAGAAGGATCGGTCGAGGCGGGTGTAGGCCTCGGCTCGTTGGATGTCGAGGATTCGGGTGTCCTCTCTGGCGATCAATGTCCGAATGACGGGCGAGTCGACGCTTCCAGCGAGAAAGACCGCATCGGCCTGGCCTTGTGTGATGGCTATGGCTGCATCGGCGCTGTTCGACGAGAGCCAGTTGGCATCGTTCTCTCCGATGTCATTGAGGGCGAGAATCTGCCTTACGAGGGCACGCGTGCCGCTTCCTTCCGGTCCGACCTCCAGTCGAAGTCCGGAAAGCTCGCTCAAGAGGGTTGTGGGAGAGTCCTTCGGAACGAACACCCAGAGGGGTTCGAGGAAGATGGACCCGAGGCTCAGGAGCTCTTCCCGGCGAGCGGCTTCAGCGACACCGGATTGGACGATGGCGATATCCACGGCGCCCTCAGCCAGGAGGTCGAGGTTTTCAACCGTGCCCTGGGTGTAGAGGACTTCGAGCTGGATCTCGTTCTTGGCCAGTTCGTCCCGGTATTGTTGGGCGAAAAGCGAGTAGGCGCCTCCCGGTTGGCCGGAGGCAAGTGAGATCGTGTGGGGCGGCGCCGGGGATACGAACTTCGAAGCGATGACGAAGCCGAGTATGATCAGGATGATTCCCAGGGCGCTGAGTCCCCAGAGTTCACGGTTGGTTTTCTGTGTGGCCATCTTCAGTACGCCGCCAGCGAGAGGGTGGTGCGAGGACGCGAATCCGTCGCCTCTTCCAGGATCTCGACATCGAGGACGAAGATACGTTCGGGCGGGACTCCTCCGGTTTGGATGATGTGATCTTGAATCCTTCCCGCACGAGCCCGGGCCAGACCCCTGAGTTCGCCAGGCGGTATCTCGATTTCGGCGAGAAGCCGTTGTGTCATGATCCTCTCTCTTTCTGTTTCGGGTGAGCGCGGTGGACTTCCGGGGTCCGTGCTTCCCGTCATGGTATCGATTTGGTCCAGGGCATCCTTCCCGAAGGTTTCTTGAAAAGTCGTCCGGATAAGGCGCGTGCGATCGGCGGGTTCGAGGACGACGTCCTTGACCGAGTCAGGCTTGTCGCCGAACCATCGCGATTGTTGCTCCTGGAAGGATCGGTTTCGTAACTGGCTCTCGAACCGGGCTTTCTTGAGGGCCATGCCATCGCTTGCAGAGGTCGCACTGCCCTTGATTTCGAGCGAAAGCACAGGGCGTTCCAGCAGGGCCGTCGCCAAGGCATCCAGCTTCTCGTTTTGCACGGGTTCCAGGTTGCTCTCTCCGGTTTCGAATTCGATGTAGCGAAGATCGTCGGCGTCGGCTGAGACGAGACCTCCCATGATGGAGAACGGGGACATCGCCACTTTCGTGATCAGGTTCAATAGAGCGGAGAAGACGATGCCCCCTACGCTGAATTCCGGGTCGTCGATCTCCCCCCGCACGGGCAGGTCGATGTGGATTTCGCCTTGTCGATCCTTGAGCAGGGCGACCGCCAGGCCGATGGGCAGGTTGATGGCATCGGGGCTTTCTATATCCCCGCCCAATGTGAATTGGTCGAGGAAGAGGGTGTTCTCACCGATCAGCGTATTGCCATCCAGTTCGTATTTGAGATCGACGAAGAGCTTGCCTCTCTCAATGGCTTTTCCGACGTAGCGTCCGGAGTACGGAGTGAAGGGCGACAGTTCAAAGTTCTCGAATGCGACTTTGAGATCGAGTGCTGTTTTTTCGGAGAGCGCGTTCATGGACCCGTTGATCTGAAGAGCGGTGGCGCCGCCAAGACGCCCCGAGAGTTCAACCTGTCCCTTGGAATCGACGGCCGAGGTGAGCCCTTCAATGCGACCGTTGAAATCCGAGAGGCTGGTTGAGAAATAGGGCGAGACGCTTCGATCCTGGAACTCGGCCAAGCCGTTTGTGATTTCGATGAGTTGGATGCTGGCGGGCACAGTGACTGCAGGGGCGGTGTCTTCTTTGCGTGCTTCGGTTCTGACCTGTTCGCGTTTCGTAGTGGCTTCGCTGGGCTCTTGCTCTTCGGGCGTTTCGCGGAGGACCGTGGCCAGGTTGGGTGAGCCCGTGTCGTCTATGACAAGGCGCGCCACCGGACGATTGAGGCCGAGTCTGGCCAGGTGGAAGGAAGCGGGTTCGTATGTGACGGACAGACCGTCCAGTTCCAGCGAATCAAAGGAGAAGAGTTCGTCTGAGAGGAGTGGGTCCCGGGCTTGCAATGAATCCACTCTGAGGTCGCCTTCGAAGATGAACTGGGGATCGGTCTCTGATTCGGGCTGAGCCTGCAATCGTCCAGTCAGACCCAACTGCCCGCTGGGGAGGTCAAGTGCCAGAGGCTCTTCCCAATAGGGGGCCAGGGCGGTGAGGTCTATCTTTGAGATGGAAAGATCGAGATCGACTTCGGGAGGGCTCAGGCGGATGGGGCCTTGGGTTTCGATCCGGCCGGATGGACCGACTCCAAGCGAAAGAGCCATCTGGAAAGGACGGCTGAAATCGCTGCCCAGTCCCTCGATGCGCAGATCGATGGGGTTGATGTCGAGGGCGAAGAGAGTGGGGGTGGATTGGTCTTCGAATGCAAGATGGTACTCGCTCAGTTCAATCACTTCGATATCGAACGCCCAGGGAGAGGCTTCCGGCTCCGGAGCACTCGTCTCGGCGGGGAGCCGGTTTTGCAGGTCTTGGGCCTCGGGGTCGACTGGGCCTCGGGGAAGCGCGAGTTTTTGTCCGCGGAAATCACCGAGAGTCAGTCGTCGGGCATCGTAGCGAGTGCCTTGTGAGAACACGCGTTGGACATGAGCCGTCTGCTCCGGGTATTGAAGCGAGATACCCTCGACGTCGAATTCAGGCACCCAAAGGACTTGTTCGCGGGTCTCGCGTTCATTTACGGTCAGACCGCGCAAGCGGATTGCGCCTTCGGAGAGCGTGATCCTCAGTTCGTCGCGACCGTCCAGCGTGTACCGACCTTCGAGATCGAGTGTTCCCTCCGTGACCTCGAACCGCACCGCGTCCTGGATGTAAAGCCAGGCAGTCCGGGGACGGATTCCTTTCAATTTGAGTTGCCCGGTGGAGACCAGGGGGACGACGGATAGATTCCCTTCCCAGGCAATGGCTTCCCCTGCGCCGGTGGTGGCCGTGAAGCTGTAAGGCGCATCGTCGGCAGGCCGGGTGCCGAAATCCTTCAAGTTCAGGTCAATGGGAGAAATCTCATGCTCAAACGGGGTGGGGCGTGCCAGGTCGGAGAAGAGGATCCGTCCGTTTTCGATGACGGCTTGTTGTATCAGGATGGCGGGCGGCGAGGAGTCCACCTCGTCGTCGGATGGAAGGGGCGGGGCATCATTGGCTGTCTCTGGAGATCCTTCCGAGGCTGGCGCCAGGTCTGCCAGATTGACTTCCCCATTGGCCCTGATCTTGGCATGAAGGTACGGGGCGACCAGTCTGATCTGGCTGAAGGTCAGGGCTCCACGGACAATGGAGGAGACTTCAAAATTGGCTGAAAATTCCTGAAATGAGACCAAGGGACGAGCGTCATCATCGGGAAGGGTGAAGTCCAGTACCGTCAAGGAGAGGGCGAAGGGGTTGACTTTGACTTCGCCGATTCGAGCATTCCGGTCGAAGGTCTCGAGCAGGAGGCTTTCTGCCTGGTTCTTGATGATGGAAGGCGCGACCAGGAAGCCGAATCCCGCGTAGAGCACCACTGCGGCGCTCAAGGCCACGGCCCACTTCTGCCCACGCTTCAGGTCGGGAAAGAAATTCGATCTCCCCATATTTCTTTTTCGTGCTCCCTGGTTTTCGGCGTGGCCGAAAGACGGCCGTGTGTACGACGCAGCACTCCGATGGGCTCGCCTCGTATCCATGATCCGGAACGAAACACCAGTGTACCACTGCTGTGTCGCGGCGTCTGTGTCATCAGGGGCATGTCAAATTCTGAAGGAACGGAAAAAGCCGTGGCCAGGCGGAGGCTCGACTCTGGGACGCGGTCCAGGCGAGGGCGGGGGGAGGGATTCCGATGCGGAGAGTATTCTCTGGGATTCGGTAGACTGAAGTTTTGGAAGGGAGTCGGATCTGGCGGCGGAAATCGTACGGAAAGCCTGGGTGGGCCTGGGTGATGGCAGGGAGATGAAGACGATCTGGGACGCAAGCCCGGGCGTGTCGACCAATCGCGTCTTTCGTGTGCTTCTGGAGGACGGGACCTCGGTCTTCGCCAAGATTGTTTCCTATGGCTCGTTCATCCATTTTCGGCAGGATCACCAACGAATTGCCAAGTGGTCGGAACTGCTGTCGGATACACGTTTCTCCCATTTCCTGGCGCCCATCATCCAGAAGGACGGTGAGCCGTATATCTACCGTTCGAATCGGGATTGGCTTGTCTTCTGCGAGGAGGTTCCGGAGGGCAATCGGCTTCCGAATCGTCTTTCGGATGGACAGGTCGAATCACTCGCTCGGGAGCTGGCCGCTTTTCATGAGGCAAGCCGGGAGGCTTCAGAACATCTCGACCCCACCTGGAAGACACTGGGTTCAGATGTTGCGGGGCTCTTTGACCGTATGAGTGAGCAGTTCTGGCGAGAGGAGCGACATTTCAGTCGTAACGAGTTGGCGTTGATCGAAAGGCACTGTGAGAGCTTCTTCCGGAATGCCGAGCGCGTGGGCTATCACCGACTTCCAAAGATTCCCGTCCTTGTAGACTGGAATATCACGAACTTTTCAATCCAGGAGAAGGGCGAGGGTGGGTTCTCCTTGTTTCGTCGCTGGGACTACGACTGGTTCCGGATCGAGCCCCGTGTGCTTGATTTCTATTTCCTGAGTCGAGTGGTGAGAGCCGAGGGCGATACTTCCCGGTTTTCCTACACCCCTGATATGTTCCTCGAGCCCCGATTCGTGAGGTTTCTTTCCGCCTATCACGAAGTTTCGCCCGTCTCGGAATCCGAAATCCTCTTTCTTCGTGAAGCCTACCGATTCTTCATCCTGAGCTATGTGCTGAACCTCGGTGAGCACTTCTTTCAGTGGAGCCTGCGCATGCGTCTTCAGCGCGAGGCCATTGACCACTACCTTCCGTCCGTGGACGCCCTGGATCTCACGCCTCTCCTGTCGGTGGTCAGGTGAAGACGGAGTCGCAGAGGAAGTCGGGGTAGATCCCCAGGGCTTCCATCAGGGGTTCCACACGCTCTGACTGGGTGTGCCCAGAGCAGACCAGCGCGGTCTTCAGCCCGAAATCCCGCCCGCCCTGGATGTCGGTCTGCAGGGTGTCGCCCACCATCAGGACATCACCGGGTTGAAGCCCTCGATGATCACGCTCTGCCCGGAGGAAGGCGCGCGAGAACATCGCGGCATCGGGTTTTGCGCAGCGAATGAAGCGGGTATCCAGGATGCCCTCCAGTGCATTGGCCACCGTCCCGATGGCGGCGGCGATTCCGCCTCCACCCACGGGATAGGCGAGGTCCCCGTTGGCGACCACGGTAGGGATGGGGTGTTCGCGTAGAAGATTGGCCACCCGATTGATGGCCTCTCGCCATTCAAACCCTTCGTCGTCAAGGAGCGCCAAGGCATCGAACTCGGTATCCGCGCTCCATTCCGATACGGGCAGAGCCTCCATGCCGGCCTGTACCATCATTTCTGCCGAGGCGGGTGGCCCGAGGAATCCCACCTTCTTGGCGCCAATTTCTTCCGCGAGGATCTCGGTGGCAATGGCGCCGGAGGAAATGATGCGTTCAGGCCCGAAGAGTTGGCGGCCTTCACCGTCCCGGTACCGCCGCGCGATCGCTTCGGGAGGGCGAGATGCGTCATTGGTGACTACGTAGATGTCCTTGCCGGCCGCTCGAAGGCGGTCAAGCAGTTCGGGAACTGGAGTCATCATGCTGGCGGCTTCAACCAGCACTCCGTAGGCATCGAAGAAGATCACGGGAAAATCATCCGAAAGGTCCTCGAAAGACCGGTGCTGCGGTCTTTGTCCGGGTTGTGATTTTCCTGCTTCTCGAGTTTTCATACCCCGTACAGTACCGCGAAATCCGCCTGTCCCCCGCTGCCGATCCTGAACCTGCCTGTGTTTTGCCGGTGGATCGCGTAAATGTCCATTTTTCGGCATCCATCCGAAGCCCGGTGCCATGTAACGGTTATCTGCGCCCATCTGGAGGAATCCCCGATGTATGATGGCCCTTCTCGAACGACAAAGGATACGGGAACCCATGAAGCGAAATAGGAGCGGGGAAGCGACTCGTCCGGCTGGCACGATGAAGTGGATGGCGTGGGTGGTTGCGGGAGTTTTGTTTTCGATATCTTCGCTGGCCTACTCGGAGAGTTGGTCGTCGCAGCGCTGTGAAGCGAAGATCAATCGGATGACGGGTCGCCACGTCAAGTGCCTTCTGGATGCAGAGGCCGTTCTCTCCAAGCAGGGACATTTGGCTAAATACGAAAAGCGGGTGGCTCAGTGTGAGGCTCGCTATTCCGCCGACTATGCGCGGGCCCTGGCGAAGTGGCCCGAAGCGTGCCCTCGCCTTGATGACTCCACGATGGCAATGCAGCTTCAAGTGGGGTCACATGTAGACTCTTTCGCAGGCCATCTTCGATCGCTGATATCCGACACGGCGCCGACTCCGCAAGCGGGTGAGGTGACGCTCTACAATCGTTGCGATGTTCCTCTCAAGTTCATGTCTCCGTCGAATCCCGCGACCCTCAACGGAATCGTGATTCCCGCCAAAGGTCATAAGGACCTGTCCATCACCGGCGACCTGAACGTCGGCAACAACAACACCATCCACGTGGCGCCCCAGACCACGGCATCCCAGTGCGAGGCGGCGCAGTGCCCCGGTTGGGCGGATATCCAATACCAGCCTTTTCCGGACAACCAGGCCCAGAGGGCCGGCTTCATGTGGGAGGCGCCGAATGAGGTGCAAGCAGCATACTGTCAGGCCACCAACGCGGGGGCCAAGCAGTGTTCGGGCGAGGGGGGAGCGACGCCTTGCTGCGGTCCCAAGATGAATTTCGATTCGACCTTCGGAACGCTGTGGGAGATTACGCCGTTTTCAGGGGATCAGGACTTCGTGAATCTCAGCACGAATTTCGGTAGCGGCCCCCATGCGCCCCCGACGCTTTGCTCGGCGCAGGGAGCCGATCCGGATGACTGTGTCGCGATGAACGCCAATGTCTTCTTCAACGTTCCCGTGAAGATAGAGATGCACGGAGGCGCCTGTTCGTGTGGATCCTTGTCGAGTCAGAGTTCAATCCAGTGCCTGAAGGCTTCCTGCTCGGATGCCTATCAACACCCCACAGACCCGAAGCAGTGTGTCTGCTCCAGTGGCGGGGAGCGTGCCTACCTGGTGACCTATTGCCCGCAAGGGAGTCCTCTGCCGGAGTTGTCCTCGGCGTTCATCGACCTCGATTGATTTCGTGACGCTCAGGTGGGGCCGTCCTGAGTGTGGTCCGATGGGACTGGCCCCGAGGCTCGTTGTGCGACTCAGCTTGAGTCGACGTCGAGCCAATAGCCTCCGAGGTCCCGGGGGCGGATATATCCGGCTGTGGGCGTAGCGAAATGGGTCCCGATGATGAGGGTGTCTCCGTTGGCATAGTGGGCCAGGAGATCTTCGCGGGTCTGCCTGCCTTGGCTCTGGTCGAAATCAGCGGAACTGCACCAGTCTGTGCGCGTCATCTGTACAGGGTGATGAATACAGTCTCCGGTGATCAAGGCTTCGGCTCCCCGGCTGCGGATGTGAACACTCACATGGCCGGGCGTGTGTCCAGGCGTGGGCTCAAGGCAGACTTCGCTGCACAGTGCGTGGTCTTCCTCAACCAGGTCCACGAGTCCGGCGTCGATGACCGGGCGCACGGAGTCGGCGAGGATGGGGCCGTAGTCGGCCTCGTCTTCGTGTGTGTCCCAGTAGGACCACTCCTTTCGGGCCAGGAGGTAGCGAGCCTTGGGGAAGGTGGGGACCCATTTCCCATTGACCCACATGGTGTTCCAGCCCACATGGTCGACATGCAGGTGGGTGCACAAGACGTAGTCGATGGACTCGCGTGGGTAACCGGCCGCGGCGAGGTCCTCGAGAAAGTTCGTCTGGAGGTGGCTCCACGCGTCGATGGACCTCTCCTTGTCGTTGCCAATGCAGGTATCGACCACGATGCGGAGTTCTCCGGTGTCGATGACCAGCGCATGCACACTCATGATCAGGTTGCCGTCGTTGTCCATGAAGTGCGGCTGCATCCAGTCGAATTCGCGGCAGGATTCACGTGTGGCATCCGGGAGGATGAATCGGGTGCCTCCCACCGCCTCGAGTTCGACTACGCGTGTGATCGTAACGTCTCCGACTTTCCATTGCAGCATGAGGACACCTCTCCTGGTATGGGGCCATAGGGTTGAAGGGACGGTGGGAGTTTCAGGACTGGGTGGTACGGGTCCCTGACTCAAGCTTGACTTCGACGAGAATCATTTGAGGGGCCGCTTGCTTCAGGCTCTCTTCCGTGGGCTTTCGTTGACCATCGAGTTTGATGCCGTAGACCACGGCATCGCGAGGAAGTTGCGAGATGAAGTCTCGGATTCCTTCGACGAATCCGGAGTCCCCGTCTGTGAAGAGTCGTGCGTGTCCGGAATATCGCTTGTTTTCCAGTTCGACCTCTACGGGAGCGGGTTCGGCCGTGAAGTTCCTCCACCACTTCGTCTGACGGCTCGAGAGGAACAGGACGGTCTGGTCATCGCGGACATAGCTGAGAGGAGTGTCGTAGGATTTTCCACTCTTTCGACCGGTGAAGGAGAGGATGGCGAGATTCCGACTTCCGAGTCGGTGAAACGGCGAGCGCAGCAAGCCCCGGATGAGGGGATTGATCAGGGCATAGAGGATTTTTTCGACTCGCACCGAATGGAGATCTCCTGTTTTCGGGGCCTTGGCGGGCCGTCCTTAGAATAGCGATCCGGGTCGATTCTGGTGGGGGCATCGAGGGCTCGGGCCGGCGGAGATCCGGATAAGCAGACTACCCCGGGGCGGAGGAGGGGCTACTGACGGAAGGCGCGGCCGTTCTGGTACTGAGAAAGTCGTTCTTGCATGGCGGCCGCTCGGGTGGTGTTGATGCGGGCTTGCGGTTGGGCCAGGCCGGTTTGGATCGTTTGGCTGGCCTTCTCAAATTGCCCGAGTTCCGCGTAGGCGGCGGCCAGGGTGTCGAGGTCTTCCAGCGAGGGAGGCGTCATTCCCGCGTTCAGCGCCAGGCTCAGGGCTCTGGGTCCGTCGCGAAGGGTGGGTTCCGTCGCGGTGGCGAGGCGCCAGGCCAACTGGATCTGAAGCTCTCGATCCTGCGGTGACGCCGCGAGTCCCCGGTTCAGGACGCCGAGAGACTCACGATGGTTTCCCACGCTCCAAAGCGCGGAGGCGAGATTTTGGCTGGCGCTCGGCGAGACCGGATTGGTTTGTAGGGCGGCTCGATAGGCGGAGATGGCCTCGCTGGTTTTTCCAGAGAGCATGGCGGTATCGGCCAGGCCCACCTGCGCTTGCCTATTGACCGGCTGCGCGGCGAGGACCCTGCGATAGAGAGTGCTGGCTTCATCGAGTCGGTTCTGTTGAAGCCGGATGGCGGCCAGACAGAGCGAGGCAGGGAGCAGGCTGGAATCCAGTTGGGCAGCGCGGTACAGATGACTTTCCGCCTCAACGAACCGGGACATCGCCCCGAGTCGGCAGCCCAGGGTCTGGTGGGCTTCCGCGTAGGCGGGTTGGAGCCGAATGGCGGTTTCAAGTTCCTGGACCGATTCGCGTATTCGGTCCGGCTGGCTCAGGAATCGACCGTACTCGAAGTGCACCTCGGCCGAATCGGAAAAGCGTCTCGCTGCTCGTGAGAGGATCAGTTCTGCTTCGCTTGCTCGCTGCCTGATCTGGAATTGTCTTGCGAGAGCAATTTGGAGATTGGGGCTTTCAGGTTTGAGTCGAACCGCCTCTTCGAAATGCCAAAGTGCCTTGTCCCGAAGCTCGGGTTTCGAGGTACTGAGGCCGGCGTAGTGGTGACCGAGGATGCCGTGGCCTTCGCCTTCGTTGGCTTGCCGGAAGGCCTTTCGATCAAGCGGTGGATTGGTTGCAATGAAGAGGGCGGACAGGACCAGAATCAGTCCATAGCCGACCACCGACGGCCAGGATTTCGATCGGATGTGCTTTGTGACTTCAACTCCGCCGGCCGCAGCGGAGACGATGAGGATGGGATAGATGGGCAAGCGATACCGGGCATTGACGAAGAACATGATGACCGTGCCCGCATAGATCACGGCGAATCCCCACGGCAGGAACCATTCGCGCCAGCGTCCGGCCAGGGCCCAGAGTGAAGCCAGGGCAAGGCAAGCGATGACCGGAAATCCAATCCAGAAGAGCATGGAAATTTCGGATCGGGATGCAAAAAACCAGATGGGTTGGTTGTTCGGGAGTGCGATGGGACTGAAAAACAGCCTCGATTTGTAGACGGTGTGTCCCAGCCAGGCGAGAGGATCCGTGCGGACCCAATCGATTCCCTGGTCCCACCAGTAGTCGGATAGTTCCTGGGCAGAGAGATTCCGCCCGAGTTCGGCTTCCGGAATTCGCCGAGCGTCGCGAAAGCCGCCCTCCAGTGAACGACGAGCGCCGGGGATGACAGAGCTGATCCCGTTGGAATCGGGATTGTTGCCGATATAGAAATTCACACCCCCGGTGTAGGTGATGAGGATGGGCTCGCCGCTGACTGAAAGATTGCGAAAGGTTACCGGCAGGATCACCAGGGCCAGTCCAAGAGCGAGGACTCCTGCCCGCGCCCATTTCCGGCTTGAGGAGACAGCGACCGGGACGAAGAAGAAGAGCCATATTCCGATCCACGGAGCCAGGGCCAGAAAGTTGGGACGAGCAATGCATGCCAGACCCCAGATCAGTCCGGCTCCGAGGAAGGGGAGTGTGCCGTGGGATCGACCCGCCCGGATGAGCGCGAGAAGGAGCGCAACGCCAAGGAGGGATTCCAGTGACGCGGTCAGCAATTCTCCGTCAAAGTAGATACCGGGCCAGTAGAATGCGGCGAGAAGTCCGGCCCCGACCCCGACCCGGAAGCCGCTCAACGTGCACCCGAGTCTGGCCGTGAGATAGGTGGTGAGCGTCCCCAGTCCGCATCCCAGGAGTCGGCCCCAGACGACATCGGGGCCAGTGAACCAATAGAGCCCGCCCAGAAGGTAATAGTAGAGTGGGGCGCGGTAGTACGGCTCGGGATCCATTCCCTGCCCCGACGCGATTTGCTCGGCCCAGCCCTGATGCCAATGGGCATCGACACGAGGGAAAAGGAAGAGCGGGTTGTTCCGGGCCTGGCCCCAGAGGTAGAGGAGTCGGATCGCGAGAGCGAGCGCCGTGATGAGCAGGATGACCCGATGCTGAGAGGGCCTCAGTGCGGCAGGGCCGGGGACGAGGGGTCGCATCGAGGCTTTGTTTCTCCCTTGGGGTCTTGGGTTCTGGAGGGCAAGCGTCTTCTTGTCAGTCGGTTCGGTCTTTTCTGAGCCATGGTCTTGGCGGAGAAGAGAGTGTGCCCTCAGGAGAGGGAATGCATCCAGTGAGTCCGGAATGAAACCAATTCGTCATGTAAATGTAACAAAACTCAGAGACACTCACGGGCGTGCGTCGTTCGCGGCAGTTCCGTCACGAGGCCGCGGACTTCTTGCGTTCGTGTGGGCCATTTTCAAAGTCGACCTGGGCTTTTTTGGCTCTCGTGGTGCTGTACACGTTTCCGATCTGGGTGACTCCGCTCATACCGGGGATGGATACGCCCAACCACATCGCCATCGTGGAGACGCTGTCCCGCAAAGCCATTGAACCCGACTGGCATGTGCATTTCGAGGACCGGATCTCTCCGGCTTCNCCCTATTTCACGTATTACGGGCTGGGGCTTTGGCTGGTCCGGTTCATGCCGGCCGCCGAGGCGCATCGGGTGATCATGACTGCGTTTGTGATTCTGATGCCTTTGTCATTCCTGTATCTGGTCAGAGGCATAAGGCCCGGGGCGAAGTGGGTTCCTTTTCTCGGTTTTCTCCTGATCTATAGCGANAGCTATTTCGTCGGGTTTACGAATTTCATTCTGACACTGCCCCTGCTGCTCCTGGGTGCGGGGGTCTCGATTCGTTTGATGAAGCGGCCGGAGGGGGGAGAGCTTCAGGTGCTTTCCGTGGCGCTGATCTCGGTTCTGCTTTTCCTGACGCACCCCATCAGTTGCGCGCTTTTGCCTGTGCTGGCGGCCATTCTGGGCTTTCCGCAACTCGTGTCGATTCGTCGACTGGGGTGGTTGTTGGCAGCCTGGCTGCCTGCGGGAGGAATGCTTCTGGTCTGGTCGATNTCGGACGCCTCACCCTCTGTTGGNGGGCTCACCTATCTGCCTTTTGATTTCACGCTGGAGTATCTGGCGCGAACTCCTTTCATCCTGGTCTCGGGCTTGCCGCTTTGGGTCGCTGCAGGTCTGGGTCTGCTTCTCATGGGCACGGCACTGCTTTCAATGGGAAGAGATCTTCGCCACGTTGTGCGGCTCCGTGAGGTTGTTTCTCCTCTNCGGACGCCACTTGTGGGCACCCTGGCTTTNGTCCTGATCTACTTCCTNACNCCCTTTCAGGTGGGGGCGACCATCTGGTTGAATCTNCGGTTGGCCGTNATCGTGTGGGTCCTGCTTTTCGTNGTGCTCGGCGAGGCCATGGTGCGCAATCGCCTGGGGCGAATCGCTGTGCTGGGTTTGTGTTTTTTGCAGTTGGGGAGTGTGGCGCACGCGCACTATTCTTTCGGCCAGGAGGTTCATTCCCTGCTGACTGTGGTCGAGACCCTTGAGCCGCAGGCGCGGGTCCTGCCACTGGCTTTGACCACAGGCAGTGAAGTTCCCACGCCCTTTTACCGGGGCGATGATCGGGCGCTCTTCGGGTCCCGCTTTACCTACTACCTCCACTTCGGTAGCTACTACCATCTGGCGAAGAAGGGAGTGAGTCCCTGGATGACCTTTCATGCGAGTCTGCCCCATATCCCATTGGGGATCCGATCGCCTTTTTATCGATCCCAGTTCAGGATNGNCGATCCTTTCTTTCCTGAACGACTCCTGCCTCGGTTGCCCGATCTGGCGCCTCACTTCGACTACATTCTCCTGCGTAACGAGAGTCCCGCCATCTCCGAGGGGATGAAGCGTGTTTTTCCGCTTTTGTACGATCTGGGTGACTACGAGGTCTACTCGACGCATTGATCCGTCCTGAAGAAGGCGGCGGAGATGTCTTCTCTCCTCGGTGTTTCCGGCGGGTTGAGTTTTTGGCTTGCTATGGGCTATTCGATCGAATAATATCTTGATGGACCCCGGTGCGGCGGCTTCGGGCTGCGGAGGACGGCATGGCTCAGGCTTCAGGAATCCCGGTTGAGGAAGAGGGGTCGACCCGGGACCGAATGCTGGATGCGGCCTTGGGTGCCTTTTCAGAGCTGGGTTTCGACGGGGCCTCGACACGGGAGATTGCCTCGCGGGCCGGCGTCAATCAGGGGCTGATCCCGTATTACTTTGGGAGCAAGCAAGGGCTGTGGCGAGAGGCGGTGGGTCGTTCTTTTACCCAACTCCAGAGTGAAGTGGAGCGAACGGTCCAGAACTCCGGGGCTCGGGACGGACGTACGGTTGCGGCCGAGGTGATCCTTAGCTTGTAGCATCACGAAGCACCTGCATCAGATGGGGATCAGATAGGGATCAGATAGGGACCGGATAGAGATCAGCTAGGGGTTGGATAGGGATCAGATAGGGATCAGGTAGGGACCGGATAGAGATCGGATCAGGA
>NZGT01000101.1 GCA_002691025.1 Spirochaeta sp. | reverse complement strand
GCCTTCCGCACCCTGGCAGAGCGCCGTCGCCCGATAACCACACCCCTGCGCCACGGTCGAAAAATCCACATGCGGAGACACACTCAACTGACCGCCCGTGGACGCATACGTGCCGTTGTCCACCACCACATGGATGAGATGGCGAGGCGCGAGAGCCCCGATGGTCGCCAGACTGCCCATACGCATGATCAGCGCTCCATCCCCATCCAGGACGTGAACGGGCCGGTCTGGAAGACTGCGACAAAGACCCAGCGCAATGGCCGGGGCGAACCCCATGGACCCCTGCATGGGGAAGTGCCGATCCACCTTCTCAAGCGAGGCCACTTCGCGCGACATATAGCCGGTGGTCGAAACCGCCAGATCTTCCGGAAAGCGCTGCATCCAGGCCTGCAAGACCTGGGTGCGCGAGGGCAAACCGCCCCCACCGAACCGGGTCGGAGGCTCATGCAGAGGTGACGTGGCGGAAAGAATCGGGGCCGAGCGCTCTCCCACCCCTTCCCCCTTGGCAAAAACACCCCGNGGCACGATCAGGGCGGCGGGCTTGCGCTCTTTCTTCATGAAGGAGACCGCNTCCCGCACTGCGAGTTCGAGATCCGTATCCTCTCGCAAGACCTGTGTGGGAATACCCAGCAACTCAAAAAGGCCCGGCGTCGCCTCGCCCATCGGATAGTGATGAACCGCATCCTTGGTCCCAGGCTCCCCGCGCCAGGATGTAATCATCAGGACCGGGATCTCGTAGGGGATCGAAAGGGAAGCCAGGGGNTTCACGGCATTGCCGAGACCCGAGTTCTGCATGAGCGCAGCGCCGAGACCGCCGGCCAGCCACATTCCGGCNGCGGCACTCACTGCCTCTCCTTCCACCGAAGCCGCCACGTAATCGACTTCAGTNGACGCTTCCGCCTCCAGGATCAGGTGATTCAGGATCGAACACGGAACCCCCGCCATTCCCTTGATNCCGGATGAAAGCAACGCACTGAAGAGTAACTGTGGGTCCAGGGGCACTGGGTTCAACCTCCCTCTCGCGGCTCAAGCCGCAATCTCATACGTCGCCGCTTCGAGCGACATCATCCAGGCTATTGATATCGATCCAGTCTCCCTGGACATAGATGACGCGCACGGAACGCGGATCCTGCTGGGCCAGGTGATGGAAGACAGCGCAGAGATCCAGGTTCTCACTGCCTTCTTTCTGGGCCACTTCGTCNAAGGCCTCACGGAAGAGATCGGTTCCTTCGCCCCGCGTNCGGAACATACCGATCCANTGNCCGCTCACTNCGTCGTCGGTCAGATCGGGCCCNATGGCGTCCAGCCAGTTCTCGGCCTCNTCGTAGGGGCTCGGGGGCGGACCCGAAACNNGCACCCGNTCCACCGAACGCCCTTCCTCCACGAANTCACGAGAACTGTCNACGATCAGGGTGATCGGCGCATCNGAAGAGAGCAGGAGGTGGAGTATGTAGCGCTTGAAGATCACATCTCCGTAGGCCACCACCACCTCGCCCTTCAGTGCAGAACGAGCCTCCGAAAGGGAGCCNAGCTCACCGCNNGTCTCCCAGTTCTCATTATCGAAGAANGTCACNCCGGCGGGCTTCATGGCCTCGGGCTTGTANCCTCGAACCACCGAAATATCNCGAATCCCTTCGGCTCGCATGCTCTGCAACATNTTTTCAANGGCCGGCTTTCCGCCCACNGAAATCATGGCCTTGGGNTTNTCACGGGTCAGGTCNTCCATCCCCGAACCGCGTGAGGCCGCCAGCACCACCGCCGAACAACCGGCGTCGCGTTGCAGATACACCTTCTCGGCTTCAAGCAGACCGTCGGCATCCTGCAACCGGAAGATCTCCTTCACCGGCGCGATGGTGTCTTCCAGATCACGTGCGGTTCCGGTCTGACCGATATGCCCAGCCACCTCCTGCATGGCCCCGATGCTGGCGCGCAGCATGTGATTGGCCCAGATCACGAGCGAGATTCCAGCCTGCTCGAACACCTCAATGGGCGTCGCGTAGTAGGTCGTGGGAACGATGATCACCGGAGCCCGCCCACTCCACTTCGCCATGAAGTCCTGGACTTCGGTGAAGTTCCTCTGCTTTGAATGGATCAGCACTGCATCGGCTCCCGCCTCGACATAGCGTTCGGCTCGGTCGATGGCGGCCGCGGTATCCAGCCCCACGATCAGGGCCTCGGTCCGAGCCGCCACGATGAAGTCTGGATCGGTCTGGGCGTCCTTGCCCGCTCGGATCTTGCCCGCGAATTCCTCGGTGGGCGCCAGCTCCTGACCNTCGGATCGCAAGAAGGAATTGGTCTTGGGGAAGACCTTGTCTTCGATACACACGCCCCCCACGCGGCGCATGCAGAGCTTCCGCACCAACTGCTGNAAGTGGGAAAACTGTCCGTAGCCCGTATCGCCATCGAAAAGGATCGGGATATCGACCTTGGTGGTAATGGCTTCCAACGTGTCCAGGACTTCCGTCATGGTGAGTTCGCTGTTGTCCCGCATGCCCGCCGCTCCGGACAGGGTCAACGAGCTCGCCCACAAACCGGAAATGCCGGCTTCTTCGACAATGGTGGCGGAGAGGGCATTGTGCGCCTCGAGGATCTGGGACACACCGGGTCCCTCGATCAACGCCCGCAGTTTCCTGGAATTGCTGTCAAGATTGCTTTGCTGCTTGGTCATTTCATTTCCCCCCATCCTGTACCTCTGGATGCCTTTGGATCGCTCCTGGAAGTGCGGACGCGCGAATCATAGCTGGACCCACCCAAGGCGAAATCCCCAAACACGCGTTCGTTCATCATTCAGATCGGCCCATCTCATCCAGAGCACGGGCATAGTGATGCTCAATCCGTTCCACCACGCGGGGCCACGAAAAACCAAGCGCTGTTTTTCGCCCCGTCTCAGCCATCCGGGACAAGGCAACCCGGTCCCCGAGAATCGTAGCCAGACCCGAGGCGAGTTCCTCGGCGCCAATGGGGTCTATCAACCACCCATCCACCCCGTGCTGAACCACGTCCCTGTACCCGGGAATGGCAAAGGCCACCGGCGGGCGCCCCGCCGCCATGGCCTCAAGCAAGACGATCCCCTGGCTTTCCTGGCCCGTGGCCGGCGAACAGAACACATCGCAACTCGTGTAGTACCCGGCCATATCACCGGGATCCGCATACCCTGCGAATTCAATGGAGGCCGAAGTCTCAGGAGCCACCCCGGCCAACTCCGAGGCCACCTCGTTCTTTTCCACACCCACCACGATCAACCGTGCGGCGGGCATGGACTTCCTGAGTCTCTCAAATGCCTGAATCAAGATGGGCAGCCCCTTGCGCGGGTCGGCTCGCCCGACAAAGAGGATCGTGGGGCGATCTTCGTCCCGTGCCAACACCGGCTCCACATCGGGACGGAAGCGCTCGGTATCCACACCATTGGGAATGATCTCGAATTCACCCGGAAAGTAGTGCGCGATGCTTTCCCGAGCCGCTTCTGAAACGGCGATCCGCCCGTGCATACGATCAAAGGCACGACCCGTGATCATCCGTAGCCGCCTGAAGAGTCCATCCCAGAGTCCCGACGGATCGAAGTTCGCGTGAAAAGTGCCGACGGTGGCAGACTCGCTGGCCAGCAAGGCGGCCCAGCCCAGAAAAGGATCCATGGGTGCATGGACATGCACGACATCCAATGCGTGATGGCGGAAACGCTTGCGAAAACCCAGAAGAGCCCCGCTGAGAACCATGCGAGAGCGAGCGCCGTTATGAGTGAATTCATGAGCCCAGGGCAGACGCTCCACCTCGAACGGACCATCATCCGTCCATCCCGGGACCGAAGGCCCGGTAAAGACCGTCACGTCGTGGCCGCGCTCCGTCAGTTCAACCGCTTGATGATGCACGTGCTCCGAAATCCCACCCGGCCAGGGCCGGTAGTATTCGGTCACGATACCAACGCGCATACTTGCTCCTGAGGGCCGCCTCTACGAAGAAGGCGGTGTCAGTCTGAGGACGATCACCCGAGCCCCGACGCTGTGTTCAATCCAGTCAAGAAGAACCTGCCATGCGTGTGCTCTTTGAATCGTGAGAGCCGCGACGCTCGCAGGGTCTGGTTCAATCGGGGGGGATCGACGTGTTTCGCTCGATCCATCCGGTCCGAGCGGGGCCTAGGCTATCACAGGCCGCAGCGGGGTTCCTCAGTCGAGGCCCACTTGCCCACGGGGACGCTTCCAAGAGGGCATTTCCACCCCGGAGGTGCAGCCTAGAGCTATGACGGTACCCTGTGGCCCATGCTGACTGTGCGGACTCTCAGGCCCGACGAAGCCGATGCCGCCGCAGACCTGACGGCGCGCATCTTTGCCGACCCGGAAGAACGCGAGGCCATGAGAAGGCTTCTTCTCGCCGCGTACGCGGATTGCCCTTTCATGCGCCCGGAGAACTGCCTGGTCGGCGAGATCGACGGAAAACTGGTCACGAAGTGGCAACTGCTGAATTTCGATATTCGAATGGCCGGAACCGTCGTCCCCATGTGCGGGGTCCAGGGCGTCGCCGCAGAGCCGGACGAAAACCACAAGGGCTACGCTCGGAAGGTCGCCGAAGGAAACCTGCCTCGCCTCGCCGATCTGGGCTTCGACTTTGCACTCGGCTTCGCACAGCGAGGCGCCATGTATCTACGTATGGGTGCCGTGCCGGTGATGGCCGACTACACGGTGACCCTGGACGCCTACAAGATCGCCAAACTCGAGTCCGACCCATTCCGTGAATTCGATCCGCTCCGAGACGTCCCGAGCCTGATCGATCACTACAATCAGGCCAATGCCCAGGCGACTGGCCCCCTGGTTCGAAGCGAAGCCCTCTGGCCCTGGCTGGTCCGAAAGCCGCCCACCGTCCATGTCTGTCCAGACGGGTACATCGGTGTGCGCTACGACGAGGAGTTCATCGAGATCCGGGAAATCGTCGGTACGGGACCCGACTTCTATGAAGCGGCTCTCGGGAAGCTGGCCCTGCTGGCTCGGGAGCGAGGCGTCCGCCGGATTCACGGTCCCCTGCCCCCGGATCATCCTTTCTGCACAGCGGCCATTCGCTACGGCGCAGAGTTCGCGGCCAGTTACACACGAAAGTCGGGATGCCTCGCCCTCCCCCTGGCCCCCCTACGGCTGATCGATCGTCTCTCCGGAGCTCTGGAGGAACGGCTCCAGGACTCTCGCCATCACGACATCCAGGCCACCTTGACGTTGGAGTGCAACGGCGAGACGCAGGCCCTGGACCTCAATCAAAGCGGAGGGCAAACACAGCCTCTCGCTCTCTCCTTCTCGGCCGGCGGCTGGCTGCAACTGGCCTTCGGATACCGCTCCATCGAAAGCCTCATGCAAGAAGAATGGAGCGCCGCGCAGCGAGCAGAATGGAACCAGCAAGACCGCGACCTTGCTGCGACCCTCTTCCCCTTGGGCCGTCCCTTCATGGGGCACCCCGACCGATACTGATGATTGACGAACTCTTCAAGGACCGGATCGATCGATTGTGGGACGCCATCGCGCGCACGCTGGCGGGGACTGGAATCACACCCGACGGTGTCACCTGGACCGGCTTTGTCTTGTGCTTCGTCAACTCGGCCTTTTTTGTCGTCCACCACAACTACTGGGTCTTCGGTCTTCTCGCCGGCTTGATCGAATTGCTCGACAATCTGGACGGAGCCGTCGCCCGGGTGCAGGGCCAGAGCACACGCCGGGGCGCCTACCTCGATGCCGTCACCGACCGCTACAAGGATGCCTTCATCCTGTTGGCTGTGGCCGAAGTGACCGGGGCCTGGCTTCCCGCCTCCTTGGCCCTGATGGGCAGTCTCGTCACCAGCTACATCGCGGCGCGCGCCGATGTACTCGGCGCCATCGCCAAACCCGGCGGACTTCCGGACCTCTTCGAAAGACTCGAAAGAACCGTCGTTCTCTGCGTCGGCCTGGTGCTCACCCCCTTCGTCCCGGTTCTAGGCGGCCTGCCCTTGATCGACTGGGTGCTCTGGTTCCTCGTCCTGATGACGCAGATCACGGCAGGACAGCGCTTCTTGCGACGCTGGAGAGCCTTCGAGGAGGAGGGCTGAGCTCAGCCCCGCAGCCCCTCACTCCGGGACGGTCCCACCGATCCGGGCTTCCAGCAGAGCCAGGTTGCTCGCATAGCCGACCAGGCCGTCCAGCAGGGCCGTCTCCGTCTGGATGAGTTCTTCGTCTGCGTTGCGGATATCCAGATTGTCGGCCAGACCCATTTCAAAACGACCTCGGGCGATCTTCCGCTTGGCGCGCGCATTTTCAACGCCCAGGATCAGGTTCCTCAATTGTTCCAGGGTCTGCCGCAATCGAATCTCGATCTCCCGGACTTCCAGTTCAACCTGGCGCTTGAGGCGGGCGTATTCGGTATTGAGCCGCGAGCGATCCGTCGTCGCCTGCTTGAGTCGGGATCGAGCGCCGACATTCCCGATGGGATACCTGAATTCACCTCGGGCATTCCAGTTCCAGCTGGCCCCGTCAAAGCCGGGCTCGAACCCCCCGCCCACATCGAAACTCGGCAACGCATCATTCTTCCGGACGCGAACCGCCAGTTCTGCTTTTTCGATTTCGATTTTGGCTCGAACCAGCTCCGGGCGACGCTCCACCGCCTGACGAATCCAGGATTCAAGCTCGATCTGGACCGGATCGAAAGGAATCGTGGTGTCGGTCACATCGACTTCGGTATCGATCGGAAGTCCCAGGACTTCCCTCAATTCATTCTGGGCCAGTTCGCGATTGGCCTCGGCCCCAGCCAACCTCGCCATGTCGTTGGCTTGATTGATTTCCGCGCTGTAGACATCCACCTTGCTGACGCGACCCGACTCGAAGAGAGCCCGCGAAGCCTCGACCAACTGAGCGTCCCTGACCAGAGCCTCTTCAATGACTTCGATGGCTCGAAGGGTCTGAATGACCTTGTAATAGGCCGTCTTGGTCTTCGCCGTCACCGACAGGATCTGGGAGCGGAGTTCAGCCCGGCTGATCTCTGTATCGTATTCGGCGTCCAGGATCTCTTTTCGAGCCACGAAAATGCGCCCCCCTCGAAGCAGGGGTTGGCTGATCTCGATTCCCACGCCTCCAATCTCGTTCGAAGTCTCGAGATTGCGGGTAATACTTCCATCCGTCTGGGTGTAGTTCTCATCGGTGAACGAGCGCGCGTAGCCGACCCCCACGGTCACCGAACCACCCGTGGGTACCTCCTGGCGAACACCGATGATCACATCCTGGTTGTCCGTGAATTGAGATTGGCGATTGGAATCCGGATAGCCCCGCTTCGTCCCTGCGGCTCCCCCTGAAACCTCCAGAAGGGGATGGAATTTCGACTTGCTCGCAGTGACGGCGGCTTCCGCGATCTCATTCGTCCGCATCGAAACCTGAAGTCCGAGATTCTCCTCCAATGAAAGCGCAACCGCCTCTTCCAGTGAAAGCGATCGTAGACCTTTCACATCCGGGCTGACCCGGTCGTCGCTCCGGTCAATGATGATCCGCACCGCCTCGAGGTCGAGATCCGAGATGGAACCGACCTCCAGACCTTCGGCCGAACCCACCTGTGCAAAGCCGCGAGTCGAGCCGAGGACCGGGGTCGAGATGAGAACAAGGAGCGCCCATCCGATTGCATTCTGCCTGGCACGTCGACGGCGCATTGACCTCCACCCTGGAACGGCGGGAAGACCCGCTCGTGATCCGGATCTCCTCTCACCTTGGATGCCTGCTGAGGCTACCACACCCCGCGCTCTCCATCGGGACCGGCTTGAGCCCCGTTTCTGCAGGCTTTCGAGGCCCCGTAGGCAGAAAAGTTCCGCTGCAGGCCCACCTTTTCTCAGTCGGCCACCCGAGCGCGCAGAGCAGCCCGAGCCCCCTCGGCAAGGCGCTCTACGACACGTTCTACCGGGAGTTCGTCCTCCACGAACCGAACCCCCTGCCCCACGGCTTCCGTCATCAGATCCGGACGCCGCGCGTCGTTGGCCCCTTGCAGATACCCGGAACTCAGCATCATCTGGTAAGGACTTCCAAGGGGGGAAGGCGCATCCTCGCGCTGCCAGGCCTCGGTCCAAGGGCAACTCAGCACCCGCATGGTCTTGCCCGAAATGCTGGGCGAACGCGTGGTCTCCTCACCCTGTGCGGTCAGGATGCGCGCTTTGACAAGCGGGTCCACATCCGACTCCTCGGTGGTGAGCCAGACTGTGCCAGTCCAGACCCCGGCCGCGCCCAGGCACAGCGAAGCCGCCAGATGGCGACCGTCCGTCACCCCGCCCGCTGCGATGACAGGCACCCCTGGCAACCGGGACGCGATTTCCGGCACGATGGAGAAAGTCCCGACACTCCCGGTATGACCGGCGGCGTCATACCCCTGCGCCACGATCATGTCCGCCCCCCGCTCCACCTGGCGGAGTGCCTGACGAGTGGAACCCACAAGAGAAATCAATTTGACACCGCGCTCACGCGCATGCTGGAAGAGATACTCCGGCGCCCCCAGACCCGTTGCGATCACGGGAACGCGCTGATCCAAGGCCATCTCGATCTGCTCGCGTGCGATCATCTGGTTGTTGCCGCCCCATTTCCGCAGGACCACTTCGTTGGAAGGCTCCGGGACGTCGAATTCCTCGGAAACCCGCTTGGCAAAATCCGTATGGGTCGAGGGAATCTCGGAGTAGATCTGATCGGGGCCATCACTTCGCGGAGCCCCCGAAGGCAGGACCAGATCGACCCCGAAATGGTCGCCCACCTGATCCCGGATCCACTGCACATCGCGTTCGATTTCGTCACTCGAGCGCAGCGCTTCGCCCAACACGGCAAAACAACCCGCGCGGGTAGCCGCTACCGCCACCTCGCGACAATGCGTAAAACAGACGATGGGCAACTCCACATCCAGGAGGTCACAGAGGGGGGTCTTGAGGGGATCTCGCTGCATCTTGATGTCACCCGCTTCCAGGTTTCCAGTCGGAGAAAACCGGAGCTTCAAACACCGATTTTCCTTTCAATTCGAAGATACACCTTCGGCTGCGCTTTTGTGCGGGACATCCCCGAGTCGGGTCGTTACTCTTGCGCCTCCCTTCCCCTCTGCCGCGCAAGGAGATCTGCCCCATGGCCCCCTCTCTCTTTCTCGCCGTTTCCATCCTCGGCGCTCTGTTCACACTCAACGCCTACATGCCCCAAAGGCGCACCGGCCCACTGGCCATTCCGAGCTTCCTGCTGGGATGGCTGACTTCGGAACTGCCTGTCCACCATATTGCCTGGCAGGCCCTCCTCACCGTCCTCTTCATCTGGTCCGGCGCCCTGGACAGCGGCGCCGGTTGGCTGGGACTGGGAATCACGCTCGTCTCCTGGGCAGCCCTGGCCGCGCTGGTCCCACTGGCTCGTCAATCAAGCAACATCTTTGAAGCCAGCCTTTCTACCGGGCTGGGCTCCGACTATCGCGATGAAATCGCCCCCGACTGGCGAGAACGCATCGAGCGAGCCGCTCCGCCTCCGGGCCTGACACTGAACCCCTTCAGCATCGCGCGCCGCGATGTCGAGGTCGTGCGCGATATCGCCTACGCGCCGGATGGGGGCAAGCGGAATTGGCTCGACATCTACAAGCCGGTGGGCGGCACCAGTGGCGCGCCGGTCCTGCTCCAGATCCACGGCGGAGGATGGACCATCGGAAACAAGCACGAACAAGCCCTGCCTCTCATGAACCACCTCGCAGCCCAGGGCTGGATCTGTGTCGCCATCAACTACAGGCTGAGCCCCAAGGCCACCTTCCCCGATCACCTGGTCGACTGCAAACGCGCCATTGCCTGGATCCGGAACGAAATCCAGAACCATGGGGGCGACCCGAACTTCATTGCCGTCACGGGTGGATCCGCCGGAGGACACCTGACCGCCATGGTCGGCCTCACCGCCAATGACCCCGAATACCAACCGGGCTTCGAGGACGTCGACACCCGGGTGCAAGCCGCAGTCCCCTTCTACGGTGTGTACGATTTCTCAGACCACTATGGACTCCATGCAACCAAAAGCGTGATCGGCATGGTGGGCAAGACCGTCCTCAAGCGGGACCCGAAAACCCAGATGGAGGACTTCCGTCGGGCATCCCCCATGCACCGGATCCACCCCGAGGCACCGCCCTTCCTCACGATCCACGGCACCCATGATGGGCTCGCCGCCATCGAGGAAGCGCGCGCCTTCGCGCAGAAACTCCAGACCACTTCCCGGGCGCCGGCCGTCTTCGTGGAACTGCCCGGCACCCAACATGCCTTCGAGGTCTTCCACTCGCTTCGCACGCGGGCGTCAGTCCTGGCCGTGACCCGCTTCCTGGGCTGGACACTGGCTCAATCCAAGCAAGCCCAATAGCCCAGCTCCACATCAGTGGATCGCGCTGGCCTCCCGCAATTCAAAGCGGGCAATGCGAGCCTCGAAAGAATTCCCGTCGACACCTTTCATCTCGTATCGACCCTCCATGGAGCCCAGAGGGGTCGGCAGAGGGCAACCGGACGTGTATTCAAAGCTCTCGCCCGGGGCCAGTTCGGGCTGCTCACCCACCACGCCCGGACCTCGCACTTCTTCCATTCGACCCGTCGCATCCCGGATGATCCAGTGCCGGGAAATCAACTGACATGCACTCTGGCTTTCATTGGTGATTCGAATCGTATACAAGAAGAACCACTGATTGTGGAGCGGATCTGAATGCTCTGCCGAATATTGAGCGCGAACCGACACCCGGATACCGTCGGTCACCTCTTCCGAACTCGTCTCTTGTACCGCCATGGGCGCGACTGAACCTCCTGGATCTTGGAATGGGAATCCTGAACACTATAGCAATCTGACCGTCCAACCGGAATCAGCGAGGGACCGTGGGATCCTTCGCATTCGAGGATTCGAGCAAGGCGCAGATGGACTCGGCCGTTCGCTCGCCAGCAAGCCGATGCCCCTCTTCGTTCCAATGTCCGCCGCAGGGGACGGCATTCTCGAAGCCATACAGGCAGACCTGGTTGCGAACGGAGTAATCAAACATCTCCTGATCCAGATTGACCACCTCCATCTCGCGCTCTTCGGCGAAAGCCTGGATCCGCCTGTTCCAGTAGAACAGGTTCTCAGGACCGATCACCTCCATACGCTGAGCGCGATATTCCGGATCGGGATTGACCTGTTTGCCCGAAGGTGTCACCAGAAGAACAAAGTCACGGTCTCGTGCCCGGACCTCCTCGGCGAACAGGGACACCACACCCTCGGTGACACGCCAGGCATCCTTCACCTTTTCTTCTTCCGGAGGGCGCTGAAAGCGCCCTCCCACGGTCAACTCGGCCTTCGCGGTCAACTGGCGTCTGGAAAGTGCCGCTCGCAATTCCACCAACAGTTGGAGAAAGCGGGACTGCTGGATGAACTCTCTTCGCCACTGACTGAGAGGGGAGTTCCGCTTCACGAATTCGGGCGAAGTCCGAAACGAGTCATCGCGAACCAGCAAACCCTTTTCATCGAACACATAGAAGGGCTTGACTCCACGCCCGCCCCAGGCCGGACTGTTGTCAGTGAAGTCATTGGCCGTGAAGTTCAGAACCACGAGATCGGGATCGAAATCCCACGCCAGACCTTGCAGGACCGTGATGGCCTGAGCCGTCCCAAAACCGGAGATCCCGAAATTCATGGGCACGACCTCTCGACCGGAGAGGGCTTGGCAATGCGCCAACTCACGACGGATCACACTCAAATAGGTGTCTTCAAAGTCAACCTGCAGAGCCGCCGTGAAGGAATCACCGAGGAAAGCGATCCTGAACTCGCCCTGCCCCTTGGTCTTGTCATGCTCCTTGTCCCGATAGCCGAAGGAGTTCACCTCGACATAGGCATTGCCTTCGTGATTCCACCAGGCCTTGAGGTGGGGCCACATGTGCCCCCCCGCCATGGGGTCAGGGACAAAGAAGATCGGATAACTCAGGCCCGCCACTCGCATGCCCACTTCGATCATCAGGACCGAAAGCACGACCCCGAAGACCAGAGCAGACATGGCCATAAACGCTTTTCGCACGGCGACACCCTTCTCAAAGCAATTTGCAGCTTCCGTTCACTTGAATCAAGCATCCATTGCAGCTTCAGATCTTCTCCGGAACGCCCTTCTCCCGGAGTTCCCGGAGCGAAACCACGCGGGTTCGAGGCTTGGGGTGGCTTTCAGCCTTTACCCAGCGAAGGCCCATTCCCCCACGACGATGTCCGGCGGTTCGGATCCAATTCGGAACCCCGGGATCCTCTTCAGAAATCACCAGCGTAAACGACCCGTCCTCATCGTATTCGGCTTCGTGCTTGTTGAGCGCAACCCGCTGATACCGGTAGTCGAGGGATTCGAGCCAGTGATTGCACAGCTCGAAATTCCAGTAATCGCACTGAGGCGGATCCGCCTGCACAAGCAGGGCTTCTCCTTCAGCCAACTGCCAGTATCCCATATAGAAGAAGATGTTGGGATCCCCGTGCGCCGCTTGCTTCACATCCACATCGTGCTCGCGCAACTCATTGGGATGCTCGGCCCAACGCTGCCCCCATTTGAGGAAGATCTCCAACGTACCCAGGACATGCGCACCGGCCGACTGCAGAGCCTGCGCAAAACCGGCCGCCTCCAGAGGCGGTGGCGCTTCGTCACGATCCAGGATCTCGATGGAGAGCCTGGCGATCTCCTCGTTCTCCCGATCCAGATAGTTCTGGCGAACAATCAACGCCGTGGTTTCAGGATCCATGGGTAGCCAGTTTCCGGGCTTGGGATCCTGACTCAAGTGGATCTCGAAGGAACCGTCCTCCCTGATCTCGAGTTCATCGGCCTCCAGATAACCTCCGCACCCGGAGCGACCTTCCCGACCGTAATCCCCGTAGTAGGTACCGATCCCGAGGTAGTGGACACTCCCTCGATGTCCCCGGATCCGATACTCGCAATCGCCTCGAAGCGCAGCCCATTCGTAGTAACTGTCCGGATTGTCCACCCCATACTTCTGGGTCTCGTGCACCGGCCGATAGAGAACCGGTGCGAGTGGATCCGCATATTCAACATACCGTTCCAGGCCCAATCGAGTCATCCGACTCAAATACCGCAGGCCCTCCGCGCGCTCGAGTGGATCCTGCGCGGAGTTCTCAAGAATCACCGAACCGGCTCTCTCGAGCGCGCGGCAGAAATCCGTCCAAGCCTGCCCATCCAGAACACTCTCCACGGGGTCTCTGTCCTCTGACACGCTCTGATCTCCTTTTCTCGAACTGCTATTCTACTTCAATGCATGCGTTCTTGAATATCAATTTGCCTTATCGACGCAAACAATCAGTCGTCCTGACGCCGCCAGGACGCCCGTAGACCACAGGCCAACCATGCCCTCTTCCTCTTCAGCCCCGAGCGCACCCAGAGGCCTGGCCTATCAGGGACTGAAAGCCTATGCGACGCTCGCTCGCGCATTCAGCCGGCAGCCCCGCTTCTTCGCAAACACCCAGGATGCCCTGCTCGAAGAAGCCAGCCGGCGAACGGGCCTTACCGATTACGGAGACAAGGGCTTTGAAGAAGGCCTCGGAATACTCCTCCAGGGCTACGACGAAGAGGCTCAACTCAACGCGGTCGGGCAACTGAATGTCAGACAAGAACTCCTCGGTGTCCTGAGCGCACGACTGCAATTGATCCAGGAGTGGAAGACCCACCCCGAAGCGCAAAGCCAGAACCCCGAGCGACCTCTCTTCATCCTCGGCCTGCCCCGGACAGGCACCAGCGCTCTCCACGACCTGCTGGCCGAAGACCCCGAACATCAGGTTCTCGAATACTGGCTGGCCGCCTCCCCCGCCCCGCGACCCGCCGAGGGAATTTCAAGGAGTGACCCGAGACTCAAGGCCGCTCGCCGGGAATTGCAGGCCATCTATGCCCTCGATCCGGGTCTTCGGGCCCTCCACGACATGCGGGCCGACGGACCGGAAGAATGCCGACACCTCTTCCGGCACAACTTCATCGATGACACCTTCGACTCCATGGCGAACCTGCCCACCTACGGAGAGTGGTTCCGTGCCCAGAGCGTTTCCCACATCTACGATTGGCACCGAAAAGCGCTCTCCCTTGTGCAGTTGACTGCGCCGGACAAGCGCTGGGTCCTCAAGTACCCCGCCCACCTTCGAAACCTCGATGAACTCTTCCATGCCTATCCCGACGCCTGCATCATCCAGACACATCGCAATCCCGTGGATGTACTGCCTTCTCTATGCAGTCTGGTCTACCGACTTCGCTGTCTCTACAGCGACCGGGTCGATCCCCACGAAATTGGCCGGTGGCAACTCGAAATGTGGGCTGGGATCCTCGAACGCGGCATGGAGATCCGCAAGCATCACGACCCGGCTCGCTTCCACGATGTCGACTTCACGGAGTTCCAGAGGGATCCCGCTGGATCCGTGCGCGACATCCATCAGCACTTCGGCGGCCTGTTCAATGACGCTTCCACAGACCGGATCCATCGCTACCGGGCAAAGAATCCACCCGGCCGTCACGGCCGGCACGCCTACCGCGCCGAAGACTATGGCCTGACCCATGAAGTCATCCGCGAAAGATTCTCGAAGTACATCGAAACCTTTGGCCTCGAAGAACGTCCCCCGAGTGAGGGCACCTGAGCCGCCATCTGGCCCAGGCCCGTGCACCCTCGCCCTCTACGGCGCGCTTTCGAACGCAAAGGTCTCGGACATCAGTTTCGTATCGAGATATTCGCGAAACTCCACGATCTCGTCGTCCTTGAACTTCACGAGCACACAATAGTTTCCGTTATAGGGGCGCCCGTCTACGGTTTGCGCCTCCCCCACCGCCTCGGTCACCACCCAGTCTCCCGCCGCAAAGGATTGGGTCACCGTCATTGAAATACCCGACTCCAGCTGATCCATGAACATATTGAAAGCCGCCTTCTGGGCAGGAAGACCATGCAGCGTGCCGGCCGAAGGCGAGGAGCCAATCATCCAGAAGGTGCTCTCGGCGCTGAAGGGAGCAAAAAATGCCTCCGTGTCCTCTCGCCCTTCGGCGGCGAGGACCGCCTTCACGGTGGCCACATTCTTCTCGAGCGTCGACTGCTCGGCCTGCCAGGCCTTGAATCGTTCGTACTCCGCCCGGTCGACTTCGATACGAGCCGACCCGGCTGAATTCTTCTCCGAGGCAGCCTGGACGTAGGGGGAAACCAGGAGAAGCGCAAAAATCGCACTCCACAAGCGGACCGTCTTCATGGCCTTCTCCTCAAACTGATGCTGAAGGGATTCGTGCAGGCATCCAAAGGCGCCCTGCCAGGATGACTGGAACACACACGTGGCCAGTATCGCAGAAAGTGCCGGAGCCGACATGGGCGGAAGATCCCGCCCGATACGCGAGCCCACCGTCGGCGTGGGACTCAAACGGATGGGCCGGATTCGTCCGACCGCGTGCAGCCCGCCTCACAAACCGGCGCGGCGCCCCAATTCCAACAGCAAGGCTGACTGGCCCTCACGATTCTGATAACCCGCAAGACACTGGGGGTCCCGACCGTCCACCAGGGCGTCGCCATCGTTGTCGAGTCCATCGTCACACAGGGTGCTTTCCTGCCAGGATGATTCACTCTCGCAGCCGGGATCCTGCGGATGATCGATCAGACCGTCACCATCGTTGTCAAACCCATCGCTGCATTCGGGGCGCTCCTGACCCAGCTTGTAGACGCCCCAATCAGAACCGAGAACAAAGAGCTCACCCGTTCCCCCCTGCCCCAGCGCCACAGCCCGGACATCTTCNAGATCCGAATTGGGGAAAGTCGAAGTCCAGTTCGCCANNTCATGGGCATCGAAGTCATAACTCCAGAGTTCACCCCGACACTCATCGACGAAGAAATACCGGCCTTGCCAGGTGGGAAAGATNCCCCGATAGACAGAGCCTCCCGCCACGCCGCAGCCTTCACNCAACGCGGCATACTCCACCGAGGGCTTTACGAACCCTCGGGCCGAGCAGGAACGATCTGCCCCTTCCCCATAGCAACGGGTCCCTTCAATCAGGTTCCAGGCGTAATTGAGTCCGCCGCGTCCCGCCCCCGACTCCCAGTTGATCTCGTGGCGCAGGCTTTCGCCCCGGTCCGCAATCCACAGATCCCCCGTGAGCGAATCGATGCTGATCCGCTCTGGATTGCGCAGACCGAGTGCCCAGACTTCGTCGCGCACCTGCTCATCTTCCATGAACGGGTTGTCGTCNGGAATNCCGTATTCCAGACGGGTCCGACCTCCAAAAACCACGACCGGTCTATCGGAGACATCGATGCGAAGAACCTTGCCTTGCAGGACCTTTCCGTCCTGGGACAGAGAACCGGGATCCCCCGTCCCACCGCCATCTCCGATGGCCACGAAAAGATGTCCCTCGGGCCCAAAGGCCAGCCCCCCNCCCGGATTTCCACGGTACGGAAGGAGAACCTCGAGAATCTCCACAGCGCTGAAACGATCCACCGTGTACGGATCGGATCCCGCCGTAAATCGCGTCAGCAGGAAGAAACCGTCGGAATCGGTATGACTGACGTAGACATATCCATTGCTCGCATAGTCGGGATCGAAGGCAATGGAGATCAACCCTCCTTCATCCACCCAGTCCGTCTGGTCATCGAGATCAAGAAAAGGGGTCGCTCGCTGAAGGCCGCCTTCGATGAGGTTGACCTGACCCGAGCGGTCCACCACGAAAAGACGTGGGTCATCGGGAGGTGAACTCACAAAACGGGACTGACCCGTCGTCGCCCCCATGGCCAGAAGAGACGCCGCNTAGGCCGGGGGCGCCGTCACACGCGACTCGCTGGACTCCAGGGCCATGCGTTCACCGGGACCGGGTACCCGGGACCGGACCACCATCTCCTCGGACAGTGCACTCTCGTTGCCCTCTTCATCGTAGGAGGTCAACGCCGCGTAGAGACGCTCACCGCCCGGCACCTCTACCACAGCGCCGAACAAGCCGGCCTCTTCCAGACGAGGCAGTCCCACATCGAAGAAACGGTCATATTCGCCGCTCTTCTCGCCCATATAGAGCCGGTAGCCGACGATTCTCGTCTCGGATTCGGATGGACCCTGCCAACGCAGGGCCTGAGGGGATCCCAGAGCAGGCCCGGCCAGCCACAGGACCAGCAACCCGAGCCACACAGACCGCGCTCGTCTCCTTGCCTTCAAACCTGTCACCCTCTCCATACCGGCGCCGCTGACCTTCCCAGGCTACAAGAAGCCGGGAAGCCTCGCCGGACCCTCCCCCCTCTTTGGCGAAAACCAGGGATCCCCTGGCGGGGAGGCGCTTCCCGCGGCCCTTGAGGGAAATGGCAACGGCCTTTGACATCGGCAGCCGGGCCTCGCACATTAAGGCCATGTCCAAATCACAACAGCTGACCCAACTCACCGCAGGCACCCCTGTACTCTTCGGAGGCAACCGCGTGCTTGAAGTTCCCGAAGACCTGGCCAATCGCTTTGAGCCCGGTGACTCGGCGATGCTCGTAGAAGCCACAGAGGAACTGCTTCTCATCCCCCAGGCGGAAAGGAAGATCGCCGAGGACGCAGTCAGTCGAGCCGTCCACGCTTTCAGCGACCTCTCTTCGGCTTCAGACGAAAGCATCTCGGCCTTCTACCGAGGCTTTGCCGACCGCCTGGCCGACGAGACCATCTGGAATGAAATCAAGAGAGTCAACGGGGACGACGTGGAAGCAGCCCAGGCCCGAGGCCGTTCCACCACTCGACTCGTCGCCGATGAGAAACTGCGCGAAGGAATGATCGCGGGACTCCGTGGTTGGATCGACACTCCCAGCCGACGCAATCAGGTCCTTGAAACCGTCGAGCATGAAGGCTGGCGCGCCGAACTCGTCGGCGCGGCACTCGGTGTCGTGGCCTTTGTTTTCGAAGGTCGACCCAATGTCCTGGCCGACGCCACGGGCGTACTTCGGGGCGGAAATGCCGTGGTCTTCCGCATTGGCCGCGATGCCCTGGGCACGGCCCGATCCATGATGGAACTTGCCCTCGTGCCGGCTCTACGCGAAGCAGGACTCCCCGAAAACGCAGCCGTCCTGGTCGACAGCCACACCCATGCCTCCGGCTGGGCGCTCTTCAGCGACCGACGTCTTTCTCTGGCCGTGGCACGAGGCTCCGGGCCCGCCGTGGCCACACTGGGGGCGCTCGCCCAACAGGCCGGCGTGCCCGTCAGTCTGCATGGAACGGGAGGGGCCTGGCTCATGACATCCCGGGCCACATCGGTCACGGCCTTCCAGAGCGCCGTAGAAGACTCCCTGGATCGCAAGGTCTGCAACACACTCAACACCTGTTGCATCCCCCGTGACCGGGCGGAAGACCTCATCCCCGCCCTGCTCNAAGGACTCGAGGTGGCCGGTCAACGACTGGGACAGACCTTCAAGCTGCATGTCATCGAAGGCGACGAGGCCCTGGTNCCGGCTGCTCTTTTTGAACGCGAAGTCTCCATTCGGCGAGCCGAAGGAGACATCATGGAGAGACAGGCCGAAACCGCCGCCGAAACCTCTCTCGGCCATGAGTGGGAATGGGAGCAGACCCCCGAAATCACGCTCAAGCTGGTGGAGGATCTCAACGAGGCCGTGCTGCTCTTCAACCAATACAGCCCTCAATTCGTCGCCTGCCTGGTGAGTGACGAGGCCGACGAACAAACCCATTTCTTCGAAAGCGTGAACGCGCCCTTCGTTGGAGACGGCTATACCCGGTGGGTAGACGGTCAGTTCGCTCTCGAACGTCCGGAATTGGGACTCTCGAACTGGCAGTGGGGACGGCTCTTCGGGCGCGGCGGCATCCTGAGCGGAGACACGGTCTACACCGTTCGCACCCGCGCGGTGGGCACCGCCCGCTGATTCAGGACTGAACGGGCCCGGCGGACTCCGCCAGATGGCCCGAAACGAATTCATCCACCCGACGCCACTCGCGCTCCAGCCAGACTTCGCGGTCTTCTTCGCTGGCGGGAATGGATTCGGCCGAGACCCGCCAACACAGGACGCGAAGCTGCGCGCCCAGCACCTGTCCCGAAAGAACATCCCCGAGCCGAGTCAACTTCTCCATGCCACTGTGCGCGCAGAAGACCACGTCGGCTTGCGGCGCAGCATCCATCAGCCCCATCACACCACCGAGACGTGGAGGCAACACATTCCGGAANGATTCGGCCGCAGCCANNCGTGCNACTTCCCCCTTCTCCTCGAGTTTCTCCAGGATCCGCGCACGTCGTTCGGAGGTAAAGCGGGTGCCCTCCGGATAGATCACGACGCCATCGTGAGGCCCGAGATCGTGAGCCAACCCGATGACCCGATCCCGCTCCGTAGACCCGTCGGCCAGGCCTCGACGCACAAANGCGTTGGGCATNCGGTCGCCCACGATATCNAGACAGGGATCAATGCGTAGTTCCTGCTTGAGGACATACCGCAGCCGGATCCCATAGGGGCGACTCACCAGAGCCGCCGGCAGCAGGGTATCCACCACCGTGGCGTGTCGCATGAAGAGCAGCAGGGGGCCCCGCTCGAAAACCTCGCCCCCCTCCACCTCGATGGTCAAATTGAAGATCCTCACCGCGCCGTCCAGCAAGGCGCCCGCCCAATAATTCTGGAGGGCGTAGTGACGACGGCGAAAGGTCTCCTGCGATCCGCTGGGCCAAAGCCAGAGAAGAAGAGCGCCGAGCAGACCGGCCGCCTCACACAGAAGCAACCAGGTCAGGTAGACACCNCAACGAAGCCGGGCCCAGTTCGAACCCCGAAGAGCGTCCACACCCNCCAGGACCAGGCCCCAGAGCGGTGCGGTCCCCAGAGCCAGGACCAGGCCCACGAGGATGGCGCTCACCGTCCCGGTTCTCCGACCCCATCGCCGAATCACCGGCTCTCTTCCTGCTCGTTGACCCACTTTCTTCTCCACACGGCTGTAGGAGCGAAGCCGATTCGCCATCCCTCCTTGCACGTGACCCGAGAGGGAAACCGTCGACTAGAAGACCGAGAAGCCCCCATCGACATTCAAGGTCTGGCCCGTCACGAAGCGAGCCGCGGAACTGGCCAGGAAGAGCACCGCCGGAGCAATGTCCTCGGGCACGCCCCANCGCCCCATGGGCGTTCGACCAATCTGGGGTTTTTCCAGGACCTCGATGCCTTTCATGGCNGCCGTCATGTTGCTCTCGATCAAACCGGGCGCCACCGCATTCACCCGAATGCCTTCAGCCGCCCAGGTGACGGCCAGATTCTTCGTCATCTGGACGATNCCCGCCTTGGCGGCGCCATANCCCGGCACCACAGGGACCGCGAAGAACGACGACATGGAAGCCAGATTCACCACGCACCCCCCGGCTTCAAGCTCACTCTGAGCCAGCAGTGGCTTGCATGAAACGGCCAGNCGAAANGCCGAAGTCAGGTTGATGGTCACCACCTCGTCGAATACATCCGGCTCCCATTCGTTCCGNCCTCCGGGCAGATTCGCCCCGGCATTGTTGACCAGNANATCCAGCGAACCCAACCCGGCGGCCAGGCTTTCCAGATTCTCCGCATCGGTCAACTGCAAGCTGTGGTACTCGAAGCCCGAGAGGTCGTGTTCATAGTCGTCGGCACTCGGCCGCGTCCCCGTGATCAGGACCTCGGCACCCGAACGCTTGAAATGTGAGGCGATCTCACGACCGATGCCATTGGAGCCGCCCGTCACCAGGACCCGGCTGCCCGAATAATCGAATTCACACTGTGCTTGGCTCAAAGGGAACCTCTCCTTCTCTGATCTGGATGCGGGGACGCTCCGTCTCTACACCGATTCGCTGCGTACCGGAAAACGCTCGAAGTAGAAAGCAAACCGCTCGCGAAGGGCTTCTGGATCCACACCAAAATCCCGTTTCAAGTCATAGACGATCCGACCGTGCTTTCCACGGGGATTGGCCGTCATGAACGACTCCAGGGAAGAGCGGGCATCAGAATCCATTTCCAGGCCCGCCAGATCGTAGATCTTTTCCACCATGGCGACATCATCGGCCATGAACTCATGAAAGAGGACGTCGATGGATTGGCCTTCCGGAATCAACTCCCGATCACGCACGCAGGCGCTGAGCAACGCCTCGATACGATCACTCCAATAGGTCGCATTCGCAGGCGGATCCACCCGGTTGCACCTCACCCGATCGCCGTAGGTCAACATCGTAATGGCCGATGCGATCACCGCCACCGGATCACGATGGGTCAAGGCCACAGTGGCATCGGGAAAGGTCTTCATCAGTGGACCGATCTGTTCAAGGTGCTGCGGCGATTTGAGAATCCAGCGATCCGGCCCCCGCATCCATTGCAAGGCCTGCAGGACCTTCTTCATGTACGCGTAGTGGGGTGTCTGGTCGTGCGCAAAATAGTAGTCCCGCCAACGCGGGGGACAGGCGATCCATTCGAGCAGATAGCTCGAAAAGTCCAGCGCCTGAACCTCGATCTCTTCATGGACATGGGACGGGTGCATATCATGCATGTTCTTCAGGAGCGGCATCACGGCGATCTGCTGTTCGTAGGCCTGCTGACACCGAGCCATGCGGGGGTCCACTCCATCCGGACCGGGTTCTTCGCGAGGATCGGGGATCGGCTCCAGGCTCTCCCAGTATGGCAGGGAGCGGAGCCTCTGATCCGCCGCGATCAAATTCAGCAGATGGGTGGTTCCCGATCGGGGCAGACCGATGATGATGATGGGCTCACGAATCTCGACATCCAGGATCTCGGGATGACGCACCAGGAGGTCCTCAAAACGCAGGCGGTTGGAGGCATACCGGACCAGATCCCGTCGCACACCCATTCGTCCCGCCGGCCCGAGGTTGGCGTCCTCATTGACGCTTTCCACCTGGACCTCCAGACGCTCCCGGAAGCCTTCTTCGCCGAAATGAGAGAGCCCCGTCTGGTCGACCGCCTCCGTCAGGATGCTCTCGGACGAAATATCGATGGTCACGCCGGCCAGGGCATCCCGCGCACCCTGCTGAATCGGCGTCAGGACGGGCTCGGCCAGGTCATCGATTCGGATTTCGTGATTGGATTCGCTCATGACGGCTTTGGGCCTCCTTGACGCTCGCCTTCCAGGCTCCGAGCGCGCTTCCAAGGCCATCTTGCATCCATCATGGATGTTGAAAGATCAGCACGCAGGGACCCAAGCTGGCCATCTCCACTGAGAGTGCGGACTCTAGCAGGCCCGATGCCATCAGCGGATCCCCGAGAGCGGGTAGGAGACGCGCCGGAAAGCCAGAAAACTCAGGCGGAGAGTGCCGGACTCTCTTCCCTGGATCGCAGCATACCGTGGCCACGGTCCAGGAAGCCCTCCACAAAGGCTTCCCCATCCCGACACCCCAGATCCCAGGTCTCCTGCACGGTTGTGGGATTGGTGTAATCGAACTTNACGACCGGCACCGGCCGAGACGGCCAGGCGTAGATCCGNCCCGCCACTTCCGGAACCTTTTCCACGGACTGATGCCGTGTGAGCAAGACAAGCGTGGACTTCGAATCCGGGGCCAGATCCGCGGGCGCATTATCNAGAAGCCCCCCATCCAACACGATGCGGTCGTTCCGTCGGTACAGGGGCAGGACCGGTGGCGTGCACGACGAATGAAGGATCAGGTCGATCAAGTCTTCCCGGCTTTCCAGATCCCGTATCGAGACAAGTTCATGATCGAAACCGAAACGGTAGCCCCAGCGCGCATGGACCTTCTTCTCGTAGTTGTCCAGGAGAAAGGCGAGCCCCCCGACAAAGAAGCCACTGCGGCCCCGAAGATACTCGGGAGGCCGNGCCAGCAGGATGCGCACGTCCGGACCGTTTTTCAGACGGANGAAGTCCTGCTCGCTCAAGATTTCACGAATGGTGGCGCGATACATGGACTCGTGCGGGAAGGCCGCCGCGCGTCCTTCGAGCAACCGACCGGGGTAGAAGTTCCTCTCATTGGCGGCGACCCGGGCCTTGAAATCCTCCAGGACATTCCGGCCACGATCCAACAAGGAAGCACAAGCAAAGGCCGCACCGGCACTGACGCCGAGGACCACACGGGGTTCGGGGAGCCGCTGTGAAACCACAGACCAGAAGCCGGCCTGCCAGAAGCAGCGGCAGCCGCCTCCAGCAAAGACAACCGACTCAAAGAGATCAGATCCAGGGCCGGATCGGGGGGATTTCCAGGCTTTATCGCTCATCATGATCCATGAAAGTAGAATGAACGTTCTCAGGATATTACGAATGGNCAGGGGATATCAAGACCNTTTCCCTTCCAAATCGGTTTTCTGGCGCTGCCTGCTCGCTCCCGGGAGCTCAACAAGGTCCACCCGACACAAAAAAGCTTGATCGAACCGAAGTGAAGACCCCTCAGTTGCCTCTTTACCGAGGCCGAGNCTCTGCGCTTGCACTTCCTGGGAGGCTCGTCATGATTGGGGCCGCCCANCACAGAAAGAGAATCCGAGAATGTCCGACTCCATCGCGCTCGCCTCCCGTATCGAGGACTTCACACCCGANTGGATCACACAGGNCCTCGCCGCCTCGGGCCTGCCCGGCGTGCGGGNTCAAGGCTTCGAGTCCCAAAGCATCGGGACGGGACAGGTCGGTGAGAACATCCGCCTGAGTCTCGAGTATGGAGACGACAGCACGGAGGGGCCGGAGAGCGTGGTCCTGAAGTTGCCTTCAGTCCATGCGGTCAGCCGAGCCACCGCCATGGCCCAGGGCATCTACAAAAGAGAAGTCCTGTTCTACACNGANCTNGCTCATACNCTGAAGATCCGCACNCCTCNGTGCCTCTATGCCGACCTCGACAGCGAGGGCCANGANTTCGTATTGGTGTTCGAGGATATGGCGCCAGCCGAACAGGGAGACCAGTTGGCGGGCTGCAANGTGGANCAGGCCGGACTCGCCATGCGAGAAGCNGCTCGGATGCATGCGCCGCGCTGGAACGACCCGGCCCTTTCCGGACTGGAGTGGCTCGCCCACCCCGGCCCGGACACAGCCCCCCTTCTGGCCGGCCTCTATCAAAGTGTTCTTCCCGGATTCGAAGATCGTTTCAAGGACCGACTGGAACCCCATGTCTTGAGCCTNGCTCGGCGCTTCGGAGACCAGATCGGAGACTGGGCCNGCTTCNACGAGGGNCCGCGCTGCGTCGNNCANGGNGATTNCCGTCTCGACAACATGCTCTTNGGCNATNNCGAGAGCAGCGCANCGCTTTGCGTGGTTGATTGGCAGACCGTGGNCCAAGGTCACCCGGCCGGTGATGTCGCCTACTTCCTCGGCGCAGGCCTTCTTCCAGACGCAAGGCGAAACGCCGAGCAGGAGCTCCTGAGTGTCTATCATGACGAACTGACCCGGGCGGGCGTGGAGGATTATTCCACGGAGGCACTCTTCCAGGACTACCGNAGGTTCAGCTTCTCCGGACTCGTGATGGCCGTCGTCGCCTCCCAGATCGTCGAAGCGAGTGAGCGAGGCGACGCCATGTTCGCCGTCATGGCCGAACGCCACGCAGAACACATCGTCGATCTGAACGCCGAAGACATCTTCTGAGGGCTCTTCGCGCAATNGCGTGCGAGGGGTCTCGAGACAGACCGCCTCGCCTTCTCAAGGAGTGGGTGCGAGCCACTCCGCCAGCACCCGGGTGAGATGAGCGGATAGAACAGAGCGCGCTTCCGTATCGAAGAGAAGAGGGTTGTTCAGCCCCTGGCTCAAGACAAGAAAGGTCCGCGCCAACTCGTCAGACGGACCNGGCTGAATCTGACCGGCTGACTGACCCAGTGANACAAAACGGGAGAAGACCTCGAAGGCCAACCCCTCATGCTCTCGATAGACCTGCCGCANCTCCCTNGAGTCCGGCAGGGCNGCGAGCCCGGCGCGCATGACGTGCATGCGCTGGGAGAAGAAAAGAATGGAGGCCTGGACGAAGTCTCCCATCAGGGGCTCCAGACCGCGCTCCAGCAGGACGTCGACCCTCAATTGTTCCTCGACCACGGAGACNAATTCGCCCATGACCCGCTCGAAAACCGCGACCAGGGCGGCTTCCTTGGTGGGCAGATGAACGTAGAAGGTCGCCACCGAAGTCCCGGCTCGGCGAGCGACTCTTTCGGCCGTGAAGGATCCGGACTCTGAGAGTTCATCGCAGGTGGCCTCGATGAGCCGCGTCCGTGTCCGCTGGGCCTTTCCGGGCGGGCGGGCGGAATCCTCTCCTTCGGTCTGCTTGGAAGCAGGCTCTTTCTCCACAATCCGCCCTTTTTTTGTAATGAAGTCTGGAAGCGCTCATACCAAGCATAGTACGCTCCCGACCCATGGAGAATGATCGATCGATACAAGTCGGCGTGCTGGCCGACGCTGAAATGCTGACAGGCCCTCATGACCGACGGAGGACTCGGCTGGAGCACGTCGCTCAAGTCGGGCTCGATTACGTCTTCGTCGCCGACCACATCAGCTTCTATACCGGTTTCGGGATGGACGGCCTGATCCAGGCCGCCACAGCCGCGGCCCTGGAGCCCACTCTCGGCGTCCATCTTGGGGTCTACCTGCTGGCTCTGCGACACCCTGTCCCTGTGGCACGACAGATTGCGAGCCTCTGTGAGTCGGCACCCGGTCGGCTCGTGCTCGGCGTGGGCGTCGGCGGNGAAGATCGCCACGAAATCGAGATCTGCGGCGTGGATCCTTCCACCCGAGGCCGGCGTACCAACGAATGCCTNGAAGTCCTACGCGGACTGCTCTCCGGAGAGAGCACGGACTTCTCGGGCGAATTCTTCCAACTGGAAAAGGCCTTGATCAAGCCCTGCCCCGATCCTCCGGTTCCGATCCTGATCGGAGGCCGATCGGATGCGGCCATTCGGAGAACNGCCCGTCTCGGCGACGGATGGCTGGGTGTCTGGTGCTCCCCAAGGCGTTACAAAGATGTGCTCGCCCAGGTCGCGGAAGAAGCCAGCGAAGCGGGGCGAAACGACGTGGCCTGGCGCCACGGTCTGCAGATCTGGGTTGGAGTCGACGAAACCCGGGAGGCGGCCCGAAAGCACCTCGCCGCTCGAATGGAATCCATGTACCAGATTCCCTTCGAGCGTTTCGAGAAATACAGCCCCTATGGTGATCCCACCGAGGTGGCCGATTTCCTGGCTCAATACGTCGAAGCCGGGGCTGGACATTTCAACATCATGATCGTGGGTCAAAGCAGTGAAGCCGCCATCGACGCCGGTGCGGAGATCAAGGCACAACTGCTCAAAGCCTGAAGAANACNCTGAAAGAAGAAACCGGAGTCAACCTGGACTCCTGGGCGCCGAATGACGCCCTCCCCCATCCTGCGCCCCTCCATGAGGAACNCCCACGCTTTGACTGCAATTCCCGAATGGCTCTTCCCGACATTGACCCTCGTCATCCTGGTGGGCATCCCCACCTACGCGGCGGTCATGCGCGGTCGCTTCTACGCCATCTTCAGTGTCATCATCCTGGGTTTGGCCAGCGCCGGTGCCTTCTCGGTCTACGAAAGCCTGGGGGACTGGCTCCCGGACTCACTCGCCTTTCCCACCCGGATCCTCTTCCTCTACGGCATGATCGCCATGGCGGTCCACTACCTCATGCTGGTCCACGCGCGGATGCGTGGCCCCCTCTACCGCGGATTGATCTCCCTGCCTGGGCAGGTCTTCCTGGCCAGCAGCTTCATGGCCGCTTTCTGGATGCTCTTGTTGCTGNTCGTCCGTCTNCCCCTTTTGTGGTTGGGGGCCGATGGGGCGCTGGCCTGGCTCATGCCCCTGGACGCCGTGCCCTATATCGTTGGCATCGCCGCCGCCTTCACGTCGGCGCGGCCTCGCGGCGAAACCGTTCACGTCCGGGTGGGCGACGCTCAACCCGAGGACTTCAGNCGCCTTCCCATCACNCAAAAGCCCCACCNGGCACAGNACCGGGAAGCCGATTCGCCTCTGCGCATCATCCAGNTGAGCGACACCCACCTTGGACCCTGGCAGTCCGTGGAACGACTCCGATCCCTGATCCGTGAGCTGATTTCGCACGACCCCGATCTCGTCCTACTGACCGGCGACTTCCTGACCATGGAAAGCAACGCCACACCCGGCGCCCTCGAAGAAGCCCTCAGTCCCCTGGCCGCCATCCAGGAGCGCTGCTTCGCCATCTTCGGAAACCACGATCACGAAGCCCCCGACGAGGTGCGATCGGGGCTGGCCGCCAACGGCATCACNCTTTTGGTGGACGAAGCGGTGGTCGCAGAGACCCGAACAGGGCCGATCCAGATCATCGGAGCCGACTACGTNGGCAAAGGACGCAAAGAACACCTGGAGACGCTCCTTGGCGAGCATCCACGCACCGGNAATCAGCCCCGGATGCTCTTGCTCCATGACCCGAGTGCGTTTCANGACCTTCCCGAAGACGATGTGGACCTGGTCTTCTCAGGCCACACCCACGGCGGGCAAGTGGGACTCGTCAGCCTGGGCTTCAGCTGGACGGTCTTGAACGGATCCCGGTGGCCCGACCACGGCCATTTCGCCCGGGGCCGAAGCCATCTCTACGTACATCGCGGGACCGGATTCTACGGCTTTCCGCTTCGCATCGGCGTACCGGGTGAAGCCTCGGTGCTGGAAATTGAATGGGCCGGAAGTCGGCTCACCGGCTGACCGACCTACCAGGTATCCACGAAGGGTCNCTTCTTGCCTTCGCGCACCGGCGCCGGCGGTGATGAACGCAAAGCACGCAGGATCCAGGTCCGGGATTCCTTGGGGTCGATGACGTCGTCGATTTCAAAATACGAAGCCGTGTTGACGGCCTTCCCGTGCTCGTACAGCCGCTCGACCATCTGCTCATAGAGAGCGGTCCTCTCCTCGGGGTCTTCCACCGCCTCGAGTTCCTTGCGGAAGCCCAGCTTGACGGCTCCCTCGAGNCCCATGCCGCCGAACTCACCGGTGGGCCAGGCCACCGTGAAGAAGGGNGCGAAGAAACTNCCACCNGCCATGGCCTGCGCCCCCAACCCGTAGCCCTTGCGCAGGATGATCGTAAAGAAGGGCACACTCAGGCTTCCACTCGTGACGAACATACGGGCCGCATGACGAACCAGCGCCGTCTTCTCCGACTCCGGNCCCACCATGATGCCCGGCGTATCGCAGAGAAAGAGGATCGGGATATCGAAAGCGTCACAGAGCTGCATGAAACGCGAAGCCTTGTCGGCCCCTTCCCGGTCGATGGCGCCGGCAAGATGNGTCGGATTGTTGGCAATGATGCCCAGNGGACGACCCTCCACACGAGCCAGCGCCGTCACCATCCCAAGACCGAAGTGCTTCCGAAGTTCCAGCACGGAATCCACATCGGCCATGNTCGCAATGACTTCGCGTACGTCATAGATCCGTAGACGATTCTCTGGAATCAAGGTCCGCAGGATCCGCTGGTCCTCACAGCGCCAATCCTCGGTGGGCCCCTGGAAATACGAGAGATACTTCTTGGCGACCTCCACGGCTTCCGCCTCATCCTCCACGGCGATGTCCACCACGCCGTTGTGCATCTGCACGTCCATGGGACCGACCTCTTCAGGCCGGAACACACCCAGGCCACCGCCCTCGATCATGGCGGGCCCCCCCATCCCGATATTGGAATTGGCCGTGGCGATCACCACATCACAACAACCNAGCAGAGCCGCATTNCCGGCAAAGCAATGCCCGGAATTGATCCCCACCAGGGGCACCAATCCGGAGAGCTGTCCGAAATAGGAAAAGGCCCAGCAGTTGAGCCCCGCTGCGGCTCCCACACCGTCCGTGTCGCCNGGGCGGCCGCCNCCNCCCTCACTGAAGAGAACCACGGGNAGCTTGTATTTCCTGGCCAATTCAAAAAGGCGGTCCTTCTTCTGGTGGTTGAAGAGGCCCTGGGTCCCCGCCAGCACCGTGTAGTCGTAGGACATGACCACGAAGCGCGACTTCTCCTCGGGATGGAGATGGCCGTTGATACTGGCCATGCCAGCCACCATCCCGTCCCGGGGTGTCTTTTGCCGAAGGTCTTCGACGGAACGGCGACGNCGCTGGGCGGCGAGCACCAGCGGCGCGTACTCCACGAAACTGCCTTCGTCACAGAGGTCCTCGACGTTGGCCCAGGCGGTTCGCTGCCCCCGGTCGGTGCGCCTCGCCACGGCCTCCGGACGATTCTCATCGAGCGCGAAGGCGTGGCGGGCCCGCACCTCAGCGAGATCCGGACGAATGAAATCGAGATCCACTTCTTCGGTTTCCACGGCCCGGGCGCCCTCCACCACACGGGGCAACAAGAAGAGGAGCGGTTGGCCCTCCAACACGGTTTCGCCCAGGGCCACATCGAGCCGAATCACCTCTCCGTCCTCGGGAGCCTCGATGACGTGCTCCATCTTCATGGCTTCCATCACGAGGAGCGACTCACCGGCGTGGACTTCGCGTCCTTCTTCGACTTGAATCGAAACCAAGGTGCCTGGCACCGGAGCCACCACGGCCTCGCTCCCCGAAGGCCCGGAAGGCCTCGACGTCTCCGGAGCGGCCTTCGCCTCCCCGGACAGAGGCTGACGACCGTGATCCAGGACAGCCAGCGGGTCGGACGGGTCCACCTGGGCTCCGACACCCCCGGACTCTTCTCGCGCCTCATTGCGGGCGGGATGCAAGGCCGAGCGGGCCGCGTCGTTTTCCCGGGTCCGTGTGAGGAGATCCTCCGCCTTCTCCTCGATGAAGGTGGTGTGGATACGATGCTCGAAGACCTCGGGATGGGTCAGCAGGGCTTCGAGAAATGAGGCATTGGTCGCCAACCCATCGACCCTCAATTCGCGCAGCGCCCTCTGGGCTCTCTGCAGGGCGTCCTGATACCGATCCGTTTCCGCGTGGGCAATCACTTTCGCGAGCAGACCATCAAAAGCCGGACTCGGCTTGAAACCCGCATAGGCATGGTGATCCACGCGGATGCCCGGCCCGGTGGGCGGCTCGAAGTACTGCACCTGTCCCGAAGCCGGACGGGGGCTTCCGTCCTTGGCCATGCTTTCCATGTTGACGCGCACCTGAACCGCATGGCCTCGAGGCGGAGCCAGATCCTCAGCTCGCAACCCCAGATCCGCGAGGCTCGCGCCACCTGCCAGATCGAGTTGCAACCGAACCAGATCGACCCCCGTCACGGCCTCGGTCACCGTATGTTCAACCTGCAGCCTTGGATTCGCTTCGATGAAGGCCCAGCGGGCGTCGTCGCCTCCCGCCGCATCCACCAGGAACTCAAAGGTCCCCACTCCCTGATAGTGGGTGCGAGCCGCCATGCGGGTGGCGGCCTCCAGCAAAGCGGACCGTACAGAGGGAGACAGGCCGGGACTCGGTGCGACTTCCACCAACTTCTGATGACGCCGCTGAAGCGTGCACTCTCTTTCCCACAGATGCATCACCGCCTGACCATCGCCCACGATCTGGACCTCGATGTGACGAGCCCGGGGCAGGAATTCCTCGACATAGACATCGCCCGAACCAAAGGACTTGGCCGCCTCGGAAGAGCAACGCTCCATGGCCTCCGGAAGCAGAGCAGCCTCACGCACCACTCTCAGTCCGCGCCCTCCTCCACCCGAAATCGCCTTGACGATCAAGCTGGCGCCTTCCCCTAGACCTGCAAAAAAGGCCTGGGCCTCTTCCATGGAGGTCGCCTGATTCGTTCCCTCAAGGCAAGGGACTCCACAATCGGCGGCCAAAGCCCGGGCCTTCGCCTTGTCGCCCAACTGCTCGAGAACCTCGGGTTGGGGGCCGACAAAGAGAAGGCCTGCGTCCGCACACGATCGGGCAAAAGCCGCACTCTCACTCAAAAACCCATAGCCCGGGTGCACGCTATCGCAGCCGGCCTCCTTGGCACCGGCCACGATCGCATCGCCATCGAGATACCCAGCCGCCCCCCGCTTCGGAAGCGGGATGGCCCGGTCGGCGCGCCGGACATGCAGGGCCTCGGCATCCTCCTCGCTGTAGATCGCGGTGCCGCGAACGCCCATCTCGGCGGCCGCGCGCAGGATCCGCACCGCAATTTCACCTCGATTGGCGACCAGAAGACTCTTGATGGCCATACCCGCTTTCCTCCTTCTGATCCCGATCGACCGAGACGCTCATGGTACGCTCAGTTTTCATCACCGAAAGCCGCTCGCCAACCCGACTTCTCGAAAGCCTCCCGGGTGCAGTGCCGGGACTGTGGCACATAGGGCGCCACCTCCGGATCGGCCTCGCCCGTTTCGACGGCTTCGCGGATGCTTTCCAGCAGGGGCTCTCGCCGAAGCAGCATCCGGTAGGTGAGTTGGCCGTCCAGATATTCACCCCAATCGAGCCAGGTCACGCCGTTCTCCTTCGTGGCGTTGCTCGGCCGGTCGGACTTGCTTGAAACCACCAGGGTGTAGTAGCCCTCATCATCCATGGCGATTTCATGATCCACCACGGCCGCCTCACAAATCCCCGCCCAGAAGTTGTAGGTCGTTACCGTGAAACCGCGAATCTCTTTCCCGGGCGCAAAAACATCTTCTTCCGGTGTATGCGGCGAACTCAACATCTTGGCTCGCGTCACATGGACATTGCCCAGACGACGCGTGTAGGGCGTCACCAGATAGAGGATATCGGCGCTGGCCAGGATGTCGTAAGGCAGCCCCCAATTGCTCTTGGTGCTGTATTTCTCAGGCCAGCAAAGCCCTCGATGATCGGGGATGGGAAGCGGCGCAAAGTGCGTCGTCTCCACCGGAGGGTCCATGCCCGGCGGATGCGGGTTCACCTCAGGAAAGAACTCCACTTCCTGATCTTCGGCATCCCGCACGGAGATCGAAGGCAATAGAACGCCGGTGTTGTTGGGCGGCATGGCGCCCAGCACCGAGCCGGTGGTCCGGTAGATGTTGAAGACCGCCTGGTTGCGTCCCCCGTTCCTCCTCTCGCCCACGTAGGATGTATTGGGTTCCGGATCCCGGGGTTCTTTCGTAAAGACGAAGTTCGCCGTAAACCGGCGCCCCTGCCCGTCCGGCACGGCCTCGCGAAACGGATTCACGCTGCCCTCGTCCGGGTCGAGATCCTCATCCACCAGGGTCGCCAGGGTATTCGTGTCGAAATCCGAGGGGTGAAAGGCAAAATATCGGCTGTAGGGATACTCGCCCTGGAACACCACACGACCGCCTTCGGGCACCGCAATGAAGCCAGGCGGTGCCCCGTCGCCATGCCAGAAGCGGTTGCTGAAATAGTTCGAAGCGGAGGTATCAAGCAGGTAGGGGAAGCGGTTGTTGGTCAGGGGGCTTCCGATTCCGGGCCAACCGGGGCACCGGGACTCGCCGATCAGATGCCCCACCTCCCAGTGCGGCTCGCCCAGCCGGATACCACAATGCTCGGCAACGTAGTCAGAGATCCGCCCCTCCACGCCCGCCAACTCCGGGTCGCACAACCGGGGAAAGACCCCGAGAACCTGAGCGCCCTGGGCGTCCCGGCCTTCGGCCATCAGATCATGGAGGAATTGGAGATCATCGCGGATCTCATCCGGGGCCACTTCCAGCAATTGCCTCACCACATCGGTGTGCCCGATGAATTCATTGTGCCCCCACTCGACCTCGAGTTCGCCAGCGATCATCCGTTCCAGGGTGTCTTTGAAGCGCTCGTGCTGATCCATGTCTTCTCCTGATTACAGGGGTCTCTCAAGAGCCCGATGCAGCGACCTCTTCGCGGTCATAGCCAAAGGCATCAAAAGCAAATCCCCAGTTTTCGTTGACGGTCTCGATGATGTCCGGAGGAAACTCAAAACTGTTCTTTTCATACCCGCCCAGACTCGAAAGATAGGTGCTGAGACGATCCTTCTGTCCATCAAAGTCGCCGAGTTCGAGCGTGGTATAGATCTGCTCCAATATCTCCATCGGATGGGCTTCCAGATCCTCATAACGAATCTCGATCAAGTGGCCTTCGGGAATCAGCTCGCGTTGCTCGAGATACTTCCGCATCTGGACCTGGTACGCATGAAGGATCCAGGCATCGATGGCGTCCCAATCGATTTCCTGGAGAACCGCACCCGGAAGAGTCTTTCGATACATGTTGCGCATGGACTGGTAGACCGGGTAGGGGTTGCGAACGATATTGACGAAGCGGGCCTCGGGAAACATCTCCAGAAGCGCTCCGACGCGCCCGGTGTTGGGCGGCGTCTTGAGGACCAGACGCTTGCCCTCGGAGAGAAGCGTGGCCTTTTGCAGCACCTCCAGGTACGCCCGCTTCCAACCCTCTGTCGCCTCTGCGTCCCGGCCCAGGTCGGTCACATAGCGATCGTAGAACCCGGGCGCCTCCCGGGGAAAACTCGTGACATGGAGAGGCGCATGGTGGGTGGCGTTCATCATCGCCATCTCCTCTTCCTGGGGACCATCCAGGGCCACCGCCACATTGTCCATGGGCCGGGTCTTCGGCATCTGGCCCGCCAGCAGTTTGGGCAACCAGTTCCTTCCCATGAGCGCCACGGAGTGCATGCTCGCCTGGTAGTTGGTCACGCCTCCGAAACGCGAATCCTGCCACATGAGATTGTGCAGGTGAGTGGTGCCACTGCGACCGAATCCGAGAAGGAAAAGAGGTTCCTCTTCGAAACGGGTGGCACGCACCCGGCGCCCCCAACGCAGTTTCTCATACCAACGCAAGGGCTCTGTCATGGCAGAAAAAATCAACCAACTGCGCGCGCGCTTCTGATACCGCGGGTCCACTTCATGATCACGGACCAGTTTTCGAGCGGCCGAATAGGGCAGGAATTGTGCCATGGGAGCCATGAAGAGCCTCTCTTGAGATGAAGACGATACGTTGAAGGATCAGTCGGGGAGTTCCATCTTCCAGGCGACGCCATTGATGTGCCCACCGCCGTCGGCATGAATTGTATTGCCGGTCACGTAGCGCGATTCCTCGGAAGCGAGGAACACAGCCACCGGGCCCACGTCCGCTTCACTGTCTCCAATATAGCGGCGCGGATTCCCCTTGATGATCTGGCGAGCGGCCTCCGGATCAAAACGTTCAAAACCCTCCCAGGATGGACTCGCCGCAAAGGGGCAGACCACATTGGCTGTGATCCCGTAGGGGCCCCACTCCACCGCCGCCGTCCGCGTCAAAGTACGGGCCGCTTCCTTGGAGCCGTTGTACATGGCCGTGTACTTGTGCGCGTTGATTCCATTGAGTGAGCACATGGTGATGATCCGGCCATACAACCGTTCCTTCATGGACGGAAAGACCGCTTGCATGCCCCAGAACACACCCGAATAGTTGACCTTCATGTACGCATCCATGTCTTCATCCCGCATGGACTCAAGCCGCGATGTTCCGCCGGTCGGCGTGGCGTTGTTGACCAGGATGTCGACCGCCCCGAACTCGGAAAGCGTCTCATCCACCATCGAGAAGACACTCTCTTTATCGGACACATCCGTTCGGATGAAGCGGGCGTCCGCTCCTTGATCCGAAAAATCCCGAAGCAGACCCGCCGCCGCGGCTTCTCCGCTCTCCACGGTGCGGTTGGCGCAGACCACTCGCGCGCCCTCCGCAGCCAAAGCCCGGGCCACACCCAGGCCTACCCCCTGCCCCGCGCCCGTGACAATGGCCACCCTGTCCTTCAAACGACCCATGGCGATACTCCATTCAGAGATTGCGACGAACTCGAATTGTAGTCACTTGCAGGATTGACACCAATCAACCCATACGACCTGAATTGCCCGGTTTCGGGACTGGGGTAACGTGCAACCCGACAGCACGACCCCCGTCGGGCTCGAGCCTTTCTCAGTGAGCCTGCGGGAAGAAGCGTTTGACTTGATTGCACCCATCAAACGAACTGAAGGAGGATCTCCGTGACACAAAGACTGGCGAACAAGGTGGCCATCATCACGGGCGCGGGCCAGGGCGTGGGCCGCGGCATTGCCATGGCGATGGCTCGCCACGGGGCCCGATGCGTGATCGCGGACATCAATCCGGAAAACGGCGAAGGGGTCAAGCAGGAAATCGAAAGCCTCGGCGGAGAAGCGGTCTTCCTCCCCTGTGATGTCACCCGCCGCGATCATGCCGAGGCCACCGTCGCCGGATGCCTGGAAGCATTCGGGCAACTCGACATCCTCGTCAACAACGCACAGCGGGCCCCGATCAGACCGACGCCGCTGATGGAGCATACGGATGAGATCATCGACCTCTGCTTCAGTACAGGCTTTCGGGGCACCTTCTACTTCATGCAGGCCGCCTACCCCCATATGCGCGAGCGTGGGGGGCGAATCATCAACCTCGGTTCCGGGGCGGGCCTGGAAGGCATGGCGGGACAAGGCGCCTACGCGGCCAGCAAAGAAGCCATCCGCGCCCTGAGCAAAACGGCCGCCCGGGAGTGGGGACCGGAGGGCATCCACGTCAATGTGCTGTGCCCCCTGGCCAAATCACCCGGCGTGGCGGCCATGCTCGAGCAGGCGCCCGAGATGGAAAAGCGCATGACCCACGGCCACCCCATCGCTCGAGTCGGCGAATGCGAAGAAGACATCGGGGGAGTCGCCGTGTTTCTGGCCAGTGAGGACGCCCGCTACATGACGGGCCAGACCCTGATGGCCGACGGGGGGGCTCTGATGATCCGGTGAGGCCGGGTCCTCTGGAGTGACAGAGAGCCATCAGGCCAAAACTGGAGTTGGACTCTAGATTTCGATCCCATTATCAGATAGTCTTTCCATTCCCAGCAAGACTCCCCGCAAGCCCTGGAGGCCCTCATGGGGCGCATCGAAAACGACGACTACACAAACCTGCAGATCGAGCGCTGCGAAGGCGAAGTGCTTCGCATCACCCTCGACCGCCCAGGCGATCCACTCAATGCGGTGAACGGGGAACTTCACGAAGAACTCGCCCGCCTCTTCCGTGAACTTCGACAGGAAGACGATGCACGCTGTGTCTTGTTGACGGGAAGCGATCAAAGTTTCAGTGCCGGGGGCGACTTCAACTGGTTTCCGGAACTCCAGGACAACGAAGCCCTGGAACACCTCCGACGCGACGCCAAGCAATTGATCTGGGATCTACTCGATGTCGAACTTCCCATCGTCGTCGCCCTCAACGGTCATGCCATCGGGCTCGGTGCTTCCATCGCCCTGCTGAGTGACGTGATCTTCATGGCCGACACGGCCACGCTGGCCGACCCCCATGTACGCGTCGGGATCGTGGCCGGCGACGGAGGCGCCGCCATCTGGCCCCTGGTTCTCGGACCGGCACGAGCCAAGGAATTCCTCATGACGGGCGACCCCGTCCGAGCCGAGGACGCACACCGGATGGGCCTGGTCAATCATGTGGTTCCCATCGACGAACTCGGTTCCGCTGCGCTCGACTTTGCCAGGAGGTTGGCCCAGGGTGCGCCCCTCGCCATCCGATACACGAAGCAAGCCGTCAACAAGTTGGTCAAGGATGCGCTCAATACCACCTATGACTTCTCCACCGCCCTGGAGATCGTCACCTTCCACAGCGAAGACCATCGCGAAGCCCTGACGGCCCTCGCTGAAAAACGACCGCCTCGATTCAAGGGCCGGTAGCCGATCATTCGACCAAGGAGACAGAGATGAGCGAAGTTGGAATCTACGAAGCCATGAGCACCCTTCGCGCTGTTCGAAGACTTCGCCCCGACCCTGTCCCGGACGACGTTCTCCACCGCGTACTCGAAGCGGCGACATGGGCGCCCACCGGCGCCAACACACAACCCTGGCGGGTCGTTGTCGTCAAGGATGCGGATCGCAAAGCCCAACTCGGCGAACTCTATCATCGCGGATGGAGTCGCTACTCCGACAACCACCGTGCGCGACTCGCCGAACTTCCCGAGAACATGCAGGAGCGCGAGGGAAGGATCCTTGCGGCGGGAGACTATCTCGCCGACCACTACGGAGAATCCCCGGTCCTCGCGGTGTTCTGTTTCAAGCCCGAGAACATGGCCATCACCGACATCAAACTGGATCGCGTTTCGGTGGTCGGGGGAGGCTCCATCTACCCGGCCGTGGAGAACCTGCTCCTGGCCTGCCGTGCGGAGGGCCTGGGCTGCACTTTGACAACACTTCTATGTGGTTACGAGCCCAGGGTGAAGGAGATTCTCGGTATTCCGGAGGACTGGGGAACCGCCTGCACCATCCCCATCGGCTACCCGGTGGGAGGCGGACACGGCCCCATCAAGCGAAAACCCGTTGAGAAGTTGAGCTACCTCGACCACTGGGCCAACCCGTACGGAGGCTGAGATCCGCATGCTTTTTGCCGACGAACCCGAACACGTCCTCGAACTCCGCCGGATGCTGCGCCATTTCGTATCCGAGGAAATGCCGCCCGAAAAAGTGCGCGAATGGGACAAGGCGCATCGCTTCCCACCGGAACTCTTCGCCAAACTGGCCGAGACCGGCGTATGCGGAATCACCATCGCGCCGGAATACGGAGGACAAGGCCCTGACCTGGTCGCGGCGGTGGCCATCATCGAGGAACTCTGTCGTGGAGGTGCGTTCGCCGCGGGCCCCTTCATCCACAGTGCTTTCTATGGTGGCATGAACATCTCTGAGAATGGGAGCGAAGAGCAGAAGAACCACTACCTCCCCCGGCTCGCTCGAGGCGAACACCTCTTCGCCTACGGGCTTTCCGAACCCGACGTGGGCGGCGACCTGGCCAGCGTACGCTGCCGGGCGGACCTCACGGATGACGGGCGCTTGATCATCAACGGCTTCAAGCGATGGTGCACAGGGGCTGACTTCGCCGACACCATCTACTGCCTCGTACGCAGTGGCGCCGAAAGTGCGCGACATCGCAACCTGAGCTTCGTGCTCATCCCCACGGACACACCCGGGGTCACCGTCCACCCCATCGAACACAGCAATCTCCGATACACCCTCTCCAGCGATGTCATTCTGGAAGACGTGGAACTCTCAGCCGACCACATCGTCGGCGGCGAAGCGGGCTGGAATGAGGGGTGGGCAATGCTGGCGGGCCGCGCACTGGATGTCGAGAAGCTTGAAATCACGGCCGTGACTTTCGGCATTGCCCAGGCCGCCGTCGAAGAAGCCTGGGAATACTCCCAGGAACGAAAACAATTCGGTCGCCCCATCAGTGGTCATCAAGCGGTTCGGCATCGGCTGGTCGAAGCCCGAACACGACTCGAAGCATGCCGACACATGCTCTACCACGCGGCCTGGCTCGCCAACGAAGGTCGACCCTGCAGTGTCGAAAGCGCCATGGCCAAACTCTTCGTGGCCGACACCGCTGTCGAAATCGGACTCGCTTGCCAACGCGTCATGGGCGCATACGGACTCTCCGAAGGCCACGACATGGAGCGCCACGTTCGCGACCTGATCGGCATGCCCATTGTGGGCGGCTCTTCGGACATGCAGAAGAACAACATTGCGGGCCTGCTCGGCCTGGCTCGCTAAGCGCTTGAATACAAAAAGAAAACGAGGTCAATCATGAGTGCTCAACCCATCACATCCGCCTCCCCCGTCACCCTGGCCCGGGAAATGGCCCCTTTCCTGTCCGCCAAAGCCGACGAGGCCGAAGAGGCCCGCCGGATGTCGGACGAGGTGAGCCAGACCTTGGCCCAGAAAGGCTTCTTCTCCATGTGGGTCCCCACCGAGTTCGGTGGAGGGGGCGTGGCCCTGGCGCCTTCCCTGGAGAGCATCGAAATCCTCGCCCAGGCGGACCCTTCCGTGGGTTGGGTGGTGGGCATCGGGGTTTCCTCCACGTTGGTCGTGCCCCACTTCGACCCGGAAATCGCACGCGCGATCTTTTCCCGTCCTGAAACCGTGATCTGCGGCGTCTATGCCCCCAAAGGTCATGCCGAAGCAGACGGCGACCACCACTTCCGCGTCTCCGGCCAATGGCCGTTTGGCTCCGGCACACAGAATGCCGACTGGGTTCTTTGCGGAAGTCATTTCTTCCGGGACGGTGAAATCCTGACCGATTCCCACGGCGCGCCGCGCAGCCACATGGTGGCCGTACCCTCAAGCGAAGTCGAGTTTCTCGACACCTGGCACACGTCGGGCATGCGAGGAACGGGGAGCACCGACTACCGACTGAATGATGTGCGAGTCAGCGAGGACTACATCGCAGCCTGGAAACACCACGCCATGCCCGACAACCCCCTTTACCGGATCCCTCAACTCACATTGCTCGCGACGGCCTTTGGCAGCATCGCACTGGGCTTGGCTCGCGGTGCGCTTGACGAGCTGCATGAACTGGCAAACGGAAAGGTGGCAACCGGTCAGTCCAAACGAATGGCCGAGCGACGGGATGTGCAGGGCGAAGTGGCCCGTGCGGAAGTCAAGCTCAGGGCCGCCCGCGGACACTACTACGAGTGCATTGAAGCCATCTGGGAAGCCGCCCGGGAAGGTCGCGTCGGTCTCGACGAACGATCGGCTCTCCGTCTATCGATGCTTCACGCCGTCGAGACCGGAGCCGAAGTCGCGCGCAGCGCCTATCACCTGGGTGGAGCCACGGCCATCTATGAGAAGAGTCGCCTTCAGAGGTTCTTTCGCGACAGTCATGTGATCACCCAACATGTCCAGGTGAGACCCGACCTCTACTCGGTCATCGGCAGCCACCTGCTCGGATGCCCCAAGGCCACCGGCGTCCTCTAGGAGAGTCAAAGACTCCCCGGGGCCTGCGCGAGAGCCGAAACGGAACAGCCCGCTACAAGACCACCGAATCATCACGCAAAGCCGCGCGATCGGCTTCCTCGTACCCCATCTCCTTCAAGATCTCATCGGTGTGCTCGCCGTAGAGAGCCGGGGATTCCGTCGCCTCGGGCACTGTTCCGGAGAAGCGGGCCGAGGGTTTCGCCCGCCGGTAGCGGCCGTAGACCGGATGCTGCGCCTCTATCACGCAGCCGTTGTGGGTGATCTGCGGATCCACCAGGACGTCCTGATGCGTAAGCACGGGCGCCGCGGGCACTTCATGTTCGATGCAACGCTCGTAGGCTTCCTGGGTGGTCATGCGAGTCAGCCCGTTGCGCACGGCTTCGGCCCGGGCCAACTGGGACTCTTCCCCCAGCATGGTCTTGCCTCGTTGCTCGGGACTCCGGGCCATCTCCTCTTCACCCACGACGAGCAAAGAGGCCCTCATCTGATCGGCCGTCGAACACCAGATCATGATCTGGCCATCGGAAGTGGGCATCAACTGATAACGCTCGCCGGGCACCACGAAATGATCGATCCCACCTCCCACCAGGGAGTGTCGAAGCATTCCGTCGGGCCAGAAGAAGGCCAACCCGGCATCCAGCATCTTCACATCGACGTGCTGTCCGTCCGCCCCCCGCTCGCGGGCCAGAAGCGCAGCGGTAATGCCCTGGGCCAGCGAATAGGACGTGGCCTTGTCGACCACGGCGTTTCGAACCAGATCCGGCATGGGGATTTCAGGATTGACCTGGGAGGATACGTACCCCGTAAGACACTGGAAGATCGGGTCATAGCCACGCTGATCCGCGTAGGGTCCGTCCTCTCCAAAACCGCTGATGGAGGCATAGACGATATCCGGGTTGACCTTGCGAATGGCCTCTTCTCCGAGCCCCAGGCGATCGGCCGCCCCGGGACGCCAGTTCTGCACAAAGACGTCGGCCTCACGAATCAGATCCAGGGCGATCTTCAAGCCCTTTTCACTCTTGAGGTTCACGCCGATGGAGCGCTTGCCGTGGTTGCAATTCAGGAAGAGAGCGGCCATGCCATCGCGGTAGTTGACCAGCTGACGGCTTTCCTCTCCATGACCAGGCGGCTCGATCTTGATGACGTCCGCACCCTGGTCGGCGAGGATCATGGTGGCCAGCGGCCCCGAGATCACTTCACTTACATCAACGACGCGAATTCCATCCAGCGGACCAGGCATGACGACTCCTCCTCGACCGGCTTGGATACTTCAAAGAACAGACCAGATCAACCCGGCCTCAAGGCAAAGAGGGACTCCCGGAACTGAGCCGGCCGCTCGTAGAGCTTGCCCACCACATCCGCGGAGACATCCCAGACCAGCTTGTCGGGCCCGATCTCGTCCTGGGCCATGCAGTCCGGCATGAGGTCATCCTCATCTCCGAGACCCGCCCGGCGGTTGAATTCCCATTCATCCTCGAGGCACTGCCAGCCCTGGTCGACGATCTCATCGCGAGAGATCTCCTCACCCAGGAAATTGCCGTAGAAGGTCCGGACATCGTCCAGGTGCGGCATCAGGAACTGACAGAAACCGGACGAATCCACCACGGCGTTGACGATCTGGGACTCCCGTGAAATCAGCAGGGCTTCCTCATCATCCTGCCCCAACTCCACCACCAAACCGGCCGTATGGTCGGCCCCCATGGCGCTGGTGCAGTAGGTGAAGCCCACGGACTTGATCGGCCTCGGATCCCAGGCCGGTATGGCCTGCCCCTTCACCGAAGGCACTCGGTGGTGCTTTTGGGCCCGCCCCACGGCCACGGCCCCATTTCCGATCTGTCGACCGAGTTCCGTGCCCTCTGCGATTTCCCGAAGCAGCCCCTTGGCTCCCTCGGCATCTCCCCAGGCCATACCGCCGGCATCCATATAGACCGCAATGGCCGCCCCGGTCTCGATGGTGTCGAGTCCCACGTCATCGCACAGGCGATCCAGATCCGCGACGTCTTCCCAGTGAGCGAGACCACAATTGGAGCCCAGCAGAGCCAGGGTCTCGAACTCGAGCCCCGATGTCTTGTATTCGCCCTTCTCGTCCATCACGACATTGCTGCAACGGACAATGCATCCCTTGAGGCAGTTGTGCATGCCGCCGCCTCTCGTCTCAAAGCTCTCCACGATCCGCATGCCGTCGAGGGTCTCCACGTCCGGCGAGCGGCATTCCACCCGATTCTTGTAGGGAAGCGTGTAGATCGAGTTGGCCTCTTCCACCAGGACACTCGTCCCCCACTTCGGGAAGGGATCCTTGGCGGGACCGTCGAGGAACTCCTTGGAAAACTTCTTGTTGAAGGTGTTCCATTCCTTCTGCAGGACGGGCTTGCGCACAGGACTGCGGCCCGGATCCACCGAGACATACTTGAGACCCTTGGCGCCCATCACGGCACCCAGCCCCCCTCGACCGGCATGGCGAGCGGGATGGCGATCCTGATCGGCATCCGTACACGCCACCGACGCTCCGGCCAGACGAAGCTCTCCCGCCGGGCCGATACTCACGAACGAGGTGGTCTTGGAGTAGGACTCCTTCAANTCATCGATCAAGGCGTAATTCCACTTNCCCCGATGCTCGTCCGCNGCTCGAATCGAGACNCCTTCNGCGTTNACCTCCAAGGCAAANCGCGCATCCGNATCANGGGGTTGNCCNTTTACGATCACGACCCGGTAGCCCAGCTTCATGAGATCTTGTCCGGGATTGCCGCCCACATTGGCTTCTTTGATTCCTCCGGTCAGCGGGCTTTTCCCCCCCACCGAGAGTCTTCCGCTGGTAGGCGCCGAGCTTCCGGCGAGTAGCCCAGGAGCAAGGACGAGGAGATTGTCAGGACCCAGAGGGTCGCAGCCGGGCTCGCACTCTTCGATGAGGATCCTCGCAGAGAGAGCGCGCCCTCCCAGCTTCAACCACGATTCAGGCATGGGTTCCACCACCACCTGCTCTGAACTCATGTCGACTCGAATAATCTGGTCGTTTCTCTGATCCACCATTCCCAACTCCTTTTTCGCGACACCCTGTAAATGGAACGCCTACCCGCCGGCTGCACCCGTGACCACTGACAAGACGTCCGAGGCTTCGATCGAGCGGTCAAAATCTTCCCTCGGCAGCTCATCTCCGTTTAGAAACAAACGTACAAACCGACGGACCTGGCCCTTCGGATCAAGCACAAGCTCATGAAACCCTGGATACTGGGCCTCCACCGCGGCGAGGCTCGCCAGCACACTGGAGGCTTCGACCTCGACCTTCTTGGTCCCACGCGTAACGCCTCGGTAGCGAGGCGGGACTTCAACGATCACCAGAGCAACCTTTCCTTGGAGGGTACACCTGCCCAGTGTAACGAATCGCGCCTGTCCTCAAACGAGAAGTCTTCCTCGGTGTTAAATGGCTTCCCAGGTTCGAACCCAGATGGAGTAGACTCCTCGAGAGCCGCGTGGCCGTCTTGATCCAGAGCCGGAATCCGAACCTGAAAGCGGGAGTTCAAAAGTTCTTTCATTTCACGTATTTTAACAAGTGCACGCCTTTGAGTCCTTCAGCCTGCACCCGACCAGAGCGTTCAGGAGCCCACCCATGACGAACGATCAACGACTCTTTTCCGCTGACTCCCACTGCGTCATCACCTCGGATCAGGTCAAGGCAAACCTGGCCACCAAATTCCACGCCGCCTGGGACGAAGGCATGGCGAAATACGACCAGAAGCGGGAAAAGGAAATGGACGGAGGCCGTCTGGAACTGGAAGACTTCGTCGACCTCGAAGCCGCCAGCCATCCTGGATACTTCGACTCCACGGCTCGACTCGCCGCCATGGATGACGATGGCGTTGAATGCGAAGTCATGTATTCGGAATTCGACTTCACAAGCAAGGTCTATCAAGTCGGAGAGCATTGGCGGGAGTGTGCCTCGGCGTACAACAACACCCTCCGCGATTTCGCTTCGGTGGACCCCCGCCGCATCCTCATCACGTATCAACTTCCCCTCATCGACATCGACTACGCGGCTTCTGAAGTCTACCGCCTGGCGGAGACCGGGGCGCGATCCATCCAGATCCCGAATTTCCCCAGCGAAGTCGGGATGCCCGACTACCATGATGAACGCTACACAAAGCTCTGGTCCGCCTTTGAAGAAACAGGCGTCGTCGTGGCCAACCATCTCACTCTCAAGGATTCGCTTTGGGACACCTTCCGTCGCGATCCCACTCCGCAAAAGGGCATCTTTACCGCCATGCCAGGCTTCGCCATCGGCGAAACGCTCTGCTGGTACATCTTGACTGGCATTCTTGAACGACATCCGGGATTGAAGATCATCTTCGTGGAACCTGGACTCTTCTGGCTCGCAGGATTCATCCGCTTCCTGGACAGCCGCATGCATGCCCACTACGACTTTCCCGGCGTCAAGGAACTTCCGTCCACCTATTTCAAGCGACAGATGGCCACGACCTTCGTGCATGAACCCGAGGGTGTCGAACTACGACACGAACTGGGGTTGAACAACGTCCTGTGGTCCACCGACTTTCCCCACCCCGTCTGCAACTGGCCCAATGCGAGTGAGAAGATCCGGAAACAATTCGACGGCGTGCCGGAAGACGAAATCCGGGCGATCACCTGGGAAAACGGCGCGCGGATGTACGGCATCGACTGAGCGATTCCCTTTGGAGTCCAGGCTGAAAGAAGACCATGGCAGGCGTACTCTCAGACATCAAAGTCATTGACCTCTCCTCTGGCATCGCAGGCCCCATGGCCACCATGATGCTGGCCGACCACGGCGCAGAAGTCACACGGATCGAAAGCCCCGGAGGCGATGCGTTTCAAAGCCAACTCGGCTACCACGGATGGAATCGAGGCAAACGAAGCGCGATCCTGGACCTGGAGAACGAGGAAGACCGGTCGCTTCTCGTGTCCCTTCTTCGTCACGCCGACGTATTCGTCGAGAGCATGCCGCCCGGGAGAGCGAAGAAATGGGGCCTCGACCACGAAACCCTGTCCGCTCTCAATCCCGAACTGATCCAGTGCTCGATCACGGGATATGGCCGCGACAATCCCCACGCAGACCGACCCGGCTTTGATGCCCTCGTGGCCGCGCGCACCGGCCTGCAATGGGAACAAAGAGGACGCGTCGGGGGTGCGGCCGCCTTTCTCTCCGGCGAACCCGCTTTCTCGCCTGACTTCAAGATTGCCCCCGAAGCCATGCAGGGTCCCGATCGCGAAGGCCCCCTCTTCTCCGGCTCCCGCTTCCCGAGCCTGGGGGCCGGTCATGCCGCCATTCTCGGGATCAGTGCGGCGCTGCGAGCCCGAGAGGTCACCGGCCGTGGGCAATGGGTGGAGACCTCCCTCTTGCAGGGCGCCCTCTCCGCAGGAGTCATGGCGTTTGCCACGGGGGAGAACCTGGATGCCTGGGGTTTTTCAACCTGGATCTCGGACAGCCGCTCACCCAAGGGCCTCTTCGAGTGCAGCGATGGAAAGTGGGTCCACTGCTGGCCCCCCAGCCCCCGCTTCGTCCTGGCTGCAGGGGAAGGCGAGCAACTCAATGCCCACCCCGACCTGGCCGTTCGCGAAGACCCCGACCGGATCGGCCTCGGGCCAGAGGAACTCTTCGTGCTCGACCATTACTGGGAACCCATGGCGAAGACGTTTGCCAAATTCACGGCCGATGAATGGACCCAGGCCGGAGCGGACGCCGGCGTCTGTATCCAGAAGATCCGCTCGCCCGAGGAAGCCTGGGCCGAC